>CAZQKI010000025.1:0-36063 GCA_964592855.1 uncultured Lentisphaerales bacterium
ACAAAGCTCGCGACAAAGCTTTGGGACTAGCCAGGCGGCAGGGGCGCAACTGCGCCGCAAGTCTCCTACTCGATCCAACGGGCCCGGCGCAGCCGGGCCAGAGGCCGCACTGAACCCTGAACCCTGTCTCCTGAACCCTCGGTGCGCGGCAACAAAGTTGACGCGCACGGGATGGGGGGTTGACACTGAACGATATGATCGACTATCCTCAATCTATAACGTGCTAGAAGTGTCAGGCGCGGGCCGCTTCGGCGGGCCGTGCGTGATTCGGCCGTGAAAGGTGCGGAGCGATGGCTCGATCGAGGCAAAAACGGGTGAGTTGCTGGATGGCGCTGAACCTCTGGGCGTTCGGGGCTTGCTTGGCCCTTGCGGCGCCGCAAGTCCATGTACCGGCCATCGACGGCTTGCAGCCGATTGGCTCCAATCCCGCCGCCAACCGGATGGACGAAAAGCAGCACGCCCGCCAGACCGAAGCTTGGCGCGAGCAGTTCAGCCGGTACGTGCAAAGCTATGCGCCCGACTATGCGGACAGCGCGGGGATGCTCGGGCCGCCGCGCCAGGGACGCCTCGTGAATCCGCTGCCCCTCGCCCGGGGCGGCAAGGCCGCGGCCGAGATCGTCGTTGATCTTGATCCGGCCCTGCACACGCCCGATGCGACGCTGGGGCGCGCCGAGTACCCGCCGGAGGTGGCGGTCATGCGGCATACCGGGCACATCATCGTCGGAAACGCCGTCAACGAGCTCAAGCGCTGGCTGGATAAGCTGACCGGCGCGGATCTCCCCGTCGTGAAAAGCCCTTCGCCCGGCGAACGCACCCGCATCCTGGTCGGCGCGAACTTCGCCCGGACGCATTTTGCCACCGACCTGGCCAGGCTCGGTGCGGCCGAGGCGCTCGACGGCTTTGCCGTCCGAGCCAAGGGCAACACCGTCTACATCTTCGGCGCCACCGCCAAGGGATCCTTGAATGGCGTCTACGCCTTCATCGAAAACAACTCGGACCTGATCTGGGCGCATGGCTTCTCCGACCTCGGCACCGTCTATACCGTCAACCCGAACCTGAACGTGGTCTGGGCCGACGGGCTGGAGATTCCGGGGACGATCCAGCGCGGCTGGCTCGGGCATTACGCGGAGCAGCAGGGCGAACCCTCGCCCTTCTGGATGTGGCAGATGCGCAACCGCAGCAACTTCATCGTCGCGCCGGGACCTTCGCCCAAGGTCGCCGAGTGGGGCTGCTGGCGCGAGGCGGGCGGCCACATGCTGGGCACCTTTCTCCCCGAGCCCGCCGAGCCCTACTTTCCCTGGATTCCCGATCCCGCGACCGGCGAGCTGAAGCAGCCGGAAAAGATCGCGCACTACCATCACAACATCTGCATGACGCACCCCGACCTCCCCGCCGCCTACACGCGGAAAGTCGTGGAGAGCTTCCGAGCCCAGCGCGCGAAAGACCCGCAGGCGCCGCTGAGCGCGATCCGGCTCGGGGTCGAGGACCCCGACGCGAGCCGCAACTACGGCCTCTGCCGCTGCGAGCGCTGCCTGCGGCCGATCCGGCTCCCCGACGGGCGGGAGATTCCCGTGCAGCATGCCGTGAAGGAGGGGTTGACCTTCCGGACATCGCAGTTTTACCTCCTGTTGGAAAGCATCGCACGCGGCCTGGCCGCGGAGTTTCCCGACGCCCGCCTCACCACCTACGCCTATTATTTCGCGGCCGAGCCGCCACCCTTCCAGACGCGCGTGCAGCCGTGGCTCTGCCCCTACGGCGGCGGCGGACAGCTCGTCCACCGCGACTATCTCCATCCCCTCTTCTGGGAGACCAACGCCAAGTGGTGGCAGTACGCCTACGGCTGGAGCCGGATCACCGACCTGACCGTCTTGCGCGACTACAATGGTCTGCTCACCAACGGCCGCCCCTTCGCCGAAATCCTCGCCTGGGACGTCCGCGCCCTCGCGGCGATGGGCGTGAAGCGCTTCGGCAACGAGACGGCGTTGAACACCGCCTTCATGCAGATGGACTTCTGGGTCGCCAACCGCATCTACTGGAATCCCGAGGCCGATGTCGAGGCGCTCCGGAAGCTGTACATCCGGCGGACCTTCCGCGAGGGGGCGCCGGAGATGGAGCGCTTCTTCGGCGAAACCCGCAAGTGGTGGTACACCGCGTCGGGCCTCAAGCGCGAGGATTTCGTCAACCTCGGCTGGATCGTCGACCGCATGGGTCAGCAGGAGAAGCTCTATGGCCACCTCCAGCGCGCCCAGGAGCAGGCGCGCCATCCGCTGGCCCGCGCCAATATCGCCCGCCTGCGCAAGACCTTCGCCATCTGGTTCCACCTCGACCCCGAGGAGGCGACCGCCGACGCCATGCTCGCCAACGCGAAGCTGGGGCGGCACGTGCGGTATTCCGCCTTCGCTTACGAGGCCACGCCGCTGCCGGTGAGCTACCTGGCCTTCGACGACGGCGCGCCTTGCGAAGGCGCCAATCTGATCACGGCCGCCGATGCCCCGACGGCCGACTTCAAGGACTGGACCTTCAGTTTGCGCATCAGTCCGATTGGCGCCGCGGCCACCAACGGATTCCCGCTGCCGCATCTGAGCCTGGGCAACGACAGCGCCTTCCTGCCGCTGAACGACGGAGCGGCCGACCGGAACCCCGCCTCCCTGATCGAACTCGATGGCGAGGCCGGTTCATTCTGGACGCCCGCCGCCGCGCCCGAACGGCAGAAGGATGGCAGCTTCCTGTACCGCCGAAGGATCGAGAAGGCGGCGGGCTCCCCCTTCGTCCCCGCCAAGTTCTCGCGCATCCGGCTGAGCTATCCGCCGGGCGTGTGGCGCAAGCCGGCCGCAGGCGCCACCCCGGAATTCGCCGTTTTCGATCTCCAGCTCACTGATCCCCGCGGACGTCGCTACGCGATGCCGACCCTGGCCGAACAGCAGGGCAACCTTGCGCGCAAGCGCTATTTCGAAGGCGGCGAGATGGGGGACAAGTAAGCGGGTCGCAACAAGGCACTGTGCCTGAACGGAACAGATGAATGCACCACGAAGGAACATGACATGAAGACGCACCACGCTCGATTCACGCCTGCCTGCTGCCGGGTCGCGGGGCTTCTCGCGCTGCTTGTTCTGCCCGCAAAGCTGTGGGCGGACCTCCCCGCGGGCTATCTGTATGTTTCGACAAGCGGGGCGGACAGCCCGGAGTACGGCGTCGGCTACACGACGATCCAGGGGGCCATCAATGCATCGAGCAGTGGCAACACCGTCTGGATCGAGGATGGCTTTGTCTGCAATGCGGGTGGCACGTTCGTGAGCGGCGCCGGCGCGACCAATCGCATCGTGCTGAACAAGGCGATCACCCTGCGCAGTGTGAGCGGGACGAAAGAAAATGCGGCCGTGATCGTCGGCGCCCATCATGCGCCCGGCGTAACGATCAACGGCACTGCGGCGATCCGGTGTCTTTACGTCACCGCCCAAGCGACGCTTATCGGCATGAAACTCACAAACGGCGCGACATCAGCCACGACAGCTAAGTATGGCGGAGGAGCCTACTTGGGGACGGGCGGGACAGGGGCGACGTTCTCCAACTGTGTGATTGTGGCCAATAACGCGGCTGATTACGGTGGCGGCGTTTACGGCGGCGGCGTCTTCTCGCACTGCTCCATCGTTGCTAACTATGCCCTTTCCCGTGCAGGAGGTGTCTACGGCGGCACGCTTCGGGATTGCGATATCACGGATAACAGGACAGGGGCGTCGGGCAACGGAGGAGGGACGTACGGCAGCACGGCCGACGACAGCCGTTTCGTGGGCAACTTCGCCCGCATTGGAAGCGGAGCCTATGCCGGAACCCTGTCGTATTGCACCCTCGTCAGCAACAGTTGCGAATATGCCGGCGGAGGCGCGGCTAGCGCCACGCTGAGCCATTGCCAGCTGGCTTTCAACAAGTCCACAACCCAACATGGCGGGGGCTCCTACCTCTGCACGCTGAGCGATTGCGTGTTGACTGGTAACACCGCTTCGTACAACGGCGCCGCGATTTTCGGCGGTTCGGCTTTGCGATGCATCATTACCAACAATGCCAACAGCCGCATCGGCGGGGGCGTGATCTTCGGCGCCAGGGTTACCCAGAGCCTGATCCAGTCCAACACGTACGGCGATGCGTACAACGGCGGCGTTGTGAACGGAGGGTCGCTATTGAACTGCCTGCTCAGGGGAAACTCGGCAGTCAATGCCGGAGGCGCGATCGTGTATAAGGTGGCCATCACCAACAGCACGCTGGTGGACGGGAGCCGGGGTCGGGCGGCTTTCGACTCTTCCCTGGTCAACACGATCGTCTGGAACAACCCCTCGGCGGGAAGCGACAACAAGGCTACCAATTCGCTGATTGCCGCAAGCGCCGTTGTCGCGGGCAAGGACAACCTCGACACAAATCCGCTTTTTGTCGGCTCGGGGGAGTGGCCGTATCGTCTCCAGGGCTCGTCCCCCTGCATCGACTACGGAATCGGTGGATTCGCCTGGATGCTGCCTGCCGACCCCAATACCCGTGGCCTCGATTATAGCGGGCGCCGACGGGTCATCGGCAAGGCGGTGGACCTGGGTGCCTTTGAATTCATGCCGGCAGGGACGGCGCTGATTTTCCGGTGAGTGCCGGTTGTCGGGGGCGTCGTCCGTCTCGAACGGCCGACAGCCCCCTGTCGAACGTATCTTCCACGACGCTTGTCAAGCATTCCAAAATCATTGATCATGAAAAAAAACATCCTTCATCTCGTTAGCCTGCTGGGTTGCGGCTCCGCCGTCATCGCGGCATCCCTGCCGCCGCCCGATGCCGAACGCGGAACGCTTCCGCCCGACGTCTACATCGAAGATTACTACGCGCCGCCTCCCGACTGCGTGCCGCGGCGCGAGATCCGCGACTACGCCCTGAACACCCGCGTGCCCGACTATTTCTGGCTGCGCTATGACGGGGCATACGCGCTCGCGCTCCGGATACGCCCCATCGCGAAGGCGAAGATCGAACAGGCGATCACCGCCAAGTTGATCGATCCCGTCAAGAACACGGGGGCGCTCGCCTTCTCGTCCGAAGCTGAGAAGGACGAAGCCGTCCGCTCCATCGTCATCCACAAGCTCAACGCACCGGCGGATGACTTGATCGAGCTTTCCTTCAAGATGAAGGCAACCGCGCGCAACGCGGGCGCGCATCTTAAAATCGTCGCCGACGGCGTCGGAGCGCTCCTCACGGAGAAGCATGAGGACCCTGCTACGAAGTGCCTCGACGGATTCAAGGCGTACAAAATCGCATTCCCGGCCCGGAAGGGCTCGGTCTTGCGCGAGATCCAGATCGTGGCCGATCCGGCCGCCGGCGCCGACTTCGAGCAGGAGTATGTGATCTTCGATCTGATGTTCAGGCGCAGCGCCCCGAAGGCGCGCTTTACCGACCTGCCCCGGCGCCAGTGGATCCGCAAGCAGGCCTTTGCCGAGGAGCGTCCGTTGATCGTGTCCGACGGGATCGCGGACATCCGCGCCTTCGTCGACGCCAATCCGCAGGATTTCCCGAGCGTGGCCCTGCCAATGGCCGGCCACGAGTTGCGTCCGCAAGCCGAAAAGGACACCGATGGTGGATTCAAGGTAGAGCAGGTGAAGGTGTCCCTCGACGGGCAGGACGTCGACGCACTCCGCATCACGTTGACGCGCGGACCGCGCTGCTATCTCAAGTTCCCGTTCGCGTTCGACGCCACGGACTACAACACGATGACCTTCTTCGCGAAGATCCAGGTGCCGACAGGCGTCGGTCCGCTCCTGGGCGACCGGAAGCCGATGTTGTGGGGCACCGACGCCGCCGAGCTCAACCGCCCCTTGGACACGTTCGGCATCGGGCTCTACAGCGCCACGCACGATTTCGAGGACTGGGGACGGTGGGGTGTGATGCAGGCCATGCTTACGCAGAACTTGGAAGCGGGCGCCCAGGCGCCGGCGGGCTGGCGCCTTTTCGGCTACGACATCGTCAACAGCGCCCCGTCCGGGAACAAGAGCGCCTTCCACCCGAAGCTCACGCACTGGACGTTCTACTACAACAACGCCAAGATTCCGGAGGGCAAGGAGGTTGTCGTCACCATCGCCGCGCCCAAGGTGACCCGCGGCCTCATGCTGGCGGGCGGCGACATTCCCGCCTACAAGAAATTCATGTCCGAGCGAGGGCAATGGCCGCTCGTCAACACCTCCGGCGGCCAGGCGGCGCTCGACGCGCCCGCGACGAACCGCCTCGAGCGACCGGTTCGGTTCATCGCGGACCACGTGCCGCGCGGGGCGGTCTATGTCGACTTCGAAGGGATTTTGCCGCAATACCATATCGTGGTGCGTCGTGCCGTTGAACAGATGGTCGACCTGCTCGGCCGGAAGTATGTCGCGAGCGTCCCGATCCCGGTGATTGAAAAGCGTCCGCCGAAAGACGTGGCGAATGCTTTGGTCATCGGCGGCGGGGCCTACCGGGAGATCGATCGCGAGCGTTACGATGCCGATATGAAGGCACTTGCGGGCACCCCCGGATGCGCGATCCGCTCCGACGGTGTCAACGTATACATCTACGCCGCGCCGTTCAACTTCGCGGGACCGGCGCGCGGGCTGGCCAACGGCATCTACACGTTCCTGGAAAACAACACGGACGTGATCTTCGCCAATGCCGAGAAGGATGACGCGGAGGGTGCCGGAGCCGTGTTCGACGGGTCGCCCTCCGGCAACTTCGATATCGTCTGGGGCCGGGACTACCGCAACGTCCCGCCGCTCAAGGTGTGGGGCGTGTCCGGCGTCCCACGCTGGCACAACGACCGCAACCGTGCCGCGCGGACCAGTGTCTGGGGCAACTGGGAGTACGCCGGGTACCGCGGCCGTTCCTGCAATCACTGGTGGGGCTATGGCACGGGATCGAACGGACTCAAGGGCGAGCCGAATGAAACGTGGGGGATCGGCGAGGACGGCAAGCCGATGCTGCCGGGATGCTACACCGGGCACCCGTGCCTGATCCGCGTGCTCGAGAAAGCCAAGGAAGACTACGTGTCCAAATCCGGGTTCAGTCCGGCCACAGGCGATTACAGCGGCCAGTTCCCGGCGGGCGAGGGGTTCGCCTGGAATTCGTACGACGTACACGGCCTGTGGGTCGAGGACACCCGCAAGGTATGCCAGTGCTCCGAATGCGCGACGCCGATCCGGCTGCCGGACGGGTCCCTCGTGCAGCGTACCGAGCAGGAGTTTCTCTCCACGCAGTTCTACGCCAATGGCTGCGCCATGATCAACGCGGTGAACGTGTATGCAAATCGCAACGCCCGGATCGAATCCATAGCCTATTTCTGGATGACCCCCATTCCGCGCATCAACATCTCGCGCAACTACAACATCCGCTTCTGCCCCTACATCCGCAAGGACTACTTCCAACCGATCACCGCGCCGATCAACGACACCTGGTGGCGCGAGATGGTTCGTTGGAGCCAGATGGACGTCTCGACCGGTCTGTACGAATACTTCCTCTTCGTTCCGGCCCGTCCGTGGGCCGATGTGTTCAAGTACGACCTGGCCATCGAGGCGCAGCACGGCATGAGCGAAGCGATCCTGGAAGGCGATAGTAGCCCCCTGTGCATGATGGAACGCTGGGTTGTCACGCGACTCATGTGGGAGCCAGGCCATGAGGTGGCGGATCTCCGCGAGTACTTTTTGCGCCGCACGTTCCGCGAAGCCGCGCCGGAGATGGAGCGGTTCTTCGCGACGCTCTACGGCCTCGTGTACCGCGACTACGCGCCGTTCAAGCCGATGGAGTTCGAGGATCTGAACGACTTCGGCCGCCTCGCGCTCCGCACGCCCTCCGGCGGGAATGCCCGCCGCACGGTGGCCGACGACCTTGCCGACAACCTTGACGCCGCCGCCAAACTGGTCAAGAATCCCGAGTCGGCGCGGCTGCTGGCGCGCTTTCGCGAAAAATGGAACGAATACATGGCGGGTGCGCGCAAGTTCGAAGGGGGCGAGACGGGGAACAAGTGAGGCGTTCACGGTACAACGCTTCGGCAAACAAAGGGAAAACGGAATGAATACGATCACTCGGAAGATGCGATGGATACTGACGGGCATGGTCGCCGTGGCGACGTTCTCGCTGGCACAGGCGGCGACGTACTATGTCGCAACAGGCGGAAATGACGGCAACGGCGGGAGCAATCCGACGACGGATGCCCTCGCCACGCTGGAGCGGGCGATCGCGCTTGCCGGGGACACCGACACGGTCCTGATGAGCGACGGCACGTATTACCTTCAGAACTACACCGGTGTCCCGGTCACGAACGCCATCCGGATCGCCCGCGCAGACGCCGCCGCCACGGTCCGCATCAAACCCAAGCAGGCCGTTGGCGGCTTTACCGGGACGCGGCGGCTGCTCATCGTGGACGACACGGGAGCGGTCATCGACGGACTCATCCTGGCGGAGGCCTATGCCAGCGACAACCCGCAATACAGTCTGGACGATACCGTCGGCTATGCGCTGCTGCTCAAGGCCGGCACGGTGACGAACTGCATCGTGACCGACTGCACGACGATCTTGGGAAACCATCCGGTGAAGATCACGGGCGGCGTCATCGCGATGAGTCAGATCCGCAACACGCGCGTTACGGCGGGCAGCGCCTGGAACCATGCCGTCGCGCTCCACATGGTCGGCGGAACCATGACGGGGTGCGTGGCCTCGAACAACCAGGCCCGCGGGCGGGGCACGGTCTACCTGGACGGCTCGGGCGTGCAACTGCTCGATTCACGAGTGGCGGGCAACAGGCTGCTGAAGTATGAGGTGTCCGGGTCCGCTCTCTGCGGCGCGGCGGGTGTCACGGTCTTCAACGGTGCTCGGGTTGAGCGGTGTACGATCACGGGCAACTACGCCGAAACGGCCTCGCAGAATATCACCTACGTGGCGGGGGGCGTCTACCTTTACAGCGGGGCCGCGAAGCTTTTGAACTGCACGGTCTCGGACAATACGACGGTCAGCGGCAATGCCGGCGGCGTCCATCTCTACAGCGCCAGCGCGCGGGTCGAGAACTGCCTGTTCGCGGGCAACCGCTCGCTCGGCGGCGCCAGCGGCGGCATCTACATGCAGGGCGCGTCGGCCCGGATCCTCAACAGCACGCTGTACGGCAACGTGGCCGAAACCAAGACCGCCGGGCATGGTCTTGCGATGACCGCCGGTACCGCGACAAACCTCATCCTGTACGCCAACGGGATCGGCGAAACGGCGCTGACCGGCGGTAACCTGCTCCGCACGGGCGGCACAGTCGCGTACTCCTGCGTGACGCCGGCTTCGGATGCCAACGGCGCGGGGAACGTCCCGGGCAATCCGCGCTTTGCCGATGCCGCCGACGGTGATTTCCGACTCCGTTTCGGCTCGCCATGCCGCGACACCGGCGCGACCCTCGCCGCGATCAGCACCGACCTGCTCGGCGTATCGCGTCCGCAGAGCACGGGCTACGACATGGGCTGCTACGAGGCCGTCCCCTCCACCGAGCCCGAATGCGCGATCTTCATCGCCTCCGGCGCCCAGGGCGCCGTGCCGCTGACAACCACGTTCACGACGCTGGCCGCCCCCGCCACCGGGATCGCGGACTACACTTGGACCGTGACCGACGGCGTCACAACGAATACCGAGACGGTATTGACCGATACCTGGAGTTACACCTTCACGGGGGCGGGGATCTACGATGTTGCGTTGACGATCCGCTACGACGACGACCGGGAGGCCTACACGATCGAGCAGGATGCCGTTCGCGTGCTTCCGACAACGGTCCATGTTGCGCTGAATGGCGGCCATGTCTGGCCCTTCGCCTCTCCGGCCACCGCCGCGACCAACTTCCACGCGGCGATCGCGGCGGTCTTTGCGACCGAGTCGGAGCCGGGCACGGTGAAGGTGCAGCCCGGCACGTATGGTGCGGCCAACGGACTGGGCGCCGGAAACGATCACTTAGTGCTGCTGAACCGGCACGTGCGGCTGGTGGGGCAGGGGACGAGCCCCGGCGATACGGTGATCGACGGCAATCACACCCGGCGCGTGCTTCGCATCGCGGCGGCGGGCGCGGCGGTCGAAAACCTGACGCTCGCCAGGGGACGCAATCTGGCGGCGGCCGTGGCCAAGGGGTACGGGTTGGAGATTGCGGCAGGCACGGTCTCCAATTGCATCGTGACCAACGGCTGGTCGGCGAGCGCCGCCTCGCCGGAGGCGATGGTCCTGCAAAGCGGCGGAGCGGTGCGCGACACCGACATCCGCGGCAACCGGACCGCAAGCGCCAACGCGTGGACCCGCACCGGGTCGACGGTGCTGATCACGGGCGGCACAATGTCGGACTGCCGGATCTTCGACAATCAAACCCGAAGCGCGAACGGAACCGTTTACCTTTCGGGTTCCGCCGCGATCCTCTCAAACTCCACAATCCGCGCCAATTCGGCCCTCGGCGTCGAATATCCCCCCAGCGTCAGCGGCGGTGTCGCGCTGGACGGCGGCGCGCAACTCGTCGGCTGCGAAGTGACGGATAACCAGATTGGCGCCTGTGTGCTCAACTACAGCGCCCAGACGGCTGCGGGCGGCCTCAACCTGGCCTCCGGCAACGCCACGGTCCGCAATTGCATCATCCGCCTCAATCGCACGAGCAACGGCAATGCCGGCGGCGTCCTAATGGGGCCGAATACGGTGCTGATCAACGCGCTGATCGTCGATAACTCGACCGGAACCAGCGGCGGTGTCGGCGGCGGCGTTCAAGTCCGGGATGCCAGCGCGTGCGTGCTGAACTGCACGGTGGCCGCCAACACGAACCGAACCGCCGCCACGGGGCATGGCGTCTACATGACGGCCGGCGCCATCACCAACAGCATCGTCTACGGCAACGGCCCCGTCGCGACCCGGTATACGGTAAACAACCTCGATTTCACGGGGGGAACGGTCGCCTACACGCTCGCCATGCCGAAACCGGCCGGCCACAACAATCTCGGCGGCGATCCGCTGTTCAAGAACCTGAACGGCGGGGACTACCACTTGCGGGGAATCTCGCCATGCCGCCAGGCCGGTGTCGCGCTGACTGAGGTCGCGGATTATCTCGACGGCCAACTGCGCAAGCCGAATCGTCCGTACGACCTGGGATGCTACCGCATCGAAGCGGTTGGATCGATGATTGTGCTACGCTAGGCGATCACCAAAACGAACGGTAGGAGTAAGCAGAGCATGCGGCGAGGGCAGATTGAGAAAAGCGGACTTGGCGTTGAAGCCGGGGCTGAAGCCCCTGACAGGCTTCCGCCTGTCGAATAAATCAACACACCCTTCAGCCGGAAGCACATCGCAGCATGAAACAAGGAAGAAATACACCATGCGTTCGCTGAACACATGTCAACTCGCTTTTGTCCGCTGCAGGATCGCAGGCGCCCTCGCGTTGCTGCTGTTGCCTGCCGGGCTCCGGTCTGACCAGGCCCCGTTCGTTCCCGCTCTTGAGTCGATTGAGCCCATCGGTTCGAATCCGCGCGCCAACCAGATGACGGCCGAGGAATTCGTGGTCTATACCGCCGACTGGCGCGAGCGCTATGAACGGTTCGTTGCGGAGTATGCCCCGGATTATTCGGACAGCGAATGGATGCTCGGGCCGCCGCGCGGGGGGCGTGTGGCCAAACCGCTGCCGCTGGCGCGCGGCGGCCAGGCAATGGCCGAGATCGTGGCCGACCTCGACCCCGCGCTGCACACGCCCGAAGCGACGCTGGGCCGCGCGGACTATCCGCCCGAGGTCGCGGTCATGCGGCATACCGGGCATCGGGTTGTCAGCAACGCCGTCGCGGAACTCAAGCTCTGGCTGGACACCCTGACCGGAGCGGACTTTCCCGTCGTGCAAGCCCCCACGCCGGGCGAGCGGACGCGTCTGTTCGTCGGCGCCCACTTCGCCCGACCGCGCTTCGCCGCCGATCTCGCGCGGCTCGGCGATGGCGAGGCGCTGGACGGGTTCGCCGTCCGGGCGCGCGGCACCGACATCTACATCTTCGGCGCCACGGCCAAGGGGACGCTCAACGGGGTCTATGCCTTCCTCGAAAACAATTCCGACCTGATCTGGGCTCACAGCTTTTCCGATCTCGGCACGGTCTTCACGGTCAATCCCGATCTGAACGCGGTCTGGGCCGACGCGCTGGAAAAACCCGGCACGATCCAGCGCGGCTGGCTGGGGCATTACGAGGAGACGAAAGACGGGCCAACCGCAGGCTGGATGTGGCGGATGCGCAACCGCTGCAACTTTGTGGTCGCGCCCGGGCCCTCGCCGAAGAAAGCGGAGTGGGGCTGCTGGCGCGAGGCTGGCGGGCACATGCTCGGCACTTTTCTGCCGGAACCCGCCAAGCCCTACTTGCCCTGGATACCCGACTCCGCGACCGGGGAACTGAAACAGCCGGAAAAGATCGAGCACTACCAGCACAACATCTGCATGACGCATCCCGAGCTTCCCGCCGCCTACGCAAAGCGAGCCGTCGACTTCTTTCGCGACCAGCGTGCGAAAGATCCCGGCGCTCCGCTGAGCGCGCTCCGGCTGGGTGTCGAAGATCCGGGACCGGATCGCAACTACGGACTGTGCCGTTGCGAACGCTGCCTGCGTACGATCCAACTGCCCGATGGGCGCGAGATCCCCGTTCAGCATGCCGTGCGCGAGGGGCTGACCTTCCGCACAACGCAGTATTACCTGCTGCTCGAATACATGGCCCGCGCCCTGGCGGCCGAATTCCCGGATGCCCGGTTCAGCACCTACGCGTACTATTTCGCGGCGGAGCCGCCACCCTTCCAGACCCTCGTGCAACCCTGGATCTGTCCCTACGGCGGCGGCGGGCAACTGCGTCACCGCGACTATCGCAATCCTCTGTTTGCGTCCACCTACACCCGGTGGTGGGACACTGTTTACGGCTGGAGCCGCATCACCGATCTGGCCGTGCTGCGCGACTACCATGCCATGCTTCCGGATGGCCCCCCGTTCGCCGAAATCGTTGCCTGGGACGTGCGCGCGTTGCGGCCGATGGGCGTCACCCGATTCGCCAACGAGAGCAACCTGCACTCCGCGTTTCAGCAGATGGACATCTGGGTCGCCAGCCGCGTTTACTGGAATCCCGAGGCGGATGTCGAGGCGCTTCGCAAGCTCTACCTGCGGCGGACGTTCCGCGAAGGCGCGCCGTCGATGGAACGCTTTTTCGGCGAGATCCGCGTCTGGTGGTACAGGCAAAGAGCGTATGAAGCCTTTTCCGACCTGGGGCGCATCACGGCGCAAATGGAGCGCCGCCAGGCGCTTTACGCCCTCTTGCTCGATGCCAAAGCGCAAGTTCGGCATCCCGTTGCCCGCGCGAACGTCGTCCGTCTGGAAAAAACCTTCGCGGGATGGATGGACGGTCCGCTGCCCGATCAAACACAGAACCGGGATGCGATGCTTAAGAATGCGGCGATGGGACGTTTCGAACCGTTTTCGATGTTCTCCCAGGGCGGCATGCCGATGGCCGTTTCGGTTGTCTCGATCGACGGAAAACCCGTCCAAAGCAAACCGCTGTTCAGCAACTTTGAGAAGGCTGTCACGGATCGCACGGGGTGGACATTCGTCGCGCGCCTCCGGCCCGTCGGTCGGACTGCCGAAGCGAACCTGCCGCCGCCGGCTTTGAGCCTGGGGCATGACGAAATGGAACGGCAGGTATGGATGCCCGCCGTCTCGCCCGAGCGCGATGCGGAGGGAGGCTACCGCTATACCGTCACCCTGTTCCCCGATCCTCCCTCGGGTTTCGATCCGCGCCGTTTCACGCGCATCAGTCTTGGCTATCCCGAGGGACACTATCCCGAACCGGAGGGATACACGCCGACTTACGCGCTGTTCGACCTGCAACTGCTCGATCCCCGGGGCGCCGTGCAAAACGCCACCGTCTCCCATGGCGACGCCGCCGGTTCGAATGCCGATGCGACGACGGCAACCTTCTCCACGCTGACCGTGCATGGAGCGAATGCCACGACAACCGGAGCGGCGTCCTGCAAGACCTGGATCCGGTTCGATCTTTCCGCTCTCCGGTATCGTCCGGAGGCGCCGGCAACCGTCGTGATAACCGCCGCCACGGATCCCGGATGGGGCATCGCGGGCGGACCCTGGGCCCGCACCCTGCAACTCTGGGCGCTGAACAAGGGCTATGCGCCCGGGCCGGGACGGTTGGGAACCGGCTGGTGCGAGGACGAACTCACCTGGCGCAACGCCCCCGGAAACCTGGATTCCGGACGGGGATGTGACCCCGAAGCCGCAACGCTCATCGCCGGACACCATCATGCGCCGGGCGCGAAAGCCGGCGATCGGTTCATGTTCACATTGCCGCGTCTCGGCGATTTTCTGCAGCCCGATCAGTCCGTCACGGTCATGCTGACCATCGACGGCGAGAGTCACGCCTATCGTTTTGTCTCGCGCCAGCACGCGGGACTTCCGGGGCCGCAGTTGTTGCAAGAGGTTCCCTGATGCCGCAAAAGGAAAGAATCCGATTATGCAGACACGACTGAGCGGGGCACTGATCCTGGCGGCGGGCATGATGGCGCGCGGGCTGGCCGCAGACGTGACCACGAGCCTGCCGAATGTCAACGCCTCGAACTGGGTGATCGGCGCGCAAACCGAGGTCACGCCCATCCCTGTCAAGGGCTGGGAAATCGTCGCCACCGAAACCAACGCGCCGCATGGGGTGACGATCCGCGGGAAGACCGTCACGATCGACGGCGAAGAGACGCCGGCTCTGGAAATCACCTACGAACCATTCCGGCCGGCGACGAACAGCGCCTCGCCCCGGCCCGCCATCGTGCGGCTTCCACTCAAAATCGACGCCTACGACAACAATGTATTCACCTTCCTGGGCAAGGTCGAGCCCGCCGCGGGTTCGAAAGTGCTGGCCGGCCGGGAGATGCCCCGCACGGGTTGGTTCAGCTACCAGTTCAATGCATTCATGGACAACTTCGGCATTGCGCTGTTCGACAATGGTCCCGTGCACTGGGCGCGGCGCGGGGTCCCCTCCACCCATTTCCTGAACCATGTGGATCCCGGCGAGAAGCGCGCCGACGGCTGGTCGACCTTTGCCTGGGACATGAAGAACGAGGACCACACCGGGAACAAGGGGTTCGACATGGAACGCGTCGCCTGGCTGGAGTTCACCTACGACAACCGCGGGGTTCCCGACGACAAGAAGAGCGTCATTACCATCGCCAATCCCCGCTTCGTCAAGGGCATGCGCAAGAACTACCCGGACGAGAAACTGGTGAACGCCTGGACAAATTTCATCGAGTCCTACAAACCGGACTACAGCGACTCTTCCCGTTTCCTTGAAAACCCCCAGGAAGGCCGGATTGCCCGCCCGATACAGATTGCAAAAGGCGGCAAGGCGCTGGCCGAGATCGTGGTGACAACCGAAGGCGACGCGAACCGCATCGGGAATTTCGTCAAGAATTCCGACCGCCTGCTCGAGACCCGCCTGCAAAAAGGGAACGAGAACCTGGTCCACGCGAACGCGGCGGCGGAACTGAGGCTTCTGCTGGGCATGATCACCGGAGCGGACTTCCCCATCCGGGAGACCCCCGGCGCGGAGAATAACGTCAAGATCTTCCTGGGCGCCAGCTACGCGAAGAAACACTTCCCCCAGGACCTTGCGAAGCTGGCCGAGGGCGACTGCCTGGACGGCTACGCCATTCGCGTGAAGGACGGCGACATCTATATTTTCGGCGCGATCCCCAAGGGGACCCTGAACGGGATCTATGCCTTCCTTGAAAACAACACCGACGTAATTTTCCCCCGATGGAGCATCGAGGAACTGGGCGCTGTCTACACGCCGAATCCGGACCTGGCCGTCGTCTGGGCGGACACGCTGGACAAGCCGCGCATGATCCTGCGCGGCTGGCTCAGTTCCGCCCGGAATCTGGTGCGCAACAAGTGTAATTTCAACCATGTGGCTTTTGATGCCCAGGCCTGGGGCGGCTACACTGAGGTTGGCGGACACTGCTTCTCCTTGTCGTATAACTCAGGCGTACCCGTTTCCGAGTCTGGGCCCTACAAGAAGTTCTATCCCCTCATCGACGGCAAGCGACCGGAGAAGTGGAACGAATATAAACACCAGATGTGCTTCAATCATCCTGACCTCTATGAGATTTACGTCAGCCACAGGAGGAACCGGCTGAACTCGTCCAGCTCGACGTTGCAGGTTTTGATGATCGGCCCGGACGACAACTGGGGGCTATGCGAGTGCCCGTACTGCTCCGCTCCGATCCAGACGCCCGACGGACGCACGCTCACACCGAAAAACTTCAACGAGTATTATTCCACGCAGTTCTACCTGTTCCTCCAGCGCGTGGCGGACAACCTGGCCGAGTTCCGGCCGGGCTTCGTGACCAGCACCTTCGCCTACTTTTTCGCCGCGCCGCTGCCGGCGATCGAGGTGGGGCCGAACATCCGGCCGTGGCTCTGCCCCTATGTGCGCAAGGATGTGAAGTCGCCGATCTTTTCGCCCGTGAACAACCACTGGTGGCAACTGCTCAAGGGGTGGCGGGCCAAGAGCGATCAGGTGATCCTCCGCGACTACTACGGCCTGACGCTCCAGATCCACCCCATTGCCGAGGTTCTGGCGTTTGACCTACGGGCCATGGCGGATGCAGGCGCGCTACGTATCACGGCGGAAAACAACATCGACGAACAGGCCGAGGATCTTGGCGCCGCCGAGGAAGCCTGGGTCATCAGCCGCCTGATGTGGAATCCGGACCAGGACGTGGAGCAACTCCGGAAGTATTACTTGCGCCGGACGTTCCGCGAGGCCGCCCCGGCCATCGAGAAGTTCCGGGGCACGATCCGCTCGGCGTGGTACAAGGAGCGGCGTACCGTGGACTTCGACGAGAACCACGAAGCCGGCCTGCTCCTGCGCAACCTCGGGCTCGAAAAGGAATTGCAGGGCTGTCTGGACGAGGCGCTGAAGACCGTGAAGCACCCGCAGTCGCGCATCCTGGTGGAGCGGCTGCGCGCGGCATTCGCCGATTACATGGAGGCGGCGGCACGCGAGCTGAACCCGGCAAAAAGGAAGCAGGAGCCGCCCCGCGACGTCAAGATCGCCGACGACTGGTGGAAATCGATACGCGGGGAAAAGACCGAGTATACCGTTCAGTCCGGCGGCCGCTGGGTCCGGGCCGCCACGGTGACGGCCTTGCAGGAGTGGCCCTTCAAGTTCGATTACACGAAGGATGACGTGCTTCGTTTCCGCATGAAGCCGTCCGAGGCGGCCCGCGCCGCTGGCGTGCCGTTGCCGGACATCCTCGTCAAGACAGGAAACCGCACGCTTCCGGCAGGCGCCTACACCGACAACGGCGACGGGTCCTTCACGTTCGCCTGCAAGCCCTGGTCCGTGCTGGACGGCACGAACGCGTTCACGGGGTTGAAGGTGGTCCCCGCGCCAAAAGCGTTCGAATACGACCGGTCCGTGCCGTTCGTGTTTTTCGACTTTTCCGTCATCCCGGCGGGCGACGTGAACGGGTTGGAACTGACGCCGCGGCCCAAAGGCAGGTCCTTGCCGCCCGTCCGCCCGTCCGCCTCATTCCTGAACGCTTCAAACAGCAACGCAGAGGCCGCCGCGATTGTCCAAGCCCTGTTGGCCCGTGACTGGCTGACGCCGGACCAGAAGCGGCAGATTCATGTCGAATATGCCCGCTGGATGCCCACGTTCGGCGAGACGCTGCGCTATATCGAAACGCTGATCCGGGATAATAACCTGAGCTATTCGTCGCAAAGGCCGGGAAACCGCCCGGGATTGTTGCTGGAGGCCTGCGGGGCCATTCTCCGCGCCAGCCCGAATGCGACGCGCAAGGAGGCGGACGAATACATCCAGACGGTTTCGGAGCTTACGCTGGGCCGGCGGGAAAGCCTGTACGCGGCTTATTCAGCAGCGGCTGATTCCTTTGCCGGCCGCAAGAGCGGGGACGAGAAAGCTGACAAGCGAATTGCCGTGGATTACCTGAAGCAGGCCATCGCGCTGAACAGTTCTCCCAAGAACAACGACGCGGCGGCGGCACGCCTGAAAGAACTCGCAAGCAGCCTCTCGCCGTGAGTCGGCCGAACCGCAACGTTGAGCATGAAGGATTTTGATTATGCAGACACGACAACGATGGGCTGGAATCTTGTTTCTGGCGGCGGAACTGCTGGCGGCGGCCGGCGTCCGGGCGAATAACTTGCAGGTGAAGAACGTGACGGTGAGCGGGCGGGACGACAGCACCGCCTACGTCAAGTTCGACATCTCCTGGGAGAACTCGTGGCGCTACACGAATTTCAATCACGATGCGGCGTGGGTGTTTTTCAAGGTGTTACCGCAGGGATCGAACGCCTGGCAGCACGTGAAACTCGCGGGAACGGGCGTGAATCCCCCCAACTACGCGACCGGCAGGGGCACGAGGATCGAACTCATCGTGCCGCCAGACCGCGTGGGCCTGTTCATGCGCCGTTCGGCGAATGGGACCGGCACGACGTCGGTCCAAAACGTCAAGGCGGTGTGGAACTTCGTCTCCAACGGTCTGGTCAAGACCGACAATGTGCTCGTGCAGGCTCTTGCAGTGGAAATGGTGTTGGTGCCGGAAGGGAGCTTCAAAGTGGGCAGCGGCGGAACGGAAACCGGCAGTTTCACGGATGGCTCCTGGAGCAGCGGGGCGACCCTTCCATTCGAGATCAACGGAAGCTGGGACCGGCAAATCACCAACGCGCCCGGCAAACTGTGGGGCACTTCAACAACCAGTTGGACCTCCATCGGCGGGGCCGGTTCGGTGAACGCCAATTACCCCAGCGGCTACAACGCGTTTTACTGCATGAAGTACGAAGTGACGCAGGGACAATATCGCGATTTCCTCAATGCGTTGACCCGTGCGCAGCAGACGACGCGCACGGCATCTCTGGTGGTCACCAATTTCGCCATGACAGCGTCAACCACCACTGTATTCCGGAACGGCATCCGCTGTCCGAGCGTCATTCCCAGCGTCCCCACGCGTATTGCCTTCGGCTGCGATGCGAACGCGAACCTGGTGTTCAATGAAGCCGACGACGGCATGGACCGGGCGTGCAATAGGTTGTCATTCCTGGATGGCGCCGCGTTCGCGGATTGGGCGGGACTGCGGCCGATGACCGAGTTGGAGTTCGAGAAAGCGTGCCGGGGGCCGTTGCGGCCCGTCGTGGCTGAGTACGCCTGGGGGGCGAGTAGTGCGCCCACGTTGCTTGTCAGTGAAGTCGGAGATGGAACGGGTGCGTCCACCGCGGATCCGGCGCCGGCGAACTGTCTTTTCACGGGCGGACAGGCGGGACCCGCGCGGGGCGGAATTTTTGCGACGGCGACTTCGACCCGCGCGCAGGCAGGGGCCTCCTACTGGGGGATACTGGAGTTGAGCGGGAATCTGTGGGAGCGGCCTGTGTCGGTGGGACACGATGGGAATAATCCGATTGTGGCGCGAGCGTTTGCGGGGTTGCAGGGCGACGGGAACCTGACCCCGACCGGCGACGCGGACGTGCCCACTTGGCCGGACAAGTATGCCGTCGGGGTTCGCGGCGGGAGCGTGACCGAAGCGAGTACAGGCATGCGCGTGTCGGACCGGAGCCAAGCCGCCAGGCAGTACTCGACCCGGTACAACAATAGCGGTTGGCGCGGTGTGCGCACGGCTCCGGCTGGAGTGGGGCCGTGAGGGGGAAGGTGGCGGGTGGCGTACTGAAGGTGAAAGTCTTGGGAGGCATGACGATGAGAACAACGGCTGGACGAATCATGTTGGCGGCGACACTCACGATTCTGATCGTCTCGGATGGCTGGGCGGCTACGGACTATTGGACGGGCAACTCAGCAGTCAATGGCAACTGGGCAACGACTGGAAATTGGAGCACGGGCGCCAAGCCGGGCAACACGGATACCGCCCAATTTGATGCCGGTTTCACCGGAAGCCAGCAGCCGAACATGGCCGCCATAGCGACGGTCGGCGGTCTTTATCTCGCCGGCGGCCTCGGCAAGAACGTCACGATCGGCGGAGCGAGCATTCTGACCGTCAACGGAGCCACGCTTAACGGGAATGCCAACTGCGGCATTCTGTTGGACAGCGGCATTAACCGCAGTCTGACTGTCACCGCACCCGTCACGCTTGGTGCCAGCCAGATCTGGATCAACAACCAGGCAGCGGGTTCGGGTTATGGCCTGACAACGAGCGGCAACGTCGCAACCGCAGCCGGCAAGAGTCTTTCTTTGGGCGGCAGCGGTGACATCACGATCAATGGCATTATCTCCAGCGCCGGCGACCTGATCAAACTCGGCCCGGGTCTGCTGACGCTGTCGGCGACCAATACGTATACGGGCGCGACGATCCTCTCCAACGGAACGCTGCGGCTGACACATGCCGCCTGCCTTTCCTTGGGCACGACCGTCTGGATCTGGTCCGGCGCCACGAACAATCTGGCTTTCACGGGGACGAATGCGATCACCGCACTCTATATTGACGGGGTTCCCGTGATTAGCGGCGTCTATGGCGCCAGCCAGTGGCCGACGAAGTTCAGCGGCACCGGTTATTTATTTCCAAGTCAGCCAACCCCCAGTGTCGGAGGTTCGTATGACGGCTGGGGGAGCCAGGCCATGGCCGAGTACGCGAGCCTGGCTGCGACGAGTGCCGGAGGTTCGGTTATCCTGATCCGCTAAGGGTGCCTGGCCTAAACCTTCCTGCCGCGGCGCGGGGCGATACAGGGGGTGGCGGTTCCCGTTCCGCCGGATCCGGGCGCATAGACGTCGCCGGCTTGCGCGCGCAACGCCCGGAAGTCGCGGTTCACGCGCTCGCGCATCAGCACCACGTCCGCCCCGTGCAGCAGGAAATTGGCGCCGGCCTTGTGAAAGGCGCGGCAGCTCGCCTGCGTCTGGTCCATGTGAATGCCGACCCCGCGGCCCAGCTTGCGGCAGCGTTTGATCACATCCACGACGGTCCGGATGAATATCGGGTTGTCGTATTCCTCCGGGATTTCCATCGAGCAGGTGATGTCGTGCGGGCCGAGAAACACGCCATCGACGCCATCGATGCCGATCAGCGCTTCGAGGCGGTCGATCGCCGCCACGCTTTCGATGCCGATGATCAGGTAGAGATCGCGGTTGAACCGGTTGAAGAAGTTCCGGAGCTTGGGCTTGGGCGTGCGCCGGCCGTCCAGCATGTCCCGCAGGAATTCGCCCTTGATCGGCCGGTAGCGCACGGCGCCGACCAGGTCTTTGACTTCATCGACCGTCTCCACGTACGGCGCGAGGATGCCCTGGGCTCCGCCGTCGATGGCCATGGCGGCCCCGTGCAGTTCGGGGTAGGGGATCCGCACGATCGGCGAGCAGCCGTGGGCCGCATAGAACTGGCACATCATGGAGACTTCGGTGCGGTCGATCGGCATATGCTCGGTGCAGATGAAGACAAAATCCGCCTCCAACCCCGTTCGCAGGCGCGCATCGACGGGATTCCCGAGGCTGACGATATGGGTTCCGTAGACGCGTTCGCCGCTCTGTAATTTTGTCCGGATCAATTCTCCACGCATGATGGTCGGTTCCTTTCTGGTCTATTTATCCCACAACAGGCGGGCCACCCACACGGTGTTGTCGCTGCCGAAGCATTCGCATTCGGGCCCGTAATCCTGGCCCGGGCGCGGCGGGGTGGCGTCGCCGGGCTTGCAGCGCCCGAGTTTCTCCAGCATCCGGCGCGCATTGGATCCGCCGTTCTGCATCCATTCGCTCACGGTGATCCAGGTCTCCTGCTCGCTGACATCGGTCACGGCGAAATTGCCGAGGCGCGCGCCGCGTTCGGGCACGATCACCCGTTCGGTATTCCGGAGTACGCAGAGCCGGTCCGGGTCCACCTGGGCCATGACGAGGGGCGCGCGGTGGCGGAACACATGGTCGTTGTTCAGGCCGCGGCGCGTATAGACGAGAAAGAGCGCGTCGCCATGCGTGACCCAGTGCTGCTGGGTGTTATAGCTGCCCAGTTCGGCGCCGTCGTCGAAGGTCCACGGCACGGGCGGCGCGAAGTGGAGGCCATCCCCGCCGGCGGTCACATAGCCGCGCAGGTCGTTGCGCAGGGTCAGGAAGAACCGCCCCTGGAAGCGGGTGAGCGAGGGTTCGACGAATCCGCGGACCTCGGGGCAGGTCATTTCCGTGCCGTGCTCGACGTAGCGCAGGGTTGTTCCATCAAAACGGCAGCGGCACACGCACGCCGAGGCGCGGCCCACCGGCGCCTGCTGGGCGGCAACGCCGGCGCGCGGCTCCCAGAAGTATATGGGGAGGAGGATGTCGCCATTTTCCAGGTCGAAGCGCTGGGAGCAGCCGGCGCCTGAGTTGGAGAACCGGCCGTCCGATTCCGGCATGGCCAGGGTCTGCCACGGGCTCCAGGAGCGGGCCGCCGGGTCATAGACCGTGTAGGCCGTGCTGCGGCGGCGGTCGCCGGTCGGCAGGGCGTTGTCCCGGTATTGCGCCAGGTGGCCGGTGGAGAGCAGTCGGCCGGTGGCGGCGTGCCAGCGGGGCGTGGCGTCGCAGATGACCGACTCGGTGCCGTCGGAATCCGTTCGGCGTCCGAGGGTCGCCGCGTGCGGGGTTGGGCCCGACCAGGTGGCGGCGAGGTCGTCGGTGCGCATCTCGTTCAACTCGTAGAAGACATCGCTCCCGGAGAGCAGAAGTTTCTGCATGGTCATGACGACGATGGGCAGGCGGTTGTCTCCGCCCCCCCCCGGCGGGATGGTGCCGGCGCGGCATTGAACCCAGCAGGTCTTGCCGTCGTAGCCCCGAGAAGCCCACTCGTGGCGCAGGCGATAATGGGTGTTCAGGCTCATGGTGGACTCCCTTTTTGAAAGGCCCTTTTTGAAAGACGCATTTCATATTGACAGGCTTGCCGGAAAATGACAATCTAATTCTACATCGATTTAGAATTGGGCCGAAGGGTCGGCGGCTGACTCGGACCTGGCTCTGCTTATGGACAATGGCGTGGGCGTGAATCAAGAGCGGGGGCCATACAACCTTGTTGTCTTTTCGCGCCTGGACCGGGGATTCTTCGAAACGGCTAAAATACGGAAGGACGTTAGCATGAGAAACGGACGCAGGTTAGGATTGGGGTTGCTGGCAGCGGTCATGATTCTGGGATGGGGCGGTTTTGCGCAGGGCGCAATCAAGTATGTCACGCCAACGGGCGGCGGATTGGTCGACGGGAGCGACTGGGCCAACGCCTTCAGCAATCTTCAGGCCGCGGTCAATGCCTGCACCGGGGGCGGCACGATCCGCATGCGCTACGGAACCTATGTGGTTAAAGGCCAGGTGGTCATCTCCGGCGTGACGGGCCTCATCGTGAAGGGCGGCTATGCGGGCGTGGGCGAAACGCTTTCCGGCAGCGAGACCGTGATTGCGCGCGACGCCAGCGTCTTCACGCGACTTTTCAATATAGCGAACTCGACCGTCACGTTCGATGCGCTTGCGATAACCGGCGGCTCGCTGGACGCGTCCGTGAATTACGGCATGGGCCTCTACGCGAGTTCGTCCGGCTTGACGCTCACCAACTGCGTCGTAGCGAACAACAACCGTGATCGGCTGAGCACGACATTTTACGGCGCGGGACTTTACGTGACGGGCGGCAGCTTGACGGTGGCGGATTCGCGCTTCACGAACAACTTCGCGCGCGCCTGGAACGACGGTTCCTATGTCTACGGCGGCGCGATCTACGCGGTCGGCACCGCGGTCAATATCTCCGGCACGACCTTCGACCGCAACCGGTGCAACGCGCGATACCTCAACAATCAGGGCGGCGCGATTTACATGAGCGGCGGGTCCGCCGCGATCAGCGACTGCCTGTTTACGACGAACAGCACGCTCAAGAACGAGAACTACAGCCGCGACAACGGCCGCGGCGGCGCGATCTACGCGAAAACCCTCTCCTCGCTCGATATTTCGGACAGCGTCTTCATCGGCAACCTCAACAACGAGTTGGACGGGCGCGGCGGACTCATCTACCTTGAAGGCGCATCGCAAAAGACGCGTATTTCCCGCTGCGCGATGTACGGGAACGGCACGCGCGCAGGCGGGGCCGTCACCGATTCCGGCAGCATCTACCTCCTGAGCGGTAATCTCTACATGACAAACGTCCTCCACGCCGCCAACCGCTACGGCAATTCGCTCGATATCGGGGGCGGCACGGCGGAGGCGGTGAACTGCACCTTCGCCGGCAACGTGAACGGCTACGGCATCTACCAGACGGGCGGCAGCTTCGCGCTCAGGAACTGCATCGTGTGGGGCAACGCCTCGGGAGCCTTCAATTTCGTCGGCGGCACGCGGGGCTCGTTCAACTACTGCTTCGTGCAGGACGCGCAGGCCGGCATCGCCAACTCCACGGCCGATCCGCGCTTCGCGGATGGGGTGTACTACCACGTGAAATCGCAGGCCGGCGCCTATTCGGGCGGGTGGTTCTCCGGCGGCGCGTGGCTGGTTTCGGACGCGACGAGTCCCGCGATCGACGCGGGCGATCCAAACGCGAAATGGGCAAACGAACCCCAGCCGAATTTCCATCGGATCAACGTCGGCTACGACGCGAACACGCCCGTGGCCTCGAAATCGGTACTCGGCGAACCGGCGGTTTTCGACAGCTTGATGGTCTACAGTTATCCGGAAACCAATCGGACCGCCAACAGTGCCTGGGTTCGCGGCGTCGTCGCGCACACCGGTGGCGCCGAAGATCCGACGGTGTACCTCGCCTGGGGCACCAACGACCTCGGCACGGCGGATCTGGCGGATTGGAATCCGAACGTCCGCTCGCTCGGTCCCCAAACCCTTTGGAATGTCTTTTCGTCGCAGTTGACCGATTTGCCGCAGGTCGGAAGTATCTACTACCGTTTCTACGCCACGAACTCGACGGGATCGGTCTGGTCCCGGCCGGTCGCCGCGTTCCTGTTGCCCACCGTGCCGGTGGTTTCCACCGTTGGCGCCAGCCATGTGACACGCCACGCGGCGCGCGTTCACGGCACACTCATTTCGAACGGTGACGCCAATACCGTGATCACGCTCCACTGCTGGCCGGAAGGGGACGAGGAGAACGTCCTCTCCTTCGTCTACAACCTCGGCCAGGCTGTGGCGGAAGGGACCGTATTCACGATCCTCGCGAGTGGGCTTTCGGCCGGGACGGACTACGATTACAGCCTCGACGCGGTCAACGTTGCCGGCACCAATTCGGCGACCGGCACGTTCACGACGCTCACGACCGCCCCTATCGTCCGCTACGTGACGCCCGCGGGGGCGGGAATCGCGGACGGTTCCAGTTGGGAGAACGCCTACTCGAATCTCCAGGTGTCCGTTGAGGTTTGCCTTTACGCGGGCGATCTCATTTGCCTGAAATCGGGCACCTATATCCGCCTCGGCCTTGACGACCCGAACGACAATTCGCAGTGCTTCATATCCGGAACGGCGGGACTGACGATCCGCGGCGGCTATGTCGGATCGGGCGCTCCCGGCGCGCGGAGCGACGCGCCCACGGTTCTGGCGCGCAACGTCGCGGCCCTGCCGAATCCCAACCGCCGCATTCTCAGGGCGGCCAACGCCACGCTGACGTTCGATTCCCTGGTCTTTTCTAATGGCTTGCTCAACGTCACCGGCCAGCACGGTCACGGCGTAAACCTCGTGTCCTGCCATACGGTCGTTACGAACTGTGTCTTCATTGGCAACGGAAACGAAATTAGCGGCAATGGCGCGAGGACATTCTATGGAGGCGCCGTCTATGCCCAGAACGGCACGTTCAAGGCGGTGGACACCCAATTTACCGGCAATCGGCTGAATCACCCGGGCGACAACGCAACCGCATGCGGTGGCGCCATCTATGCCACGGACGTGGATGCGACGCTGGAGCGCTGCGACTTCAACCGGAATTTCGTCTGTTCGTGGTACAAGACCCACAACGGCGGCGCGCTCGCGTTCAACAATGGCAGCGCTGTCGTCTCGCACTGCACGTTTGCGACCAACCGCACCACACGCCATCCGACAGACGGTACAGTGCGCAACGTGGGGTGGGGCGGCGCGATACACGTCAATGCGACGCGGCTCGACTTGTCGGACAGCGTCTTCATCGGAAACTACGGCTTCACCCTCGGCGGCGCAGGTGGCGTCCTCTACCTCGGCCACGCCAGCCAGAAGACGACCCTGACGCGCTGCGCGTTCTCCGGTTCAGGCCTTCCCGGCAACACGAACGTCCGCAACCACGGCGAAATCACGCTCGCCGCAGGTTCGCTCGCAATGACGAACGTGCTCGTAGGCGCAACCGCGAACACCAACACCATGGAAATCCTCTCGGGCACGCTCGCCGCCTGCAACGTCACGATCGCGGGGGCGGTTAATGGTTACGGCATCTGGAAAGCCGGCGGCACGGCGACCCTGAAGAATTCGATCATTTGGGGCAACAGTGCGGGCGGCGTCGGCGGCGCCTCCGGCTCCCTGTCGGCGACGTATACCGCTTCGCAGCAAACGTTGCCGGGGACCGGCAACTTTGTCGGCGATCCGCTCTTTGCCGATGGGACCTATTATCATCTGAAGTCGCGCGGCGGCTGCTATGCCGGCGGCTATTTCACGGGCGGCGCCTGGCAGCGCAGTCCGGTCAGCAGCCCCTGTATCGATGCCGGCGACGGAAGCCCCTTCGGAGCGGAGCCGAAGTACAACGGCAAGCGGATCAACCTGGGCGCCTATGGCAACACCCCGGTCGCCTCGATCACCTATCGGCCCGAAGGCGCGGTGATGATCCTGCGCTAGCCGACGAAGGCGCCCGGTACAGGCATTTCGGATTATCACTATCATGACAGCATTGATTGTTGAATTACTGGCCATACGACACGAAACCGTCCAGTCCGGCATTGCTCGCCTCATCGAAAGCGGCGAGTATCCGATTCGCGCCGATGATGCGGCATCGGGATTGCGGCTGACGTTCCGGCAACAAACCGAACTGGGATTCAAGATCGAGCCGACATCCGCCGGGACGGCGACCATCTCCTTTGCCGAACCGGCGGATGCGTTTCGCGCGGTGGCTCGCCTGCTTGGTGCGTTGCAGGCGGGCGAAGCCGCCGCGCCCTATTCGGAGCAGACGCCGTTTTCGTTCCGATGCGTCCAGATCGACGCATCCCGCAACGGCGTTCCGACCGTCGAAACCCTGAAGGCGATGATCCGCCGCTTTGCGCTCATGGGGCTCAACGCGGCTTGTCTCTATACGGAAGACACCTACGCGGTCGACGACGAACCGTTCTTTGGTTACCTGCGGGGCCGATATGAAAAGACCGAGTTGATCGAACTCGACGACTATGCAGTTGAATTCGGCATCGAGATGTTCCCGTGCATCCAGACGCTGGGACACATGGAGCAGGTTCTGAAGTGGACGCAATCCTATCGGAACGTCACCGACACGCCCAGCATCCTCCTGGTCGGACAGGCGGAAACCTATCGACTCCTGCGAAAAATGATCGGCTGCATCTCTTCCTGCTTTCGCTCAAAACGAATTCATATCGGGATGGACGAAGCGCATGGATTGGGTTTAGGGCGATACCGGAAAATCCATGGGGACCGCTCCAGTTTCCAGATCATGAACGAACACCTGACGAAGGTGAGTGCGATCTGCCGCGAACTGAAATTGCGTCCGATGATCTGGAGCGACATGTATTTCAGGCTCGGCTCCGCAACCCACGACTATTACGATCCGGACAGCCGGATCCCGCAAGCAATCATCGACGATATTCCAGCCGATGTCGAACTCGTCTACTGGGACTATTATCATAAGGACAAGGCGTTTTACGACACCTTCATCGCCAAACACCGGGACATGCGAAAGGAGCCGATCGTTGCGCCCGCCGCCTGGAACTGGACGCGCTTCTGGACCGCACTCCCGTATGCCTACGACACGATCAGACCCTGCCTGGCGTCCTGCCGCGACAACGGCGTCGAGCAGGTGTTCCTGACGAGTTGGTGCGACGATGGGATGGAAGTTGACCCCTTCTCCGTTCTGCCCGCGGTGCAGTTCTTCGCCGAACTGTGTTATCGCGACGCCGTCGAGCGAAAGGCGTTTGCATCGAACCTGCTGGGCTCGTGCGGCATCGAACTGGATGCTTACGAGGCGGCCTGCGAACTGGATTCCTGCGCCCGTCTGAAGCCGGATGTCTCCACCATGTCCGACATCTCGAAGTGGCTGCTGTGGGACGACCCGCTCATCGGGCTCTGTGAACCGCACCGACAGGGCCGTTCGTTCCGGCAACACTATGCCGCGTTGGCCGAGAAGCTGAGCGCATGCGCGAACCGCCCCTCCGCACAGAATCGGCGGCTGCGTTTGCCCGCCCAATTGGCGCGCGTGCTCTCCATCAAATGCGATCTTCGTGAAAAGCTGATCGTCGCCTACCGGAACAAAGACCGTGAGACGATTCGGCAGTTGCTGGAACGGGAAGCTGTTCCGTTGCTGGCCGAAACCCGCGTGCTCTGGAAAATGCATCGGGACATG
Source organism: uncultured Lentisphaerales bacterium (assembly GCA_964592855.1). Classification (GTDB taxonomy): domain Bacteria; phylum Verrucomicrobiota; class Kiritimatiellia; order RFP12; family JAAYLN01; genus JAAYLN01. Next base: position 28,513 of record CAZQKI010000025.1, read on the forward strand.
TGGCTCGATTGCTGCAAACCGTTCGGTCTTGAAGTCCTCGAACGCCGTTACGGTTGCCTGATCGCACGGATCGAGTCGATGATCGACCGCCTCCAGAGTCACGTCCATGGAAAAATCGATGCGATTCCCGAATTCGAGACGACGCTTCTAACGTTCGAGAAAGACACCATTGTCAATCCGGAGGACGCGAATACCTTGCCGTACATCGGTCCCTACCCGCGAATTGCGAGCCCGAGTTCCATACACTGAGGCGAAACCCCGGGACGGAGGGGATTATGAGAAAGCAGGACGGAACCGAAGGACAATCCGCAGCAAGCTTGGAACGTCCGGCAGGCAAAAGGGTCGGGGCGGCCGGCGACCACCGGCGGCGATCCGCCGCGCCACAGGAGGATGCGTGGACGTTCAGCTATCGAAACTTCGCCCCGCAGTGGTTTGACGGCCTGCCCCTCGGCAACGGCGACCTGGGCGCGCTGGTCATGGCCGATCACAAACGGATCGCCATCCCGCTCGCCAAATCGGATTTGTGGGACGAACGCTGCGACGACGGCACCGGACAACGACGGTCGTTCCGGCCGTTCAAGACCTTTGCGGAACTGCGGGCGCTCATTGAAGCGGGCGACTGGGACGCGATCGATGAGCGGTTTGCCGGGCAGGAGCAGAAATGGACGGGCAAGTTCGGGTTGATCCCCGCCGGCGCCCTGGTGCTGCGGACGGACCGCTTCGAGAAAGAGATCGAAATCCTCGACTGGATGCGCGGCCTCGACCTGCGGAGCGGCATGGCCGAAAGCTCTTTTGCGACGCGCGTGCGCCAGCAGCACACCGAGGCGCTGGTCAGCGTCGCCCATGAAGTTCTGGCCCTCCGGGTGCGGCACGACATGGACTGGCGGAAGGGCCTTCCGCCGCGGCAGATGAGTTTCGGGATGGACATCGAGCTGGAGGTGAAGCCGAACGACCCGCAGGCGCGCGTCCGGTCCGGCGTCGACCAGGGCGTGCTGTGGACGCGCGTGCGGGGGTATCACCAGTTGGATTATACGATCGCGGTATTGGTGGACGGCATTGAAACGGTGGGCGGGCGGAACCGCATCACCGCGACCGCCAAGGATCGGGCCGACTTCTTCATCTACGTGGCGGTCGGCACGCGGGAGGAAGCATTTCGCCGCGTGCGCGCCGCCGCCCGGATCGGTTTCTCGCGCATCCGGTCGGATCACCGCCGCTGGTGGAAAAAATTCTGGAGCGCATCGCAGGTGGAGATACCGGACGAGCGGATACTCCGGCAGTATCATTTCGGGCTGTATCTGCTCGGCAGTTCGTCGCGGCGCGGCTGCCGCATGCCGGGGTTGCAGGGGGTCTGGTCCACCCGCGCGGCGGGCTCGAGTTGGAACGAGTATACGAACGATCTGAACATCGAGATGAATTACTGGCCGATCTATGCGAGCAACCATCTGGAACTGGGCTGGCCCTACTACGACACCGTGCGCGCGTGGCTTCCGGAGACGCGGCGCTATACGCGCGAGTACTGGAATTGCCAGGGCGTGCAGTTCTCCTGTTGCGCCTCGCCGGGCGGGATCATGCCGCCGGCGTATCTGACCTCGATGCACTGGGCCGGGCATGCCGCCTTCGTGGCGCAGAACTTCTGGACGCACTGGCTCTACTCGCGGGACACGCGGTTTCTGCGCGAGGTGGCCTATCCGTTTCTGAAGGAGTGCGCGGAGTTCCACCTTGATTTTCTGAAGAAGGACCGGCAGGGACGTTACGACATCTGGCCGTCGAATACGCCGGAAGCGGGCGAGGGCAGTTACGAAGCCTGGGGCCGGAACGCGACGATGGACATCGCGCTGCTGCGGATGCTGTTCGGCGCGATCATCGAGTCGGCGCGGGTGCTGGGCGCGGATACCGCATTCGCCGCGAAGTGCCGGGAGCGGCTGGAGCATCTCCCCCCGTATCCACAGCGGGCGGGCGCGCTGATCGACATGGCGAGCAAGGAGTTCATCTATTCGCACCGGCACATCGGGATGCTCACGCCGATCTACCCGTGTGCCGATGTCACGGGGCGTCTGGCGGTCAATTCCATCGACCGGTTTCTCAGCCGCGGAAAATGGCTCTGGGCCTGCTTTACCCCCGTGTGGCTGGCTTCCGCCTATGCCCGGAGCGGTCGGGGAGACCCGGCGCGCGACCTGCTGCAGCAGATGTTCGAGCAGTTTTTTCCGCCGCAGGGCGGGTTCAACCTGAGCTTCAATGTTCATCGCAGCGGCGAGGGGAGCGTCGGCCCGGCCGTGTTCTGCAACGAAACGAACTCGGGCTTCAGCGCGGCGCTGCTGGAGATGCTGCTGCAGAGTCACAACGGGATCATCCGGGTGTTCCCTGCCGTGCCGGGCGATTGGCGGGATGTCTCGTTTCGAAACCTTCGTGCCGAAGGGGCTTTTCTGGTTTCGGCAACCAGGAAAGATGGACGAACGACGGAGGTCGTGCTTCGCAGCCTGCGGGGCGGAACCTTGCGCATCGAGAATCCGTGGACCGGAAAAATTGAGGGGCTTGCGATCGGTCGAGGCCAGATTGTCCGGTTGCAATAATCAAGGGAGATGATGAAGATGAACTCACGCCAAAACATGCCAATTGTTGTAATCGACGGACACACCCTGAACCCGGGCGATCTGACGTGGGAGGGCGTGGCGGCGCTGGGGAACTTGACCGTGCATGAACGGACCCGGCCCGAAGAGATCGTCGCGCGCTGCCGGGATGCCGCGATCGTGGTGACCAACAAAGTCGCCTTCAATCGGGACACGTTCGCCGCCCTGCCGAATCTCCGGTGCATCGCCGTCACCGCCACCGGCTACAACGTCGTGGATGTCGCGGCCGCCCGCGAGCGGGGCATCGTCGTCTGCAATGTGCCGGAGTACGGGACCGATTCGGTCGCGCAGTTCGTCTTTGCGCTGCTGCTCGAACTGGCTCATCGCGTGGGCGAACACAGCCGCGGCGTCCATGCGGGACGGTGGACGCGGTCCGTGGACTTCTGCTATTGGGACGGGCCCCTGGTTGAACTGCGCGGCAAGACCCTGGGCATTGTGGGATGCGGCCGCATCGGCCGGGCCACGGCGCGCATCGCCGGCGCCTTCGGCATGCGCGTGATCGGAACGGCGCCCCGGGCCGGGCAGTCGGATGCCGATCTGACCCGGGTCGACCTGGATACGCTGCTGCGGGAGAGCGACGTGGTCAGCCTCCACTGTCCCCTGCTGCCGGACACCCGTGGCCTGATCAACGCGGCGGCGCTGGCCAAGATGAAGCCAACCGCTTTCCTGATCAATACCAGCCGCGGTCCCCTGGTCGACGAGGCGGCGCTGGCCGATGCCTTGCGCGCCGGCCGGCTCGCCGGCGCCGCGATGGATGTCCTGTCGTCCGAACCCCCCGCTGCGGCCAACCCGCTGCTGGGGCTGGAGAACTGCGTGATCACCCCGCACATCGCCTGGGCGACGCACGCGGCACGCGGGCGGCTGATGCAGACGACGGTCGACAACATCACCGCATTTCTGAGGGGGCATCCCCTGAACGTGGTATCATGACGACCTTGAAAGACATCGCCGGGGAGGCCGGTTTCAGCGTGCCCACCGTTTCGGCCGTGCTGGGGGGGCGGGCGGAGAAGCTTGGGATCAAGGCGGAGACACGCACCCGCATCCTGAAGGCGGCGCAGCGGATGAACTACCGGCCCAATTTGACGGCGCGGGGTCTGCGTACCCGGCGCACTTTCACCATCGGGCTCATGCTCCACAGCCCGCGCGAGTTGATCTACGCCGAGATGCTGTCGGAAATCCAGTCGCGCCTGCTGGCCCATGGCTACGCCGGCATTTGCGCCTTCTGGAAGGACATGGCGGAGGCGCGGGCGGCTTTCCGTTCGGTGCTGGACCGGGGCGTGGATGGCCTGATCAGTTGTCATGACGATTTGACGCTGCTGCCGAATGACATTCCCACCGTGCTGTTCCAGCAGCGTCACCCGCGGTACGACAGCCTGGTCCGCGACGGCGATGACTCCATGCGTCGGGCCGTCAATTACCTCGTCGATCTGGGCCACCGCCGTCTGGGGACCATCTATCTCGACCGGCGGCGATTCGGCGAGCTTGTCCGGGACACGCTGCGGGAACGGGGGATCGATATCGAGCCCTTCTGGACGGTCGGACGCCACAAGGATCACACGGAGGCGGCCCGCGATTGCCTGGTTCAGTTCTTTGCCCAGCCGCCCGACCGCCGTCCGACCGCGGTAATCTGCCGCAACGACACGACGGCCATGACGGTGATCTCGATGGTTGGCGCCAACGGGCTGGTTGTGCCGCGCGACCTGTCGGTGCTCGGTTCCGACGACGTGACGCTGGGGGCACTGACGAATCCGCCGCTGACGACGCTGGGCGTGCCGCCCGCCGAACTGGCGAAACGCCTGGTCGATCTGCTGCTACGCCGCCTGGCCCGCCCCGACGCGCCCGTCCGCGAGCTGCTGCTCAAGCAGCGTTTGATCGAGCGGAGTTCATGCAGCCCGCCCCGTGTGTAAGCCACTTGTTCGGCCCATGCACCTAAGCGGGGCCGTGTCGGAGTTCTTCCTCCACCTTCTCGGCGAGGAAAACCTTGAGCAGCGATTGGTAGGGCACGTCCCGCTTGTTGGCTACGCGCACGCGTTTTCCTTTGCGGGCAAAAGTGGGGCGTGCTAAACTTTGCCTTCTATGAAGCCTGAGCATTTTGAGAAACGGCTGGCGGCCTTGCTGCCGGAATTGATCGCGTTCCGTCGCGATCTGCACGCCCATCCGGAGATCGGCTTTCAGGAGCACCGCACGGCGGCGAAGATCGCCGCCTGGCTGGGCAAGCTGCCCGGCATGCAGATCCGCACCGGCGTGGCCGGTACGGGCGTGGTGGCAACCCTGGGGGCGGACAGGCCGGGGCCCTGTCTGGCCTTCCGCGCCGACATGGATGCGCTGCCGATGGAGGACAAGTGCGGCAAGCCGCACCAGTCGACGATCACGGGCGCGGCCCACGCCTGCGGGCACGACGGCCATGTCGCCTGCCTGCTGGGGGCCGCCACGCTGATGGCGGAAGCGCCCGGTCAACTGCCGGGCCCCGTCCGCTTCCTCTTCCAGCCGGCCGAGGAGGGCGGGGGCGGCGCCAAAATCATGATGGAGCAGGGGGCGCTGGAAAACCCCCGTTCCGTCGCCATCTTCGGCCTGCATGGCTGGCCGCAGTTGCCGGTCGGAACGGTGGGGTTGCGCAGCGGTCCGATCATGGCCTCGACGGATGCGATCAACATCACGGTACATGGGCGCGGCGCGCATGCGGCCTATCCCAACCGCGGCATCGATCCGATCGTGGCGGCCGCGCATGTGGTGACCGCCCTGCAGGCGGTGGTCTCGCGGCTCAAGGATCCGACCGAGCCCGCCGTGGTCACGATCGGCACCTTCCATGCCGGAACAGCGCGGAACGTGATTCCCGACACCGCCCGGCTGGAGGGGACGCTCCGGACCCTTTCCGAGCAGCAGCGCATCGCATCGCGCGCAGCCATCCGCCAGGTGGCCGAGCAGACGGCGGCGGCCTTCGGCGCGCGGGCGGAGGTCGAGATCGAGGAAGGCTATCCCGTCAACGTGAACGATCCCGGCCTCAAGGCCTTTGTCCAGAAGGTCGCCATCGCGACCTTAGGCTCGGCCCGCGTCACGGATGATCTTCCCGTGAGCATGGGCGGCGAGGATTTCGCCTACTTCGTGCAGCAGGTGCCCGGCTGCTTCATGCGCCTGGGCGTCGCTCCGGCCGATGGTTCGCCGGGCGTCGCGTCGCTCCACAATGCGGCCTTCGACTTCAACGACGAGGCCATTGCAACGGGCGTGACCCTGCACTGCGCCGTGGCCTGGTCGTGGGCGGAGCGCGGTCAATAGACGAATCGACTTCAACTGGGAGTATTACCACATGCAGGAAACCAAGCATCTTCTGGCCATCGATCTGGGCGCTTCTGGCGGCAAGTGCTTCGTCGGCACCTTCGGCCCCGGCGGCTTCCAGATGGAGGAGATCCACCGCTTTGTCCACGAGAGCGTCTCCTTCTTTCTGGCGGATCGCAACGGCGCCGTGACGGAGCGGACCCAGTGGAACGACACGGCGATCTACGGCGAGATCGTGAAGGGGCTGCAGAACTACCGCCGGCAGTTCGGGGCGCAGCTCGATGCGGTCGGGATCGACACCTGGGGCGCCGATGCCCAGTGGATCAGCGCCGACGGCGAGTCGATCGGCAAGCTCTACGGCTATCGCGACCACCGTCTCGACAACATGGTGGCGGAGCTGTGCCGGCGGATGCCGGCGGAGCGGATCTACAAGATCACGGGCATTCACTTCCAGCCCTTCAACCTGAGCAACCAGCTCCTGTGGTTCGCGCTGAACCGCCCCGCCCTGCTGAAGACCGCCGTCAAGCTGCTCCCCGTGCCGACGCTGCTGAACTACTACCTCGGCGGCTGCACGCAGGTGGATTCGACCTGGGCGAGCGTCACGCAGATCATGGACGCCAAGCGCGGCCGCTGGTCGCCGGCGATCCTCCGCGCGCTGAAGACGCCCGCCCGCCTGCTACCCGAGATCGTGCCGCCGGGAACCATCGTCGGCGCGCTGCGGCCGCAGCTGGCCGAGTCGCTGGGACTGAGCGGCGCGGCGATCGTGGCGGTCGGCTCGCACGACACGGCCAGCGCCTTCGCCGCCGCGCCGGTCAAGGACGTCCGCGACGCGCTCATCATCAGCTCCGGCACCTGGTCGCTGATCGGCCGCCTGGTCCGCAAGCCGATCACCTCGGACGAGGCCCGCGCGGCCAATCTCAGCAACGAGGGCGGCATCGGCAATACACGCCTGCTGAAGAACTGCATGGGTTCGTGGATCGTGCAGGAGCTGCTCCGCGTCTGGGAGGCGGCCGACGGCCGGCGTATGTCCTGGGCCGAGGTCGACCGCCTGCAGGCGGAAGCCGCGCCATTCGCGGCCTTCATCGATCCCGACCGCCTGGATTTCTACAATCCGGCCAACATGGAGTCGGCGATCCGCAGCTATCTGGCGCGGACGAACCAGCCGTCGCCGGCCGGCCGCGGCGCAATTCTGCGGCTGGTCTATGAAAGCCTGGCGCTGAAGTACCGCGAGGTGAACGAGACGCTGAACCGCGTCATCAAGCGGCCGGCCAAGGTCGTCCACATCGTGGGCGGCGGATGCGGCAACGTCCTGCTCAACCAGTTCACCGCCGACGCCACCGGACTGCCCGTGCTGGCCGGGCCGCGCGAAGCGACCGCCGTCGGCAACCTGATGGTGCAGGCGGTCGGACTCGGCATCCTTCCCGCGCTGGCCGATTCGCTGCCGCTCATCCGTGCGGCCTTCCCGATCGAACCCTACGCGCCGCAAGACCGCGCCCCCTGGGATGCGGCCTACGCGCGATTTCAAATGATCGGGAAATAGGAACCGAAACATGTTCATCGACAGCCATGTTCACGATACGGGACGTTCAAAAGGTAGAAGATTATGAAGACGTGGCACACTCTGATCGGTCATGGTGTAAATGGGGATTCG
>CAZQKI010000026.1:0-34120 GCA_964592855.1 uncultured Lentisphaerales bacterium
GCGACCCCGACGCCGTTTACGCGCTGCCCAACGCCCTGGCGGCCGACGCCGGCCACTTTCGCCTGGTGATGCATGAAGGCTGCGGCGACGCCGAGGTCGCGGACACCGCCGCGGCGCTCGCCAAAGTGGAAGCCGCTTTCCTCCGATGAACGCCCCCATCGCCATCTTCCTTCTGATCGGCCAGTCGAACATGGCCGGCCGCGGACCGTTGGATGCCGTGCCGCCGCTGCGGCACGAGCGGGTCCAGATGTTCCGCGCGGGCGCTTGGGTCAAGGCCGAGGAACCGCTGCACTGCGACAAGCCCGCGGTTGCCGGCGTAGGGTTGGGAATGAGTTTCGCGATCGACGTCGCGAAGCGCAATCCCGCCATCGTCGTCGGTCTCGTGCCCTGCGCCGTCGGGGGTTCCAAGTTGGAGCGCTGGATGCCGGGAGCGGACCTCTACACCAACGCCGTGGCGACGACGAAGCAGGCCATCGCGCAGGGAAAGCTCGCGGGCATCCTCTGGCACCAAGGCGAGAACGATGCGATCTTGCCGGAAGATGCGGCGACCTATGCCGCGCGATTGACCGTCATGATCGACGCCTTACGAAAGGAACTCGGAGCTCCCGACGTGCCGTTCCTCGCCGGGGAACTGGGCGCGTTCCTCAAGGATCACCCTGGCTGCAAGCAGGGGTTCGGCGAGGTGAATGCCCAACTGCGGTCGTTGCGCGGGAAGGTTCCCGGCTTCCGCTGGGTTGGTGCGTCGGGATTGACGGACAGGGGCGACCACACGCATTTCGATTCACCCTCCCTGCGCGAACTCGGACGCCGCTATGCGCGGGCCTATCTGCAACCCTAGGAGAAGACCATGCACAAGATCGGTTTGATTGGACTCGACACCTCGCACGTCAGCGCGTTCGCCAAACTGCTGAACGACCCCGCGAACGAGAATCACCTTCAAGGCGCGCGCATCACCGTCGCTTTTCCGGGCGGATCATCGGACTTCGCACTGAGCCGCGACCGCGTGGAGGGCTTCACCAAGGAACTGCGGGAGCAGCACGGCGTTCAGATCCTCGACAGCCCCGAAGCGGTGGCCGACGCCTGCGATCTGCTGTTCATCGAATCGGTGGACGGCCGCGTCCACTTGGAGCAGTTCAGGCGGACGGTGTCCTACAAGAAGCCCACGTTCATCGACAAACCGTTGGCCGTGACGCTGGCCGATGCGCGCGAGATCGTGCGTCTCACCAAGGCCGCCGACGTGGCGCTGATGAGCTGCTCGTCGTTGCGCTTTGCCGAAGGCGTGCAGGCGACCTTGGCGACCGGGCGGGATGACATCGTCGGGTGCGACGTGTTTGGGCCGATGAATGAGGAGCCGACGCAGCCTGGTCTTTTCTGGTACGGATGCCATGCCGTGGAGATGATGGTCGCGACGATGGGCCCCGGTTGCCGCGAGGTCCGTTGCGTGCGCACCGACGGCCACGATCTTCTGACGGCGGTCTGGGGCGACGGGCGCCTCGCCAGCCTTCATGGCGTCCGGGCTGCGCACTGGAAATTCGGGATCACCCTGCACCGCAAGGACCGGGTCGAGGTGATCGACTGCCATGCCGGCAAGCCCTATTACGTGGGTCTGTTGACCGCCATTCTATCGAGCCTTCCAAACCATCGTTCGGCGGTGCCGACGACGGAGATGATCGAGGTCGTTGCCATCATCGAGGCCGCCAACAGCAGCCGTGCGAAGGACGGCGTACCGGTGGCTTTGGAATCTCCTTGAAAACCAAACCATGAAGCATACACCGACACCCCCCGCTGACGTGCTGCACGTCGCTGTCGTTGGCGTCGGTGCCATGGGTCAAGCCCACTGCCGGACGATCATCGAACAGGTGCCGGAGATGCGTCTGGTCGGCGTCGTGGACGCGCACGTTGAGACGGCCCGCGAGGTCGGTGCCAAACACGGCGTGGCGGCGTTCGCATCGGTCGCGGAACTGCTGGCGGCAGGCATCGCCGACGCCGCACTGGTCGTGACGCCACACCCCCTGCACCTGCCAGCGGTCGAGGCCCTTCTTCAGGCCGGCTTGCAGGTCCTGTGCGAAAAGCCGCTCGCCGAGACCGTATCGGCGGCGGACCGCATGTTGTCGTGTGCGCGCGCGGCGAACCGGGTCTTGGGGGTCATGCTGCAGCGCCGATTCGAGCCCGTCTTCGAGGCCGCGCTGCGGTTCGTCCGCGAGGGGGGGCTGGGTGAGCTGCGTCGTTCCCATTTGGTTCTGCCCGACTTCCGCACGCAGCGCTACTACGAAGCCAATCCGTGGCGCGCCACATGGGCTGGCGAGGGCGGCGGGGTGCTGGTCAATCAGGCTCCGCACCTCATGGACCTGTTCGTCCTGCTGGGCGGCATGCCCGTCTCCGTCCATGGCCACACCGCCACCTGCATGCACGACATCGAGGTCGAGGACCGCGCCGACGCGCGCCTCGTGTACGCCAACGGAGCGGTGGGGCACCTCTACGCATCGACCAACGAACCCGGTCTCCACGAGCAGATCGAGCTTGTCGCCACTCATGGCAGTCTCACGTACCGTCGTGGCCAGCTCGAATGCCAACGGTTCGAGATGGACCTGCGGGATTTGAGCGCCACGTCCAAGGAGGTTTGGGCCAACCCAGCACTTGGCGACGTCACGCCGACCTACGAGACGATGCCGGAGAACCGACTCCAAGGACTCCTCATGGGGAACTTCGCGCGGCACATTTTGCGGGGCGAGCCGCTGTGCTGCGACGCCGAAACGGGCAAGGATTCCTTGGAGCTCGCCAACGCCATCATGCTCTCGAGTCACTTGGACGCCCCGGTGATGCTGCCTGTGCCGCGCGCCGACTACGATGCGTTGCTGGCCCAGCGTCGGGCCACGAGCGTGCCCCGCAAGCGGGTCGTCTCAGCGGCCCGCGTCACCGATCCGAAACTGATTTAGGAAAGTCATTCACCTGCCATGTCCTCCAACCAACCGCCACGTCGCACCTCGCGCATCACGCCTTTGCGCCTCGCCGTCGCGCTGGGTCTCGCCCTCTGCGCGGCGTGCGCCCTGCAACTCGCCGCGCAAGTGGTGCCCGCGGAAAGGGCCTTCTTCAGCGCCTGGCGCCAAGCGGGCTACCCCGGCGACATCCCGTCCCCAGACCGGATCATTTCGATCCGGGACTTTGGCGCGCTGGGCAACGGCGTCGCCAACGACCAGCCCGCCGTTGTCGCCGCCCTGGCGGCCCTGGCGGGCGCGCCGGGCGTGGTCTTCTTCCCCGCCGGCACCTACCTGCTGCGGGCTCCGGTAAACCTGCCGTCGGGCGCGGTGCTGCGCGGGCAGCGTTCGCAAACGACCACCCTGCGTCTGGACTTCCTTGCGAACGGCATCAACGTCCTCGGCTCCGTCGGCGCGAATCCGACACCGATCCTTTCCGGGTACACGATCCACTCCGCCACGCTCACCGTCGCGAACGCCACCGGGCTGGCGGCGGGAGACTACGTGGAGATCCATCAGGACAACGACGCCGCGTGGAACGCCAGCACCTGGGCGCGCTTCGGACAAATCGGGCGCCTCACCGGCGTCACGGGCAACATTCTGACGCTCGAATCACCGCTGCGCAACACCTACAGCGCCGCGCTGAATCCCACACTCGTGAAGCTTTACCCGGCGCAGAACGTCGGCATCGAGAACCTCAGGATCGAACGCCTGCTCGCGGGGTCGACGGCCACGGACCGCGACAACCGCTACACCCTGCACTTCAGCCGCGCCGCGAACTGCTGGGTGCGGGGCGTGGAGGGCTACAACACGTTCGGCGGACACATCGCCCTGGTGTACGCCACGCGCATCTCCGTGACCGGCTGCTATCTGCACCATGCCCACGAGTACGACGGCGGCGGCTCCGGCTACGGGGTGCGGATCGAGTACAAGACGGGCGAATGCCTGATCGAGAACAACATCTTTCAGCAACTGCGCCACGCCATGCTGCTGCAGGCGGCGGCCAACGGCAACGTCCTGGGGTACAACTATTCGCGCGAGAACTACTGGGCCAACTCGCCCGATCCCGGCAGCCTGGCGGGCGACATCGCCCTTCACGGCAACTACGTGTACGCCAATTTGTTCGAGGGCAACATCGTCCAGCACATCTGGATCGACGACTCGCACGGGCAGAACGGACCGCTGAACACCTTCTTCCGCAACCGCGCCGAAACGCGCGGCATCAATGCCACGTCGAACCAGACCGCCGGCCAGAACTACATCGGCAACGAGGCGGCCAAGAACACCTACACCTTCTTTTTCATATCCCGACCCGGCGACGGCTGGTCGCCCCGCGGGTCCAACAACTTCCAGCACGGGAACAACACCGAATCGGATGGCCTGCAGTCGCCGGGCACGGGCAGCCTCGCCGACTACTCGTATTACCTGAACAACACTCCGTCCCTGCCGCCGGCCGCGCCGTTGTGGTGGACCATCACGGGCGCGATCCCGACCGTCGGCCCGCCGCACGAGCGCGCACCGGCCAAGTCGATCCCGGCCTCGGCGCGCTGGTTCGCGGGCGGGACGTTGACCGTCGGGCCGCCGAGCCTCGCGCGGCAGCCGGTCGGTCAGTCAGTCATGGCGGGCGACGCCTGCAGCTTCGGCGTGGAGGCCCATGGCACGCCCGAAGCGCGCTACCAGTGGTACCGCGACGGCATGCTCCTGCCGGGCCGGACCGGGGACGTGCTGGACTTCCCGTCCTGCCGCCGTGCGGACGCAGGCCGCTACACATGCGTGGTCAGCGACGACCGCGGCAGCGTCGTATCGGCTGCCGCCCTGCTGGAAGTCCACGACACCCTGTCGTTCACCAACGAACTGACCACAGGCACCGTCGGCTGGACGTCGCGGGGGACCACGCGATATGGCTGGGTGGCGATCGCACCGCCCGCTCCGTCCTACCTGGCGGCGGACAACATCCAGGGCGGCACCGAGATCGGCACGTTCACCCGGCCGTTGCCGAGGCCGGTCGCGGGCAATTTCGACTGGACGGTCTCCCTGGGGTCACTGAGCTTCAGCCAGACTGGGGCTGGCAACAACTTCCTCTTCTGCGGGTTGATGGCGACGAACGGCTGGACGAGTTCCGATTTCGCCGGGTTCCGCATCTCCGGGCTTTCGCCCTTCCCCGTGGTGGCCCGCATCCAGGATGGCGCTGCCGGCGTGAACGGGACGGCGTTCAACCTTGCACAGAATACCGAATACCGCGTGGAGATGGCCTATGCGGGCGCCGCGAGGAGCCTCACCGTCACGTTCTACAGGACCGCCGACAACGTGCTGGCGGGGACATCCACCGCCACGATGCCTGCCGCCCGCTTGCAGTGGGACAGTTTCGGCCTCGGCAATGGCGTCGGGTTGCCCTATGCGTCCGACGGTTTCCATTTGAACCGCTTGCGCGACGTGAGTTTTGCCGCCACCCTCCCGTCTGTCGGCACCGTGGTTATTGTTCGTTGAAGGAGCGCTATGACAGGCACATTCACATGGGTCGACTGGCTGATCGTGATCGTACCGCTCGTCTTTGTGATCGGGGCCGGGTTGCGGGCGCGGCGCTATGTGAAAGGCGTGGCGGACTTCCTGACGGCCGGCCGCGTGGCCGGCCGGTACGTGCTGTGCGTGTCGAGCGGCGAAGCGGGGATGGGGCTGATCAGCCTGGTCGCCGTCTACGAGAGCTACTATCAATCGGGATTCGCCTACGGGTTCTGGGGCGCCCTGGCGACGCCGATCTTCCTCATCCTCGGGTTGAGCGGCTATTGCGCCTACCGGTTCCGCGAGACCCGGGCCATGACCGTGGGGCAGTTCCTGGAGATTCGCTACAGCCGCCGGTTCCGCCTGTTCGCCGGTCTGCTTCAGTCCATCTCGGGGGTGCTCAACTTCGCGTTGTTCCCGGCCGTCGGGGCGCGATTCATCGTCTATTTTTGCGGGCTTCCGGCGACGACCGTGATCCTGGGAATGACCTGCCCGACGTTCGCCCTGGTCATGGCGGTCTTCCTGAGCCTCGAGGCGTTCATCGCCATCCGGGGCGGGCAGATCACGACCATCGTGACCAATTGCGTCCAGGGCCTGCTGAGCTATCCGCTGTATCTCGTCATCGTGGCGTTCATCCTGCTGAAGTTCTCCTGGTTCAAGGACATGGCGCCCGCGCTTCTGGACCGTCCGCCCGGCAAGAGCCTGATCAATCCCTTCGACATAGCCGCATTGCGCGACTTCAACCTCCTCTACGTCATCATCGGAATCCTGAGCGGCTTCATCAACCGCATGAGCTGGTCCGGCAACCTGGGGTACAGTGTCTCCGCCAAGAATGCCCATGAGCAGAAGATGGCGGGGGTCCTGGGAACGTGGCGCAGCGGGTTCGAGGGGATGATGTTCCTCCTGCTCGCGATTATCGGACTGACCTATCTGAACTCCGACAAGTTCCAGGATGGCGCACGGGGCGCCGTGGCCTGCCGCACCGAATTGGCGGTCAAGGCGGTGAACGACGTGGTCGCCGGCGCGGAACTTGCGCCGGTCCGCAGGGAAATCGTCGACTACCTCAAAACAGGCGAGGTTACGCCCGGTCTGCAGGCGATGCTTGATCGAACGGCGGCCATCAAAGTCCAGGAAGAGGCCCAACGCGCCAGAATGCGATACGTCGCGGACGACGGAGCGGCGCCTGCCGCGACGGAAGTTACGGCCGCGGCAACCGCATCGATCCCGAACGCGTCCGAGGAGAAGCACCGCGCCCGCGAAGCCCGCGTGCAGCAAGCGCGGGATGCGCTCCAGTCCGTCACGCCGGGCGCCTCGCAGACCTTTGGGACGATTTTCGGGCAGATGCGGGTTCCCATGGCCCTGCGGTATATTCTCCCCGTTGGCATCATCGGCATCTTCGCCTTTCTCTGCATTTTCCAGATGATCTCGTGCGACACGTCGTACATTCTTTCGTGGAGCAGCATCATCGTCCAGGACGTCATTCTGCCCTGCCGCCGCCGGCCGTTCACGCCGAAGGAGCAGATCCGCCTGTTGCGCATCCTGATCGCCTGCGTGGCCGCATTCGCCTTCGTCTTCAGCTTTTTCTTCGGACAAGTCGACTACATCCTGATGTTCTTTGCGATTACCGGGGCGATCTGGCTGGGCGGCAGCGGTCCGTGCATTGTCGGCGGGCTGTATTGGAAGCGCGGCACGGCAGCCGGCGCGTGGACGGCGCTGATTGCCGGCTCGAGCTTGTCGGTGCTGGCCATCGTCGTGCAAAAGTACTGGGTGGGGCGGATCTACCCCTGGCTGTACGACCGCGACCTGGTCAACACGGCCGCATTCTGGCTTGAGCGTTGCTCCGCCCCGTTCGAGCCGATCATCAAATGGCGCATGAGCAGCGAGAAGTTCCCCATCAACTCCCAGGAGGTGTACGGCATCACGCTGCTGATCTCGATCGGCCTCTACGTGATCGTGTCCCTCATCACCTCGCGCCGGGGCCGCGTTTTCAACATGGACCGCATGCTGCACCGCGGGATCTACCATCGCGAGGGCATCCGGGTGGAGCGGCCGCGGTTCGCGTTCCGCTCCATCATTCACCGCCTCATCGGGATCGACAACCAGTACAGCCGGGGGGACAGGGTCCTGGCCTGGTCGGTGTTTGCCTGGTCGTTCGGCTGGGGGTTTCTCTGCTGCTTCGTCGGCGTGGCGGTCTGGAACGTCATCAGCCCCTGGGGGAACAGGGGCTGGACGCTCTGGTTCTTCATCAACCACTTCCTGGTTGCGGGCGCCGTCGGCGCAATCTCCACGGTCTGGTTCACCATCGGCGGAACGCGGGATCTGCGGCGGCTGTTCAGGGATCTGGCCCGGCGCGAGAGCAACGACCTCGACGATGGCCGGGTGGTGGGGCCTGTGAGTGCCGACGACGCCGCGTGTGCCGAATTGGCGGCGTCCAGCGTCGGCTCCACGACGCCCGCCACGGTCGCGACGCCAACCAAAGCGGGCGGCCAATGAACGTCAACCATGCAACAACAGTCACAAGCCCGCACCGGGCGATGACAACCATCGCGCCTCGGCCTCGCTTGCAGGGCGCTTTCCTCCGCCGATGGGCTGTGCGGTGCATCGCCTGCCTGCAGCGCCCGGTGTTCTGGCACGCCGCAGCTCTGGTGCTCCTCTTCGGATTGTCCAGCGCCTTTCGCCGGGCGCAAGCGCGCCCCGCACCGTACGGCGTCTCCGTTCTGTCCTCGATGGTGAAAGTGCGTCGCGACGAGCACCGTACCGCCGAACGCGATCTGTCGGTACAGTTGCATGTTGCGCGCGGGGAGGCGGAAAGCGTGCAGATTCTCGTCCAGGCGGATGAAGCCCTTCAGGGCGTGACGGTGACCTCCGCGCCGCTTCGAGGACCGCAGGGCGCCTTGCTGCCGCTGGAGATCCTCCAAGTGGGCTATGTGCCGATCAAGCATCCGACGCCTGTCGGGTTCGGCAAGCCCGGTCCTTACCCCGACCCGCTTCTGCCGCTTCGTCCATTCGACGTCCAGGCGGGCGAATCGCAGTCCCTGTGGGTTACGGCGTGGGTGCCGCGCGAGGCCGCGGCGGGCGACTACCGTGGCGAGATCACCATCGCCCCGGCGGCGGCGCCGCCGAGGACTGTCCCTGTCCAGGTGCGCGTGTTCACCGCGACATTGCCCGTCCAGGGAACGCTCCGCACCCACTTCGAGTCGTGGAACGGCGGCAACAGCGACGATTGGTATGGCAAGGCTGGATGGGATGAGTTGAAGCCTCGTTTCCGGGACACGATGCTTCGCTATCGGATCTCGTTCACCCCCGACCTGCCTTGGGCGTCGATCTACCGTCAGGCGGCCGATGGCACGTGGAGCGCCGAATGGACAGAGTTTGATCGTGTCGTCGAGTCTTGGTTGGCTAAAGGGGTCAACTTCTTCATGATTCGCCGACAGTTCCTGCCGCACTTTGGCGGTCGCGAGGTGCCGGCCTTCGTCGTGGATCCCGATGATGCTGGCGCGAGGTTGCGTTTGCTGGGCGCCCATTTGGAGGAGAAGGGGTGGTCCACCCGGTTCGCCTTCTACCTCTTCGACGAGATCATCTTCTCGGATAATTGTCCCAAGCCCGGCGACCGGATCGGCGCCGCAAACATCACGAACATCCAGTCGATCGCACGGCAAATACACGACTATGCGCCGAACCTGAAGGTGCTGATCACCGCCTGCGACCCCGCCTACGAAGCCGTCGCGATGGAGTTTCCCGCATACGTCTGGTGTCCGCACATCAACCATTTCCATGCCGAGTTCCAGCAGCGCCGCCAGAAGCTGGGCGAGCCCAACTGGATGTATGTCTGCATGACCACGTGGCGGCAGAAGTATCCCGACATCTGGAGGATCGACCGGGAAGGCGTGTCGCATCGGGCGATCGGCGCGTGGCTCTGGCAGTACCGCTGCGACGGCTTCTTGTTCTGGTGCGTCGATTACTGGCGGAAGAATCCCTACGAGACGCCCGACATTTTCGCCAAGGGCGTCAACGGCGACGGGTTCCTTTTCTACCCGGACCCGGAAAAGCGGGCCGATCCGTTCCCTTCCATCCGGCTGGCGCTGACAAGGGATGCCTTCGAGGATTACGAACTGCTATCGCTGCTGCAGCAGGCCGTTACGGCATGCCAAGCGCAAGGGGGGTCTTCTGCCACACGGCACGCCTGGCTGGCGGGGGCCGAACGGTTGCTGGACCTCGGGCAGGTGATCCCAAGCCTGATTCGCTTCTCCGAAGACCCGTCCGTTTACGAGACGCGGCATCGCGAAATACTCGAACTGCTGCAGGAGCTGTCCCCCGAGCCAATGGAAAAACAATGAAACCAACGATGCTTGCTTCGCTGATGTACCTTGTACTGCTTGGCACCCTCGTCCGCGCCCAAGGTCTGAACTCGGTCGGCGCGCGAGGCGAGCAGGCGGGGGGCGACAAAGCCAGCGGCCTTCTGGTGAACGTACGCGAGTGCGGTGCGCGGGGTGACGGCGTGGTCAACGACAGCGCGGCCTTCCGCGAGGCGGCGCGGCGCATCACGCAAGCAGGGGGCGGAACGCTGTCGATCCCGCCTGGCGTCTACATTGTTGGCGAGCAGACCCACGAACCTGGCCAGTATCCCTACTACCGCGCTCAGCAGATCTTCGTGGTGGAAGGGCTCAAGGACGTGACGGTCGAGGGTCATGGCGCCACGCTGCGCGCCGCACCAGGCCTGCGCTTCGGCTCGTTCGACAAGGACACTGGCGAACCGTTCGTCCCCGCTGCGGGCGGTTTCTACGACCGCAACTATGCCGTCGGCGCCTACAGCGGCATGCTGAAGTTCCTGAACTGCGATCAGGTAGCCATCCGCAACCTGGAGTTGGACGGCAACAGCGGCGCACTGGTCCTGGGCGGCCGGTGGGGCGATGTCGGGAGGCAAGTCGGCGCCACGGGCATCCACCTCTACGGCAATCGGAACGTGGTCGTCGAGAATGTCCACACCCACCATCACGGGCTGGATGGCATCATGATCGGCCAACCGGGACTGAAGGTGACCGATCCCCCCACCCCGCATCTGCTCCGGCGCGTGGTCAGCGAATACAACGCCCGCCAGGGACTTTCCTGGGTGGGCGGGCGTGGCCTGGCGGCCGTTGACAGCCTGTTCAACCATACCGGTCGCGGCGCGTTCTCCTCGGCGCCCGCCGCCGGCCTGGATATCGAAGGGGAGGATGCCGTCTGCCGCGACGGGAGCTTCGTCCGCTGCGAGTTCGTCAACAATGTCGGCTGCGGCGTGGTGTCGGATGCTGGCGACGGCGGCTATGCGCGTTTCGAGGACTGCACCCTGTGGGGGACGACGACCTGGTCGGTCTGGTCCAAGAAACCGGGGCTGCTGTTCGAGGATTGCCGGATCTACGGGACAGCGGTGCACGGCTACGGCTCTGCCGACCCGGAACTGGCTACGCGCTTCGTGCGTTGCCAGTTTGAGGACAAGGAATACGTTACAAACGGCGTCTTTCGCTCCAACGGAGGGCTCGTGGAAAGCATCGGCGGCGACAACATCCTGTTTGACGGTTGCACGTTTAAGGCCAACCAGACGCGGTCCCTCTGGATCGACGGCACGGGAAGTCGCGAAATCTTGCGCAATTGCACCGTCCTGCATCGCGCCGTCCGGCCGAACCGCGGCTTCCAATCGCTGGTTCGAGGAGCCCGGATGGAGAACGTCCGCTTTATGGAAGGTTTTCCGCCGGAGCACACGAACGCCTACACCCTCGAGATGTGGAGCATCGATGTCGGCACAAACGTTTTCGTGAGCGGCCCCGCCTGCAAGTGGGGTAGCTGGTCCTGGGGCGCGACGGGGATGATCAGCCAAGCCAAGAGCGCGCCCTGAGGGCCGTCTATTTCAGCGCCCATGGGAATCTGTGGCGATACAGTTCGCCGACATGGATCGCTTGCTTGCCCCCATGATGAGTCGTCAAAAATTGGTCGACAAGACAAAATATTGTCACCCTTGCGATTCAGCTTCAGCCTGCCCCTTTCCCTGTAGAGGTGTATTTGGTGTTTCCAACGCCATATAAGGAGAATAAGCGAGGAAAATCCAAGGGATACAAGTTGGCTGGCATGGCCCATGCTCGAAAACCGGAACGTATCACATCGCCCCAGTGTGCAAGACGAGATTGCGGCGCGTATCCGATCCTTCGAGAGGTTCGACAGGTTAGGGACGTTACCGTCTAGCGTCACGTGTTCATGAAAGCAACGGAGTCGTATGAAAGAGCGTTTGGCAGGAATTATCGTGATGGTGCTGATGGGCGGTTGGGCGCAAGGGGCCAATCGGACTTGGACTAACGGCTCCGGGAGCGGGCTTTGGACCAATGCGGCCAACTGGAACTTGGCCATCGTGCCAGGTTCGGCGGACTTTGCCGTCTTCGACAACACGAAAATCGGGACCAGCCTCCTGGACAACGACCTGACCCTCGGCAACTACCGGTGTCTGAACACCTCGGGCACCAACGTCCTTCGGATCAGCGCCGGCAAGACGCTGACCGTCAGCGGTGCAAGCGCTTTTTTCTTTCCCGCCAGCGGAACCCAAAACAGCAACCTGATCGTCAGCAACGGCACCCTTAAGCTTACTGGCGGTGGCAGCCTGTATGTGGCCGTCGGGGGTTCGGCTGCCTCGACATCGAGTTCGTGGACGGCCTTCCGGGACGTCACAGTGAATTTTGAAAACGCCAAGAGACTGTTCGTCGGCTATACCACGTACTCCGCAAGTGATCGGCAGGCCTACGGGACGCTCGACCTGAGCGAAGCCACGATCAAGTCCGGAACGACCCCGAATTCGATCAAACTATCCGGCGACACCACTGATCCATGGGGTCTGCAAGTCGGCCGGAACCGCTCCTATGCCACGCTCAAACTTCCCCCGGCGGTCACGAACATCGAGGCGCAGGCCTTTTCTCTCGGTGGATTCGACACACTTCCCAAAACGAGTTGGATCGATCTCGGTGTCAATCCGCAACTCAAGAAAATCAAAGTCAACAGCAACGGCGGGTTTTTCTATAACTTTTTCGGCGATTTCACCTATTCGGACGGAACCACGACCTATACTGGGCTTCCCGCCGGCGTGGCGATGGAACTCGGATCGGCCGCGACGCCCATAACTTTCTATCTGGGCTATGCGCACTGGGTCTATGGAACGCCGACCTCGACGCTGCTCCGTCGGTCCTGGGGCGGGTTCAGCCGCTTCGATGCCTACTTAATCGATGCCTTTGTCGGGCATGCGCAGAGTGCCTCCTACCATTACTCATCGACCGAACTCGACCTGTCCAAGGCGGCGGTGTCGTTTTACGGCAGTTCATCCGATTTCTTTGTCCGGTATCGTCTCGGTGTCGGCCAGTACGAGAAAGTCGGAAGCGGCAAGTCCGATGGCAAGCTGAGGCTGCCCCCGTCCATCGTCTCCCTCACCTGCACCAACTTCGCGTTTGGCGGCTTTGCGGCCACCAACGCCAGCCTGGTGCAGTTCGGCACCAACACCTTCCACACGTTGACGTGCAAAAAGGATTTCTACTTCAACAACGGCCGATTCCGTCACGTGACACCGTCCGGCGCCACGAACGACGGCTTCAGCGCCGCGGGTATCACGCTCAAGCTCGGTACATTGAACAACCGCGGGGTGCTCGAAGTGGGCCGTTGCAACTCCAGTGCCTCGTATTCCGGGGAAGCCGTTCTATCTGGCATCACGAACCTGCAAGCCTACCTCACCTCGATCCTGATCGGCCAGAACACGGGCACGACCTACCCGACAACCGGCGTTCTGGACCTGCGCGGCGCCAGGCTGGCCCCGCTCAACGTCTCCGGCACGGTGCAGCTCTGCGATGCCGGAAAAACACGGGCGTCGCTCTACATGTCCGACGGCACGGCCACGGTCGGCACAGTCACGATGGCGCTGAACAACAACAATACCGCCTCCCTTTGGACGAGCAACTTCGTCCTGACGGTGACGGACACCTTCAAAATGGGCAAGGCCGCCGGCGTGGCCTGCAGCGCCACGTTCACCAACATCGTCGCCGGAAAGTCGAGCGGCATCGACCTGCTGACCTCGACCCCCAGCAAGTTCGTCATCCAGAATACCGGGGCGATCAAGGTGATCTTCCGGGCCGAGCCCGTGCGCATCAAGGATGCCTGCTGGGGGTTGCGCATGTCCGGGGATCAGACGGCCTTGTTCGAACAGATGATCGCGGACGGGCGGCTGACCTGGGAAACCCCGGGCATGCCGCATGCGGCGGCGTGGCTGGGGGTTTACTACGAGGACGGGAAGACCTACTTCGGCGTCCCGCCCAACCGGGCCACCATTCTGTTGATCCGATAGCTATCCTCTGGGCGTGTCTGACATGCAACCCTTCTCGCAGTTCCACAGTCGACCCATACTGTGCGCCGCACTCGCTTGGGTGGCCCTTGCCGGCGCGGCGTTTCCTCAACCGGTCGCGACAAACTGGAATGTTTTTACAATCAGCCCCTGGGTTGCGCTGGGCGCCAAAGCCCTGGCCACGAACAATCGAGAAAGGGTCGCCGAGAAACTGGTGTTGTCAGGCCCAAGGAATGACTGGCTCACCGGGGCTGTTCTGTTGAAGTCGCACGAGCCGGTGCGCGTGACGCTCCGCATGGATGCCGGGAATGCCCTGACCAACCGGATCGAACTGCGTGCGGTCGGGCAATATGTCAATGCGTTCGCGGAGAAGAACACTCCGCAAGACGGCTATGGGCAGGTCACCTACAGTATCCTCCTGGACGGCCAGAACATCCGGAAAGGCGCAGGGAAAACCTGGCCCCGCATTCGCAACATGGAACAGCTCAAAGATTTTCCGACCGTCCTGGTGACCCCGGACGCGCCGGTGTTCCTGTGGTTGACGGCGGACTTGCGCGGCATGCATTCGGGCGCGTATGTGGCCTCGCTCGCTTTCTCCGATGCACAGGGGGTCAGGAGGAGCGTGCCGGTTGATGTCGATGTGCTTAACGCGGAGTTGCCGGTGGACAGCCCCATCCGGTTCCTCGGCTGGCAATCGGCTCGCAGCAACGAGACCCGCTTCGTGGAATACTGGGAGCACGGAGTGAATGTGATCTGGACCACTGCAACCGATCCGGAAATGGCATGGAAACTCAGCAAGGGGGATGCCTTTTACGTCTTCATGTTCTGGCCATCCTGGCGCCATCATCCTTTTACCGAGGAAAAGAAGGCTGAATGTCGCGAATTTCTGGCCAAGTTAACCAAGCGGATGACGGCCTTGGGCATTCCGAAAACGAAGTGGGCGGTCTCGCCGATGGATGAGGTTCACGACAAGACCGCGCCTCTCGCGCTCGAATACAGCCGTTACATCAAGGAACTGGATCCCGAGGTGTTGATCTTCCAGAACCCCGCCTATGTCGTGGATCCCCAGGCCCGGAAAACCGTGACCACGACACTCATGACCTTCACGATGCTCGCGCCCTATGTGGATATCTGGTGCCCGTATGCGTTGCACTACCAGAACAAGGAGGTGCGGGATTTTCTCAAGAAGTCGGGAAAGGTGTGCTGGGTCTACGACATCTATCTCGGCCAGCATCCCGCGGACGCCGTGCGGTGGCAACGCAAGGGGGCGTGGTTCGCCTGGCGATACGCCTTGTCCGGTTTTGCCCACTTTTCCATCGACACCTTCAACACCAGCACCTTCGACTACACCAGCATCCTGCCGGGCTGGGGCGGGAGCCTGCGGGGAGGCCTTCTCAGCACGCGCGCGTTCGAGGCCCACCGGCAGGGCATTCAGGAGTATAAGCGCCTCTTTGCGCTGCGACAAGCAGGAGCCGACACCGAGCAGTTGAACCGCTGGGCCGACACCGTGCTCGCGACAAACGACCCTGACGTGATCGACGCCATCCGGGCCGATATGGACAGCCTGCTGGTCAAACTCCAAGCCAAGTAGATGTGGGCGTGATGGGGACTGTGCGGGATGGGAACACTTAACTGTGACGTCCACAAGCCGAACGTCCAAGGCCCGTTCTCAACGCTTTCCAGCCACTTCAAAGGATTGTGGCATCGGCGGACCCGAATGCCGGTCGTGGCATACACATCGACTGCCTCCGGCTATTTTTCCTCCGGAGCCATGCGTGCACGGGATGCCTATGAGAATCCGGTTTCGCGCCAACGCCTGACCCGGACACAAGCCCTGGCACGGGAACTGAATGTCTCGAGCGGTCAAGTGGCGCTGGCGTGGCTCATGCATCAGCCGTTCCCCGTGTTTCCAATAGTGGGAACGTGCAACGTGGATCATCTGCGAGAAGCTTTGGGTGCGGCAGGGGTTTGCCTGACGGACGAGCACGTTGAACATCTCGCCGCCCGGCATCTCTGATAGCAGGCGTCGCCGACAGGTGACGCGCGTAAAGCCGATCGACCCGGGGTCGCTTAGATGAACGCCACCCTCGCGACCCGGGACAAACGGATTTCACGCAGAAGCAGTTCCCACGCGTTCCGTGCGTTCCTGGTCGCATACGCCGATTCGGAGATCGGCGCTACGGTGGAACTCGGTTTCCTCTGTCCTAGGCGCCGAGGACCGCATCGCAGGCTTCCGCGAAGACCTGCAGCGATTCGGCCAGCATGTCCTCGGGAATCGTCAGCGGCGGTGCGACCTTCAGGCACTCGCCGCCCACGCCGACGGGCGCGAACATCAGCAGGCCGCGCCGGAAGCAGGCGACGTTGACCTTCGTGGCCAGATCGGGATTCGGCTCGCGGGTGCCGGGCTTCACGACCTGGAGGCCGGCGACCAACCCCTTGATCTGGAGACAGCCCAGAACGGCAGGATACTTCTTCTGCACTTTTTCCAGGCCGGCGCGGAGGATCGGCTCCAGGCGCGCGGCGCGCTCGTCCAGCTTCTCGGCGACGAGGATCTTGAGGTTGGCGATGGCGGCGGCAACGGCCAGGGGCGAAGCGGAGTGGGTCGAGGTCATCGATCCCGGCGCGTAGAGCCCCATGAGATCCTGGCGCCCGATGACGGCCGAGATCGGCAGGGACGACGAGATGCCTTTGCCGCAGGCGATCAGGTCGGGCTTGATGCCGTAGTTCTGGAAACAGAACATCTTCCCCGTCCGGCAGAAGCCGGCCTGCACCTCGTCCATCACCAGCACGATGTCGTGCTTGCGGCAGAAGGCCTCGAGCTGCTGCGCATACTTCACCGGGAGAAAATCGGGACCGCAACCCTGGTAGCTCTCCGACATGACGCCGGCGATCTGTTCGGGCTTGATCCCCTTTTCCGCGAGGGTGTCGAGGAAAAGCTGGAAGGAGGTGTCGGGATTCTTGTAGCCGTCAGGGAACGGAACCTGGACGAAGTCCGGGCTGATCGTCCCGATCCACTTCTTCGCCTTGGGGTTGCCGCCCGCCAGCTGCGAGCCGAGCGTGCGGCCGTGGAAGGCGTTGTTGAAGGTGATGAAGATGCGGCGTTCGGGGCCGTACTTCTCCATGGCGTAGGTTTTCGCCAGCTTGATGCAGTTCTCCGTCGCCTCGCTCCCCGTGCTGAGGAGGAACGCATGGTAGTTCGCCGGGTCGGGCGAAAGCTCGCGGAGCATCCGGGTGAGGGTGGCGCGGCCTTCGTGGACGAAGACGTAGGTCGCCAGCAGCGGCTGCTCGATGACCTCCTTCAACGCCGCCACGATCTCGGGGCGGCCATGCCCCACGTTCGTGATCAGCACGCCCGAGGACCAGTCGATCCAGCGGTTGCCCCACTTGTCGCCCACGGTCGACCCTTCGGCCAGATCCCAGACGATGGGCGGCTGTCCCATCATCGAGCGGGGTTCGGAGCGGGTCAGCTCGGCAAAGATCGGCAGCGATTCGGGCACGGGCAATTTCGTGCAGATGGTGCGGTAGCGCGTCTTGACGGCGGGAACCGCAACGGGAGTCAGATCATAGGTGGCCATAATTGTTATCCTTTTCTTGTTGGCGATGTTGCGTTCGGAATCCGTGTTCAACCGCGCATCTTGACGCACGGGGGGTTGTTGGAAATGTCGACCCAGGCGCCTTCCTTGACGATCGAGAGGCGGGCCGCCTCGACGACCAGCTCGTTGATCGCGCTGTTCGCGGGGGTGGCGAGAATCCCCTGTTCGTCGACTTCGCGGATCAGCTCGCGGCGGCGGGCGAGGCCGGCCTGCGGTGCCAGGGACTCGGTCTGCGTCTCGATGCGGAGCATCGTCTCGATGTTCGCAACGACGGAGTCGACCCCGTAGCCCACCGGCCGGGCGCCGGGCTGTTCCCAGGGGACGAAGCGGAAGAAGTCGGGGCTCATGTAGCGGTAGCGGCTCCCCTCGGGATAATCCGGTTCCAGGAAGGCGTAGCGGACGCCGCGCTCGTTGTCGATGTGCTGGATCATGCCGTTGCGATTGTTGCCTTCGCAGTACATCAGCAGCCCCTGGTCGTTGCTGCCCGCCGCCGCGTCGGGATAGCCGAGGCCGGCAGTAACCGAGAGCAGCGCGCCGTTCTCGTAGCGGACGCGGGCGTTGGCCCACATGTAGCCCTGCTTTCCGTTCGGGAAGCGTCCTTCGACGCCCGAGACGGAGAGTCCGACCGGCTTGATGCCGGTGATGAACCAGACCAGGTCGATGTAGTGGCAGCCGACGTAGACGAACGGGTCGGTCTTGTCGCAGGTGAACCAGTTCTGGAAGTTGGAGTGGCGGTAGTAGTAGGGCTCGATCAGCTTGGCCTCGCCCATGACGAACGTGCCGTATTTGCCGGCGCGGTAGTTGCGCCGCGCAACGAGCGATCGGCGGTCGAAGCGCTTGTGGTACTCGACGCCGACATACAGTCCGCGCTCCCGCGCCAGCGCTTCGATCTCCACGGCCTGCGCGTGGCTCATCACCAGCGGCTTAACGCAGAGGACGTGCTGGTCGTGCGCGAGGCAGTCCTTGACGACTTCGTAATGGAAGGCGTCCGGCACGGCGACGACGACAGCCTGGCGGGGTGCGAGGCGCCGCAGCGTCTGCTTGAAGAGTTCGGGCTGCATGCGGTCGGGCGGATCGGTGAGGGGGGGCGCCGCCTCGAAGGAGAGGCCGGGAAAGGCCTCCCTGATCTCGGCGCTTTCGCTCAGCGCGCGCAGCGGCGCGCTGTTGAGCGCCGAGATGGTGATCGTGCCGACCCGGCCCATCCGCTTGAGGTGGTAGACGCTCGGCAACAGGAGGTCGTGGGTGATCATTCCGCCGCCGATGATGAGTACATCGATTGATTGCATTGCTGGTAGTCCTTGTTTGCTGTTCGTGTTCTGAAAAACGGGTGGAAGGCTGCGCCATCTACGGCAGCAGCCCGCGGGCCATGACGGCGGAGGCGACGTTGCGGACGCTGATCAGCATGGCTGCCTGGCGCAGGCTCAGTTTGCGCTCGAGCGACATTTGCCGCACCCGTGCGTAGCCGTCGGCCATGCGCTGCGCCAGCCGATGCAGCACTTCCGCCTCCGTCATCTGCTCCTGCTGCGTCTCCTGGGTGTATTCCAGATAGGAGACGAAAACGCCCCCGGCGTTGCAGAGAATGTCCGGCAACACGGTGATGCCGCGCGCGTTCAGAATGTCGTCCGCCTCCGGCGTCGTCGGGCCGTTGGCGCCTTCGGCGACGATGCCGGCCTGGATGCTTCCAGCGTTGGCAGCCGTGATCATGCCGCCCCCCGCCGCAGGAACGAGGATGTCGCAGGGAAGCGCCAACATGGCGGCGGGATCGATCGCGGCCGCGCCGGCGAAACCGGGAACCTTTCCGGTCCTGGCGACATGCGCCGTCAGCGCGGCGATGTCGATGCCGCCGGGGGCGGCGATCGCGCCGAAGATATCCGCAACGCCGACCACGCGGACGCCGGCCGCCGCCAAGGTCTGCGCCGTGACGGCGCCGACGTTGCCGAAGCCCTGCACGACCGCCGTGCTCCCGGTCAGCTTGCGTCCCTGCACCTTCAAGGCGGCTTCGACGACATGCACGACCCCGCGCCCGGTCGCCTCGCGACGGCCGGGAATGCCGCCCAGCATGACCGGTTTGCCGGTGACATAGCAGCCCTGCGTCGTCGCCTGCCCGTGAGAGTAGGCGATCGTGTCCTTGATGTGGCCCATGTCCCGGTCATTGGTCCCCATGTCGGGGGCGGGGACGTAGAGCAGCGGATGGATGTGGCGGTTGGCGTTGCGGGCAAAGCTGCGGATCAGAACCTCCTTGTCGTGCGCCGACAGCTTGCCCGGTTCGGCGACGATGCCGCTCTTGCCGCCGCCGAAAGGGACGCCGATCAGGGAGCACTTCCAGGTCATCTCCATGGCCAGCGACTGCACGTCGTCCAGCGTGACGTCGGGCGCCATGCGCACGCCGCCCTTGCAGGGGCCGAGCGCCGAGGAGTGATGCACGATGAAGGCCTTGAACACATGCACTTTGCCGTCGCTCAGCAGCGGGGTCAGACTCAGTTCGATGCGTTCATGCGGCACCTTGATCTTTTCAAGAATGCCCTCGGAAAACTCGTTTCCCAGCAAACCGGCCAGGCGGTCGAACTGCAACAGCGTGCTCTGCAACATACTCATAATCCACCCCTCGTTTTCGTCATTTCCCGGCAGCGGGGCACGCTCGACGCGCGCACCACCAGTTCGGGGATAATCCAGACGTCAGCCGGCGGCGCCGGCGACATCAGCTTCTTGAAAGCGGCGCGCACCATCTCGCACATCGGCTGCCGCAGCGTGGTCAGGGCCGGCGTGATCAGCTCGGCCGCAGCAATGTCGTCCACGCCCGCCAGCGACCAGCGATCAGGCACCGGCACGCCGGCCTCGCGCCAGAGCTGCACCGCCCGGATGGCCGCCAGATCGTCGAAGGCGACCCAGGCCGTCGGCGCCCCCCGTTCCAGCGCCAGCCGGCGTATCCACGCCGGATCGGTCCACTCGGCACGCCGGGCCGCAACCGCCGGTTGCGCGCCAGCGCGCACCAGCGCCGCGCGCCAGGCCGCTTCCCGGCGCTGGCTGCGGACGTTCCCCTCGCCCAGATAGCCGATTCGCGCATGGCCCAGTTCCAGCAGATGGCCGACCAGCAGGGCGAGCCCGGCCGGTTCGTCCATGGCCACCTGGGCCAAGCCGGACGACGAACGGCCCGAACCGAGACGTACGACGCCCACCCCCGATTCGGCGCACCGGATCGCCTCCTCCGGCAGAAAGTCGCTCCCCACCAGCAGCAGCCCGTCGGGGCGGTATTTGGCGAGCAGGGCCGATTCGCCCGCCGCGCCGCGCCTGTTCTCCAAGCCGCTCATCACGAGGCTGAAGCCCGACCGGCGCGCCAAGTGGTCCAGTTCCGCCAGCATCTGGCCGAAGAAGGGATCGGCGAAATCCTTGACCACCACGCCGATCGTGCGCGTGTTGGCTCCGCGCAGCGCTAGCGCCGTCGCGCTGGGGCGGTAGCCCAGGCGCCGCGCCTCGTCGCGGATGCGCGACACCGTCGCCGGATTCGCCCGGATATCGGCCGCCGAACCCGTCAAGGCGCGCGAAACGAGCGACCGCGAAATGCCCAGTCGTTCGGCGATCTGTTTCTGTGTGGCGCCCATGAGGACGGACGATACTCAAAATGACGCCGGTTTGTCAAGCTCACACGCGTGAGCACAACGTTACGGGTGCTTTACACTAGGCGATGATTTGTCCGCTAGCGTTGTGTGTGGGTATGTGAGTGGGTATGTGTATGAACGTTTCGTCCCGACTGTCCTTTGTCTCTTCCGCGGGCGGAACGCTCAGGCGCCGGCCAGCGCGGCGGCGAGCTTCAGCAGGTCGCGTGGCTGGCGGACCACGAAGTCGGGGTTTTCGCCGGCGAGAAGCGCGAGATCCTGATAGCCCCAGGCTACTGCGGCGGTTCGCACCCCGGCCCGTTTGCCCTCCCGGATGTCGCTGATCGCATCGCCGGTCATCAGCGTGTCCCGGGAGGCGAAGGCGAAACGGAACTGCAGGGAGGCGATCCGTTCCGCCTTGCCAATCCCCAGATCGCCGCCCAAAACGTCGGCAATCGCCCCGCCGAGGCCATACTTCCGCAGGGAGGCGGCGACGATCGCACCCTGGCTGGCCGTATGGTGCATTCTCCTTCTGAAAGCATGGCAAAAGGCCTATCCGGGCGCAAGGATGAAGAGCGATAACCGTAATGGGTCAGTGAGATAGGTGCGCGACAGAAGTGCATGTTGGCGTGGGCAATGATCTGCCAGGGTGAAGCACAAAAAGGATGCCATAGGTTCGCCCGTGTGATTTTTTCATCGGGAACTCAGGAAATCAGGAAGGTTGGTCGTGCGCTCGAACAATGCGCTTTCGTGCTTTCCTGAGTTCCCGATTTGATTCGTCCAAACAGATGCAAGCTTCATGCGCCTCCCTCGCACCCCCATCTCACTGACCCCTCTCACGGACCCTCTCACGGACCCCTTACCGATAACCCGCAAATCCAGTTGCATATTTACCGGAAAACGGTATGCTGAATTCCCACTTGGACGCCCTTGAAGAAACCTGTGGGGCGACCGGTTGCCGACAACATGAAGACTGTCTCCATCATCTGGCATCGCATCATCGAACTGATCGCGTTCGTGGCGGTCGCGATCGGCGCCTTTACGACCGGCCTGCTGTGGCGGTCGCGTCCTGCGGCGCCTCCGCCGAACGTCGTCGCGTCCGCACCCGCATCCCTCGAGACGAACGCACCCGGAGCGACCGCATCGACGGCGCTGATCCGGACGAGCATCCGCGCCGAGTTCAACCCCCAGAGCGCCCTGCTCATCGGCGCCAACGAGTTGGTGCGCTACCACCAGTCCGTCTTCAAGGACGTGGCGCGGGCCGCGTACGGGCGGATACCGATCGTGGGGTTCGTCAATGACAACGACGAGGCCGAGCTTGGACAGTCGCTGCTGGACGAGGCCGGGCTTCCCCTTGATTCCGTTAACTTCGTCAAGCATCCGCTCAATTCGATGTGGCTGCGGGACTTCGGCCCGCTCTTCACCCGCTGGTCGGACGGCGAGGTCCACATCATCCACCCCACCTACGTCAACCCCGACCCGAACGAGAAACGTCCACGCGACGATGCACTCGCTGCCTATGTCGGGAAGGTGCTGAAACTCCCGGTCGAGCGGATGCCGCTCATTCTGGAAGGCGGCAACCTGCTCTCCAATGGCGACGGGTTGATGGTCACCTCCACGCGGGTCGTCGACCGTCCGGAGAACCGGCATCACAGCCTGCAGGAGATCGGCCTGATGCTTCAGAAATATCTCGGCTGCCGCACCTGGGTCTACCTGCGGCCACTCGAAGGGGAACCGACGGGGCATGCCGACTTCAGTCTGGTGTTCCTGCGGCGGAACCTGGCGGTGGTGGGGCGCTGCGATCCCGCGGTCGATCCCGTCAACGCGGCAATCCTCGACGAGATGGCCGAGAAACTGGCCGGCCTGTCGACTTCAATGGGGCCGATGGTCGTCGAGCGTATCCCGATGCCGCCGCGCACGGAGGCGGGCGACTGGCGCTCCTATTGCAACGTGCTGCTCATCAACGGCACCATCCTCATGCCTTCCTTCAGCGGCGTGGATGCCGCGGTCGAAGCGGAGGCGCGGGCGACCTATGCCCGGCTGATGCCCAGCTGGGAGATCGTGCCGATCAACTCCGATTCACTGGTGCGGAAGCGCGGCGTGCTGCATTGCATCGGCATCACCATTCCGGGGCATGTCAATGTCCTGCCCCTGCTGGGCGAGGCGCTGTAGGCGCCTCACTCCAGCAGCAGCACATCGCCTTCGTCCAGCTCGCCCACGCGGATCAGCAGGTCGCTCCCGGACTTCTCGACGGGCACCGCCCGGCGCTGCCAGACGGACCGCGCCCCCTTCCAGGCGCCGGCATCGGGAAGCCGGACCGTCAGATCGGCAAACGGCACGAGGTCCCGCCCCTTGCGCGCCCAGTTCATCAGGACAACCGCCTCGCGTCCCGAAGCCGGATTCAGCATCCGTACACCCTCCACCAGGGGATGCGAGGTCTCGACCACCGGCCGGACGCCGGCCATCCGGGCCGCGGCGGCAATCAGATCCCGCTGTTCCGGGGAGAAATCGACGGAAGTGTCGTACACCGGCTTCATCACGCCGGTGGCGTACTCCACGCCCGTGTACCAGCCCGCCAGCCAGGCCTGTCCCTTGCCGAAGGCATGCCGCGTCAACGCGGCGGCGCCGTCGCCAAAGGTCGCGAGGACTTCGGTCTCCGGCAGCGGCTGCAGCTTTTCATAGCCAACCTGCAGCGGAAAGGCGGCGCCTCCCTTGGGCGTCACGATCCCGTCGGCCGGGGCATTCGTCACGGACCTGACGGCGCCCAGGGACGTCGCGCCGTACTTGGGCACCTGTCCCCAGAGCTGCGGCAGGGTCCGTGCCGACACCCCGAAGACGGGCAGCAGTTCGGCAATCAATTTCCCCGCTTCATCGCGCATCAGTCCGCCGCAGCCGGTGAACAGCGTGCCGCCGTTCTCGACGTAGCTCACCAGACGGGGAACCACATCGCGCCGGAGGTGCGACCCCGTGAGATAGATGGCCTTGTAGCGACCGAGATCCTCGGAGAGGAGAAACTCCTCGTCCAGCGGATCCATCGGCAGGTGGGCATGGGTCAGGGCCGCATAGACCCACTTGCCATCCTCCCACTGGGCCGAATTGCCGAAGAATTCCGAGGTGCGCGGCCGCACCACGGCGATCTCGGCCGGCTTGGACCAGCGTCCCTCCCAGGTGACGGGTTCGGCCTCGCCGACCAGTCGCGCGGCCCGGCTCACGATCTTCATCACGTTGGTGTTGCCGCCGAAGGTGTCGCCCTTGGCCCAGTCGGGTCCGTAGGTGTACCAGTAGATGCAACGCACGCCGCGCGCCACGGCGGCCAGCGCCCGCTGCGTGCCGGCGCCCCGGTGCGGCTTGACGTAGATGCCGAACTCCAGCCCCATCTTCTCCTTCAGGATGCGGCCGACGTCGCAGAGGTAGCTGTCCCACGGCCAGACGCGCGGATCGCGGTTGGACGTCTCGTACATGAAGCCGGTGTCGGCGTTGCGGTAGAAGTTGAAGAAGCCCAGGCTGTCCCCGCCCATCAGGAAGGTGTTGCCGCGGAGGGCGTACATGTACATCCAAGGCTGCCGGGCCTCGACGGTGTCGAGGCGGCCCTCGGCGATGGCCTTGCGCTTGGCGGCGTTGGCCTCGGCGAAGGCATCGCGCATCGGCGTGAAGAGCATCGAGGATCCATCGCTGGTGAAGCGACGCGTCCAGTAGTTCAGCTTGTGCCAGCCGTGGGCCGAAAGCGCCGGCGTGGGCGAAGGGGGGATGCCCTCGCGCTCCGCCTCTTCCGCCAGGGCCTGGGCCACCGCCTCATCGCCGCCCGTCGCGGCGGCTTCGTCCGAGAGATCCACCACCGTGTCGTCCGCGGTCAGGGCGGGCGCGCCGCCGGTGGACGGCGCGGACTTCTTCTTCCCGGCGGAGGCCGCCTCGTCGGCGAGGGCTTCCGTGATCAGCGTCTCGGCCCCGGTTGTCTGTCCGGCAAACTCGGCCTGGGCCAGCCCCGGCTTGGCGCGCCCCGCCTCGATGGCGGCCAGCCGCTCGCGCTCCCGCTGCTCATAGGGTTTGTCGAAATAGCCCAACGTGGGACGGACCGGGTCCCAGTCCCGGGCGTCGAAGTCCTGCGGCGTCAGACCGCGCTCGCGAAGATAGGCGCGGAACCGGGCGGTGCAGTGGGGACACACGCCCATGTGCGCCTTGCCTTCGCCGGTGCTGTTGAAGGCGGAGCCGATCTCGTCCACGGTCAGGCACCACCAGGTGGCGAAGGGCAGCTTGCGCGCCCGGTCGAGCGTCGCCTTGAATTCCGCGCGGGCCTGGTCCGCGCGGTTCGAATAGACGGGATGGTAGGGACACCCGGCACCCTCCGGCCAGGGGAGCGGATAAAGCACGCCGGTGTTGTTGTCGCGCGGCGCCGGGATGAAGGGGTATCCGCCGGCCCCGCCCTCCGTCAGGCGGATCAGCCCCTGGACCGCGGGGTCGTTCTTCAGGACGAAATCGTTGAAGAAAAAGGGCTTGCCGCGGAGGCCGTTGACGCCCATCTGCCGCATGATTCGGAACTCGTCGAACAGGACATCGCGACTGCTGGTGCGGACGCCGTAGCCGTGCTGCGTGCCGTAGCCGCCGCAATCGGTGATGAATTCATAGCGCTCGGGGAGGCGGTCCTTCGCCCAAGGCAGACCCTCCATGAAATCCCGCCGCCAGCGGATCAGCGCGGAGAGTCCGCGGACCTGCTCGAGGAACACAGGGGTCGCGTGGCCGTCCTTCAGCGCACGCATCGGCAGGATGATCGTGCCGACGGCGCCGCTGGGGCTCGCCTCGGAGAAGGTCTTGATCGGCTTGCCGTTCTCCCGGATCTCGAATTCGAAGACGGCCCGCTTCAGCGCAATCCGCTCTCGAATACTCTCGGGCTGGCAGCCGTCGGCATAGACCGTCACAAAATTGAGCCCGCCGCTGCGGAAGGCGGAGAGCGGAAGCTCGGGCGACCAGATCCCCTTGCGCAACCAGCGGTAGTCGCTGGCCTTCCCCTTCTCGACCAGGTAATCCCCGGTCGCCGCAGGCTGGTCGAACAACTCCTTGAACGGATCCTCCTCCAGCTTGGCTTCGCCCAGATCGGGCGGCTTCGGCTGGCCGAACTTGATTTCCGTCCACTCGCCACTCACGGGGTCGCCGCCGAGTCCCTGGCCGCCCCAGGTCCAGAAGATCCGGACAAAGGCCTCGGGCTCCATCTCCGTCACCCGCGCCCGGACCGACACTTCGGCCCGGCCGACCCACGCCGCACAAACGGCTAACACCGCCGCTCCAACCACCCACTTGATACGCATCATAGGCACTCCTCATTCCTCGCGCGGCCCGTCGAACCGGAGCCGCACAGCACGGCTTGGCGGTACGCCTTTGGCGAACAGTGGCAGAACGTCTCGAACGCATCGTAGAAGCGGCTCAGCGACGGGAAGCCCGAATCCAGTGCAATGCAGAGGATCTTGGCGTCGGTGCAGGCGAGCAGGCGCTGGGCGTGCGAGACCCGCAACCGCAGCAGATAGAGGTGCGGCGACATTCCGCTGGCCGTCCGGAACAGCTTGCTGGCATAGCCGGGATTGAGGTCCGCCGCGCGGGCGATCTCGGCGAGCGTCAGCGGTTCGAGGTAGCGGCAGGCCATGAAGTTGACCATGGACTCCAGCTTCTCCAGCGTGCCGAAGGGAACGGAGCCGCCCGGCGTCCCGCCGGGCTGGGTTTCGACCACCAGCCGCCGGATCCAGGCCTCGATCTCGAGCAGCACGATCCGGCGCAACTCGGGATTGGTCGATTGCAGGTCGGCGTTCCACCGCTGGAGGCGATGCGCCTCCAGCGCGAACGGGGGACGGATGGGGCTGCGGATGATCTCGCCATCGAGCACGCGGCGCACGAATCCCGGCGTCAATCCCCATTGCAGGAACCACGCCAGGGGAATCATGATCCACGCGCATTGCGAACCCGGCATGACGCGCACGGCCTGGTGGGGAATGCCCGCCCAGAAGAGGGCCACTTCACCCCGGGCGACGCGCTGGCTCCGCCGCTGACGCTGGTAGGTGATGTTGCCGCGGAGAAAGAGATTGACCTCGATCTCGTTGTGCCAGTGGGCATGCTGCTGCGGGGCCGGCGTGCCGATCCGGCACAGCGGCGCGCCGCTATCCATGGGATAGAGGTTGTCGAGCGACGCTTCCGGGAGCGGCTCCGCCTGTTTTCGGGAGCGGTCGGAATTTTTTTTCGCCTCTGTTGTCAAACTCGCTTCGTCCTTGCACGTAACTTGGCCATTTTGTCACATCTTTCGGTGGACGACTACGGCGACGACTACGGTGGACGATTGGTGCTTCGCTCGCCTCGTTATCCGTAGTCGTCGCCGTAGCCGTCTTCCGATCTCCCGCATAAAGTCACCCCCGCGATCATTCGCGGCGAAGCCGCGCGGCGGGCTGGCCCCCGAACCTCTCCGCGCAGACACTCACCGTCCCGTCAGGGCGCGCTTGAGCAGGGCCTCGGAATTGGCCGGATCGGCCCCGCCGTCCAGGGCGCCCTGCAGCATCTTGCGCGCCGTGTCCTGCGCATACCCCAGCTGACCCAGGGCCAGCAGGGTGTCGCGCACGACGGTCTCGGAGGCCGCCGGCGCTCCGGCGGGCGAGCGCAGGGCCAGGGCCTCGACGGGGTCGATCTTGTCCCGCAACTCCACCACCATACGCTCGGCGGTCTTGCGTCCGATGCCATGCACCGAACTGAGTCGCTTGATGTCGCCCTCGGCGACGCAGCGCTTGAACTCGGAAATCGTCAACCCGCTCAGCACGCAAAGGGCCAGTTTGGGGCCCACGCCGCTGATCGTCAGCAGCAGCTTGAAGAGCTTCTTCTCCTCCACGGTCGCAAACCCGAAGAGCAGCTCGTCGTCTTCGCGGACCACATGGCAGACCATCAACTGGCACTCGCTCCCGGTGGCGGGCAGGCAGTCGTAGGTGCTCAGCGGAATCAGAATTTCATACCCGACCCCGCCCACCTCCAGAATCACCTCGGAGGGTTGTTTGGAAAAAAGCAAACCCCGCAGCATCGCAATCATGCAAGCTCCCCGTCTCCGCCCGCTTGCGCCTGCTCCAGGGCGCGGGGATCAACCCCGTGCAACCGCAGGTAGGCATCCAGCTCGGCGGCTCCCATGTAACGCTTGAGCACCTTCGGGTCGCACTTCAGCAGGTTGACCGAAATCAGCCCGTCCAAGGCGAAGTTGAAGGCGGGATCGACATTGAACGCCAGCAGCCGCCCGCCCATTTTCAGGTATTGGCGGAGCAGGACGGGTATCCCCTTCTGGTCGCTCTCGATCTCCTGGATCAGCTTGGTCACGAGGTCGAGATTGTCGATGTAGGGATGGAAGTCGGGCAGATTCCATTCCGCTCGCTTGAGCCGGTGCGGACGCCGGCGCGGCTTCACCAGGCGGGCCAGTTCGTTCTCGAAGTTGGTCAGCCTCAAGGAGCGGAGGAGCAAATTGCGCGAAGCGTCGCGGTACTCGTTCGTGATGCTGACCGGCCCGAAGAAATGGTGGTATTTCGGGTTCCTGACAACGTACAGGCAAATGCCCCGCCAGAGCAGGAGCAGCGAACTGAAGGCCTTCTGATACTCCAGACGGACAAACGAGCGCCCCAGTTCGATGGCCGGCTGCAACTGCTGCATGAGGCGTTTGCCGAAGCGGAAGCAGGTGTGCGTGTAAAGCCCTTTCACGCCGTGCGTCGCCATGATCTCGTCGGCCAGGCCCATGCGATAGGCGCCGACCACCTCCTGCTTGGTTGCGTTCCAAATGAACAGATGCAGGTAATGCGCATCGAAACGGTCCAGATCGACAGACTTCCCCGTGCCTTCGCCCACGGCCCGGAAGGTGATCTCGCGGAGGCGGCCGATCTCGCGGAGCACCGTCGGAATCTGAGGCGCCCGCGCATAGCAGACGAGCATCTCGTTCGCCTCGATCAAGATCTGTTCCCGGGGCAGCGCCGCGATTTCCCGCGCCATCGATCCGGCGTTCACCGCCTCGATGACCGGCTCCAGACGAAGCTGGCGCCGGGGCAGCTTGAGCGCCGGCAGCCGGCGCTTCGTCCGGGTCGAGGATGCACGCTCGGCCAGGATGTAGGTGCGAAGCCGCAGATACTGGATCAACTGGGCATCGCTCGCGTATTCCTCCATCTCCTTCCACGGAATGGGCTGGCCAATCTGGATGGACAGCTCCCGTCCACGCTTGTTCATCAACTGCTTGGGGAGCATGAGGGTGCGCAGTCGCGGGTGAATCAATCCGGCCACATTGAAGATCGGGCCATTCTGTCCGTCGAAGAACAGGGGAACGACCGTCGCCTGCGTGCGTCGCACAATGGAGGCGATCGACGTGCTCCAGGCGGGATCGCGCACATGTCCCGTGTGGATGTCGACGCTCGACACTTCGCCGGCGGGAAAGACGCCGAGGACATGGCCCTGCTTCAGCCAGGAGAGGCATTCCTTGATCGGACGCAGGTTGGCCGCAACCGAGTTCCGGCTGCCGAAGGGATCGACGAAGATGAAGAAGTCGCGCGCCGCCGGCATGCGGGAAAGCAGATAGTTCGCCATGACCTTGAAGTCCGGACGGTAATCCTCCATCATCGCCAGCAGCACAACGCCTTCAATACCGCCGAAGGGGTGGTTGGCAACGAGCACGACGGGGCCTTCGGCGGGAATCGGGTTGGCCGATGCGGCATGGGTCTTCCAGGTCACATTGATGGACTGCAGGGCACGCCGCGCGAAGGAGAGCGAAGCGTCTCCGTCGGGATCGATGGAGTCGGCATAGATCTTGTTGAGCCCGGGGAAGCAGAGCGTGTGCTCGATGAGGCCCCGCGTCAACCCCACCCCGATGCGCATGAAGGGGTTGTGAATCGCGCGCGGGTCGATCTTGAAGACCCGGTCGTCGGTTTTGCACCGCATGAGGCAATTCCTATAGTTCATCGGCGACCTTCCGGAAACGGGCCGCCACCAGAATCAACGCGAGGGGCAGTCCGATGCCCCGCACCAGGAGGGGATGCCAGACGGCCGTCAGCGCGAATGCGGCCAGCGCGCCGGCCAGACCGGCATCCAGTCCCGGCAGCAGGCCGCCTTCGTCCGCGCGCCGCAGGAGGCGTCCCCGGCAGGCGGACGCAGCGGCGTCCAGGAGCATGGCCAAAAAGGCAAAGCAGGCGGGAAGGCCCGCCGTGGCGGCCAGCACCAGGTAGAGGTTCTGGATGTCGGGCTCGGCCGGGCCCGTGGCATTCGGCACCACGCCGTAGAAGGAGCCGATCTGCTTCTGGTAGCTGCCCAGCCCCTGCCCCGTCCACGGGCGTTCAAGGGCCATCACCGCTGCAGCCTGCCATTCGGGATAGCGCCGGGACGGCTCCCCCGCCTCGTCGTACAGCGCCATCGAAGCGAAGGCCGCGTAGTCGTTCGCGCGGGGCATCCGCGGCAGCACGAGGGTGTAACCAGCCATCAGGACGAGGCCGGTCCCGAGCAGCCAGAATCGCCCGCGCTGCGCAGCCAGCGCCACCAGAACCAGCACAATGGCCAGCAGGGCGGGGCCGGAGAGGCACACCGAGAGCCCCGCCATCACCAGCAGCGCCAGGGCGATCCGGCGCCAAAGCGAGGCGGCGTAAAGGTGGAGGCCGAAGGCCAGGGGGAGCAGCAGGGCCAGATAGCCGCCCAGGACATTGCGGTTGCCGAAGGTGCCGCGCACCTCCAGCGGATTGTCGTGCGGCACGCGCCAGTATTGCGCCAAGGCCAGCACCACGATGAACACCCCCGCCACGAGAAAAGCCTGCACGGCGCGCGTCATCCCGCGGCGCCCGCCCTGACGCAGGGCCGTCTCCGCCAGCCACGTGGCCAAACCGAAATAGAGCGCCAGCTGGATCCACTCCTTGACGGCTTCGCGCCAGTCGGAGGCCAAAGCGGCCGACAACCCCGCCAGCCCCAGGAAGAGCGCATGCGAAAAAGGCAGCGGCCAGGCGCGCAGGCCCGCGCACAGGCCGAGGGGGACCGCGACCAGCAGCAGCAGGTCGGCCAGCGTCAGATGAACGCCACCCGGCAGCGGCAGACTCCATTGCGTCGGCGCAACGACCACCAGCAGCAGCACCAGACCGCCCAGGGCCTTCTGTATGAAAGGAGGGTTCAGCCTCAAGGAGCCACTCCCCCGGCCGTTGCCTGCTCGATGTCGACCGGCACGAACCGCTTGTTCGGACTCAGGACGATCTGATCCAACCGGACGCCGTCCTCGCGGTTCTTGAAGAGCAGCACGTGCCGGCCCTGCTTGAGCTTGATCGGGGGCGTCATCCGCGCGACTGGATACTTGACCCAGTGCCAGGTGCGATAGGTTGCATCCTCGCCGAAGAGGAAGGGAGCGCCGTCATCGATCTGCACCAGAAAGGAGTTGCTGCACTCCCCTTCCCACCAGACACGCCCCCAGAGGATGTACTCGCCGTCGGCGGCCAGATCGAATTCCAGCCGGGCGTAGCCCTTGTCCAGTTTCGGCGGATTTCCGGCCTTCTCGGGGATTTCCAGATAGCTGCCGCCCGAGGCGCCGGGGACGAAGACCGAGCCGGGGGGGACGCGATCGGCGGAGACGACCACCAGGGGGGCTTCCGTAGCCGCCGCCGCCTCGGCTTCGAAAACAATCTGGGCGGATCCCGGCGCAGCCAACAGCATCCAGGCCAGGAACAAGCTTGCAGGAACCGGTATTTTCATGATGAAGGTTTCCCCGTTTCGGAAGGGTGATCGAACTGGAGGGCTTCGCAGGGCATCGTCCGCGAGCAGAGCCCCTGCAGGAACCGCACGCCGTACACCAGGTGCGTCGACACGATTCCCGCCCAGGTCATCAGCCACGCCGGCAGACGCCGGTTGAACGCACCCAGAAGCGTAATCAGCAGATAAGCGGAAATCGTGCCAAAATAGATCCAGCCCAGCCAGCGATTCAGGCACGCCGCAATCCAGCCGAAGGCCACGCCCAGGGCCAGAAGCGAGGGGAGCATGTAGCTGATTCTGCAGGAGGTCTCCGGGAAATGCCGGGCAAAGAATCCGCGGTGGAGGGCGTAGCGGCCGACTTGCCGCAGGTGCGGCCCGAAGAGCGGACGCCGATGGTGGTAAACGACCGTCCAGGGATCGTAGATCAGCTGACGCCCCAGGCGATGGACGATGTCCGAGCAGAGGATGGTGTCCTCGCCAGGCCAGTACCGGGTGTTGAAGCCGCCCAGCTCCCGCAAGACGGAGGTCCGCACCAGCAGATTGCAGCTCGGGAGGTCGTCAACCTTCCGGACACGCTCGGAGATGTACCGGTAGAGATAGCCGCCCGAGACGAGAATGTTCGCATAGACGCGCCCGCCCATTTGCGCCGCCCAGGGATCGTGAGGCGGCGTCAGGGCCGGCCCGCCGACCGCAGCCACCTGGGGACGCGAAAAATACTTCAAGGCCTGCTGGAGCCACTGCGGCGCGGGATAGGCATCGTCGTCGAGAAAAGCCACGATCTCGCCCTGCGCCAGCGCCAGTCCCAGATTGCGCTTCTCCGCCGGACGGATGTGTCCGGTGGGCTGCACGCGGACGGGGATCGCCCCGGCCGCCAGCGGCGCCGGTGTCGCGGCATCGGGCAGGACGATGACTTCGCAGGGGGGCAGCGTCTGCCGGGCGATCGCCGCCAACGCCTCGTCCAGAAAAGGCGAAGGCGCCGGGCAGGCGATCACCACCGAGACGCGGGGCGGCGGATTCGGAATCTCCCCCGGCTCGACGCTTTGGTAGTAGTGGATGAGCCGCAGCCGGTAGAAAATGGCGAGGGTGTCGGTCATCACGGTACGGACATTGTTCCACGTTAACGCGCCGACCTTGTTGCCGTAATCCATATGGATCGGCGCCTCGCTCACCCGACAGCCATGGCCGTGCGCGATCGCCAGCATCTCCAGGTCGAAGGCGTAGTGCTTCACCAGCATGCGGTCGACGGACCACTGCAGCGCTTCGCGGCGGAAGAGCTTCATCCCCGTCTGCGTGTCCGTCACCGGCAGGCCGACCAGCAGACGGACGATGCCGAAGTAGACGCGGCTGGCGATGCGCCGCCGCAGGGGGTAGTCGATGTCCGACTCGGGATGGCGCTTGGAGCCGATCACAATGTCGGCATTGTCCCGGCGCATGATTTCGAAGAACCGGCTCAGTTTCCCGGGCGCCAGATCCAGATCCCCGTCCAGCAGCAGGACATGCGAACCGCGGCTGGCGTAGAATCCTCGCCGCAAAGCCGCCCCCTTGCCGCCGTTCTCCTCCA
The DNA here is from genome assembly GCA_964592855.1 of uncultured Lentisphaerales bacterium. Taxonomy (GTDB): domain Bacteria; phylum Verrucomicrobiota; class Kiritimatiellia; order RFP12; family JAAYLN01; genus JAAYLN01. The sequence goes on from CAZQKI010000026.1 coordinate 33,270, forward strand.
GGATGAGGGGACGGATGGTGTCGGGATGCCGGGACTGCGCCTCGCCGATCGCCGCCGCCGTGCCATCGCCGCTGCCATCGTCCACCACAACGATTTCAAAGGGAATCCGACCTGACAGGAGGTCGTGGACCTGGTCGAGGTTCGCCGCGATGACCTTCTCCAGATGGTACGCGGGCATGATGACGCTCAGCAAACCCTGTGCGCCCAGGCAAAAGCGTGCATCCTGCCAAATCGCATCGGCTTGCGCGCGCTGCTGGATGGCGTCTGTTGGTTCCTTCGCCGACATAACAATGCCGCATTATACCCCATCCGGCGCATCGCTGTAACTAGGATAAAACGGGCGGGGGTAATGGGGGGCGCATAAGAGTGGGGACGAAGTGTGCGCCGAAGTGTACGGTTAAGGGTGTGCTCCGCAATTTCCATACACTTCTTATTCGCCTCTTCGAACACTCGACAAAGCTCGCGACAAAGCTTTGGGACTAGCCAGGCGGCCGGGGCAGAGGCTTCACTGGTCTGAGACACCTCACGTGGTTTGTTTGCGTATTAGGCTAAAGTCCAGTCATTTACGTTCGTTTTCACTCGATCGACTTTGAGCGGTCCGATACGTCCCGCTCCACCGCTCGCGCCCGGCTCGATGCGTCCGCAAAAGTAGCGCGGGACGTATCGGACCGCGCAGACGCATCCGACGGTGGACGGTCCCACCACACGTACTCGTACACCTACTCGTGCACGCGAATCTCCCGAGATAGGGAAAGATTTGAGTGTACGGGTAGGTGTACGAGTAGGGGGTGGCGGTTCGCCTGCAGGGAACGAGGAATCGGGGGAACTCTCGACGTAGGACGGTCCTCCGG
>CAZQKI010000027.1:0-33739 GCA_964592855.1 uncultured Lentisphaerales bacterium
ACGGAAGTCGTAACTTCTTCTTCGATCCCTACGGCCGGGTCTTCTACACCGAACGGTACGACACTCTCCCGCGCGCTCACCCGCGACACCTATCGTCGCAACCTCGTGACAACCATTACCAACAGCGTCGACGGTATGCCGGTAAACCCGCTTGCCTATACTTACGACGTGCTCAACCGCATCACTGGCCGCAACGATGACACCTTCGACTACAACACCCGGTCCGAAGTGACCAGCGCAAACATCGCCACGAATGCTTTTTGCTACTTGTACGATGGCATTGGGAACAACCTCTGGGCTTCATTTAACGCGATTACCAACCTCTACACAGCCAACGCCCTCAACCAGTACACCAACATCTCCAGCGCTTCCACGCCTCCATGCGAAGACACCCTTTCCTACGACTTGGACGGTAATTTGATCTGGGACGGGAGGTTCACGTATGTCTGGGACGCCGAGAACCGGCTAGCCGCAGTTTATTCCAACTCGGCGCTTGTAGTCTCAAACGCCTACGACCACATGAGCCGCCGTGTGCTGAAGGTCACGCCTGAAGCCACCCACACTTATCTCTACGACGGATGGAACTTGGTTGCCGAATTCACACACACACAAAACCACTCATTCACAAACCTCTACATTTGGGGCAAGGACCTCTCAGGCACTTATCAGGGGTATGAAGCTGTGAGTCGGCTATTGCAGGATTCCGACGCCGAGACATTGATGTTTTCCCATGCTAACTCTACGAAACTTGTGCTCAACTATCCTGGTTCAGGAAAAGAGTCCGAGGAGCTTTCCTTACGAAGCCTGCAGCGTTTTGGTCCCGAGGAAATCCTATTGACCAAGCTGAGCGCTTGGGGCTGCAACTTCGCTGCGGGATCTGATGCCGGAAAGATTCGCGCCAAGCTTGGAAAGTCGCTCTGGGCCATGCCGGCTCTATCGGCTGCGACGTTCGACGTATACTTGGCCGACCCACAGGGCAACCTAGTCACGGATGCAAGTTGGAATGCACAGTTCCGCTCCATTTTCAACAAACACGCCATGACGGAGGCGTTGTACTCCGATGCGCTGGTAAAGACACTACGTCAAGAATGGAAAGCGAAGTTGACGGAATTACGGAAAGCAACTGGCGGAAAGATATGTCAAGCTTATTGGGATGTATACTATCAGAATGCCAACCTACTCGAGGAGGTTCAACCTACGCCGTAAGGAAAACGAACTATGAAAAAGGACGTAATAATGAGTAGAAGGTTCCTAGCTTTGACAGGGATGGCTATTGGCACAGCGGTCGTCATGCATTGTGCAGGATGTTGCAGCATTCCTGTAGAACCACCAATCGGCAGCGGTTCGCTCGTCGCAGGTTTCATCCTTGACAACTTCAAGAGTCGAGCTTGGGCAGATGACGAGGATTTCGTATCCGACGTGTTCGAAATGGGCAACGCGGGATTTCGAATGGCGTTGTCGCACGTCAACGAAGAACTTGTGTCTGGTCGCTTGGAACGCGACACTCCCGCCCAAAGGAAACTCTATTTGTGGATCGAAGCGCTATCAGCGTTCTACTGGCCCGCTGTCTACAACGCCGATCATTTTCGAAAGACATACGGTCAACTGATCGAGAAGTGTTTTTTTGACGTGCTGAACAACGACAATCCTGCGATCCACGAGTCAATGATGGCCTTCCTCCTGATCAACCGAAACCTGGCAACGGGACCGATGGTTAGGAGGGCCGCGGAACTCTGCGCTTCGGACGATGCGATTGTCGCGGAACTCGCGACTCATTTCTGCACCATCTTTTTCTTCGCTCCGGAGGACACGCCCGGTGCGGAATTGGTCCGCCTGCGCAGTATCCTAGGCAGTGACATGGATCTCTTCATGATTTACTGGCGGCACCCACCAATAAAATTTGCCCCCCCAACCCGTGAAAGCCTTCGCGCAATCACGGTCCAGGCGCTCCAGACAGACGAGAACGCGGTCAAGGATCCCGCATCAACTGATGTAAAGCTCCGTTCGCCAACACCACGCAACGATTCCGATGTCATAAACATTGAGGCAATTTTTTTTTAGAAATGACGGTCAATGAGGAACTGGATCCGTGGAAGGATATCATAGAGGAGCGTTCTCCTCGCCACCCCTGACCGTAAAATGGACAGATGTATCAAGAGAGCTTTAAATGACTATCTCTAAGCTAGTCCTATTCATTATCACAGCGATTCCAGGGCTTGCGCTGCTTCTCTTCGGTTCCCTTGACCTGATTGCCAACTATTTCGATCAGCGGGCCGCCCACGGCAATCCGTTAGTTTCCTGTTTTATTGCTATCATCGGCATGTTGCTCATGCTCCTCGGCGTCGGAGAATGGGGCAAATGGAGGTATCTTGTCGTGTTTCTGGCCATACCTCTCTCTCTGCTCGCCGTTGTTTCCTTGAGCCCCTCTTGGTTGGGGGGGAAGGTCCTGCCAGCGATATTCATAGGGGGCATGACTTTTTTGGTTCTCTATGTGGTACGGGCTACCTACCGCAATATAGACAAATGAGATGAACTACCCGTCACAGATAGCCCGAGCCACAACGGTTGCGGTTGGCTGTGTCGCGGTCTTTCTTGCCCTTCTGCCGCTTGGATGTCGATCCCGGATGGGCGCGTTCAGGCGCTGATCATCGCGGAGATATTTGCTTTCAGGTTACCACCAATGTGTATGTCGCGACGGACCGGCGTTAAAAATATGTCGCGGCGTCTTCAATCTGCGGTTCGATTGGGTTGCGGGCGGAGCCCGCATTATCCCACGTGCAGGGCGCCGTGTCCGGCGATCAGGAAGACGGCCAGGGCCGTGAGCACAAAAAGCAGAATCGTGGCGATCAGGATTTTGTCCGTCAGGAGAATGCGTTCCGGGCGGCCGCCGCTGTTCCCGTTGTAGACGAGATCGAGATAGCGGAAGATGCCGAACATCACGAAGGGAATGGTGAATCCCAGGCCACTCGTCCCGAAACGCCGGACCGTCTCGGCGTTCAAGGTGTAGAGCGCATAGGCGATGATGGTCGAGGCGGCGACACAGGCAATCATCTGATCCAGGAGAATCGCGGTGTACCCCATCAACGCCTTGCGGTGATGAACCTCGTCGCCGGTCAGCAGATGCTTCTCGTGCCGGCGCTTGCACAGGCCCAGAAACAGAGCGAGCAGAAACGCGCACAGCAGCAGCCAGGGCGAGATGCGCACCGCGATGACGGCCGCGCCGGCAATGGCCCGCAAGACAAAGCCCAACGCGATCAGAAAGACATCCAGGATCGCGATCTGCTTGAGCTTGCAGGAATAGGCAATCTGAAGCAGCAGATAAGCGCTGACCACCCAGCCGAAAGGCGGCGCCAGCATCCAGGCGCCGGCAACGCCCAAGGCCAGCAGGAGCAGTGCAACCAGGACTGCGGTGCGGGGCGCGATCTTGCCGGCGGCAAGGGGACGGTGACGCTTCTCCGGATGCAGCGCATCGGCCTTCCGGTCGATGTAGTCGTTCAGAATATAGACGCCGCCGGCGATCAGACAGAAGTCCAGCATCGCCAGCACCGACATCACGAGCGGCAACGGTCCCGAGACATGCGCGTGCTGGCTCGGATCCCAGCGTGCAAAGAAATAGGCCACCAGAACGATGCCGTTCTTGGTCCATTGAGCCGGCCTCAACAAGCGCAGCCAATCGAGAGCTGAAGCGTGTTCACGCATGGGTGCCAAGCTTGCGCCTTATCTCGCCTTCATTCGCGGCGAGCGCCGGAAGCCGCAACGGGCCGCCAATTTGATGACCATGAAAAAAGCCTCTTTGGCAATGGCTCGGCTCATCTTCGAATAGCCGGCGCGGCGATCCTCGAAGGTGATGGGGATCTCCTGGATGCGAAAACCCTTCATCCAGGCGGTGTGGGTCATCTCGATTTGAAACGAGTAGCCGTTGGACGTGATCTTGTCCAGTTCAATGGATTCCAAAACGACACGACGGAAGCATTTGAAGCCGCCCGTTGGATCGTGGATGGGAAGTCCGGTTACGAAGCGGACGAACTTACCCGCCCCGGTGCTGATCAAGAGGCGACTCATCGGCCAATTCATCACGCGGATGCCGCCAATGTACCGCGAGCCCAGGACAAGATCGGCCTTCTGAGCCGCCTGGATGAAATGAGGAAGTTCAGCGGGATCATGCGAGAAATCGGCATCCATCTCGAAGATATAGGTGAAATCACGCGCCAGGGCCCACTTGAACCCGGCGATGTAGGCGCGCCCGAGCCCTTGCTTGCCGGCACGATGCAGAACATGAATGCGCGGGTTCTCCTTGGTCATTTGATCCAGCAACACCCCGGTTCCATCGGGCGAGTTGTCATCGACGAACAGGACCTCGCCCTCAGGCAAGTTGCTGAGGACGGCCTCGGCGATCGCCCGCACGTTATCGCGTTCGTCGTAGGTGGGGATGATGACAAGCGGCTTGTTCATGGGATTAATTTTATCCGAAAGGGATTCGTCGCGACAAGCGATTTTGACTCAACGCAGCTTCCGGACCAACCGGTATTGCCCTTTGTAGCGCTTGGCCAGTCCATTGAGAAACTCGCCGCCATCCTTGTCGATTTGATAGCCGATGCAACTCACCTGGGGCTCTTTCAGCGACTTGGGCTTGTACTCGGCCTCATAGATCAGCGTCATATGCTGGATGAAGTCGGCCAGCGACCATTTTCCAGGCTGCGGCGGCGGCGGCGCCTGGGGACCCGCCGGGCGATGGTGGCCGGTTCGCCAATAGCCTTCACGCGCGGGTGAACCGGGGTCGGGACGGGCGCCCTCCTTCAAGGCAGCCTTGCTTGGGGGACGCGCGGGCTGCGGGGGCACCCAGACGCGCTCGGCCGGGGCATTGACCGCAGCCTCCTCGTAATCGCGGATGGCGCCGGCATTGGCTGTGCGCCACTGTTCGAGACGCTGACGATGGGCATTCATGGCATTCGGATCGAGCGGCTTGACCACCTGGGGAAGCCCATCGCTGATGATCATGATCGTATCGGCAAGCTGCTCCATCGCCGCGCTCAGCGCCAGGTCCAGACGCGTGGTGCCGCCCATGGCCGGCAACCCCACCTTGGCCCCCGAAAAATTGCCGCTTTCCAGCCCATAGTTTCCCGCAACATTGAACCCGCTCAGAAAGGCCTTGGCCTGCGACCGGGTATCTCCGCTCGCGTAGACCATCTTCGGGCTCATCGACGAGCACCCGTCGGCGAACACGATCACGCTGAACAGGGTGCCATCCTTGAGCGCGCCCACGACCTGCGACAACCGTTCACGCACGCGGTTGAAGCCCGCCGGCCCGCCGCGCTCCTCCTCGACCATGCTGACCGACACGTCGACGAGCACCGCGATACGCTCGCCGCGGGCTTGAATGTCGAAGAAATTAATGGTCGATACGCCCTCGCCAAAGCCGGACGTTCCATATCCCGTCCCCAATCCGGCCCCCAGTCCCTTGCCGCTGATCGCCTTGAACTTCGGCTGGAAGGTGGTGGTGACCAGCTTCGGATCGATCTTGATCTCGGGGAAGGCCAGCTGCGAAGGCTTGGACGATACCATGCGGGGAATGATGGCCGGGCGGCTGGAACTGCGCTGGCGCCTTTGCACCTTGACCTTCAGTTCGACCTTGCGCGGCTCGTAGGTCTTGGCCGGGGGCGGCACTTCGAAGACGGTCTCCTCCTCGGTGAAATACTGCACCAGCTTCACGCCGCCGAAAATGATCATGGCCAGCAGATGAACCCCGAGGCTGCCGAGAATCACATAGCGCAGAAGTTGTTTGCGGCGCACGGAACGGGCGATCCGGGGCTTCTTCTCTGGCTGACCTGCGCCCGGCTCGGGTGTCGTATTGACGGTTACGTCCATAGCCATCTACTCCGCGCCTCCCGCAAACGTCACATCCTTGATTTTTGCGGCCGCGCATACGTTCATGACATCGATGACACGTTGATGCGCCGTTTTGTCCTCGGCCCAGATGGTGATCAGCGCAGGATTGCCGGACGACTCCGATGCAGCCTTGTACATTCTCAACGTACGCAGCAATTCAGGAAGATCCTGGGAGCCGGCCGAGTCGAACTCGCGGTCATTCAGAAAAATCTGTCCGTTCTCACGCACCTCGATCATCTGTTCATCCGGCATGTCCACCGTTGTCGCTTGTGCCACCATCCCGGGGAGGCGAATGCCCAGATCGGCCTCCGGCATGATCAGGCTGCAGGTGCAGATGAAGTAGATCAGCAGCAGAAAGGTCATGTCGATCAACGGAGCAATGCTCAACTCCGGCTCGTCCGCAGCTGGAACCATCACTTTCATGGGGCGCCCTCCGTGTTGTCCGTCGGCGAGAACACCCCGAAGATGAAATCGCCCACGCCCGCCTCGGCCATGGCGTTCATGACCAGCCGCACCTCCCGGTGAGGGGTCAGCTTGTCGGCACGCAAATAGACCTTCATGGCCGGATCGCTTTGCACGCGTGCCGCGACCAGCGTGCGGAGCTCCTCGAGACTGACGGGCTGCGTCCCGCTGAAGACCGATCCGTCGCGGAGGATGTTCACGGTCCACCGGTCCGGGCGTTCCTTCGGCACGGTGCCGCTGGCTGCATTCGGAATCTCAAGGTCCATGTTCTTGGTGGAACTCAGGTGCGAGGCGGTCATGAAAAAGATAATCAGCAGGAACACCATGTCGATCATGGGTGCCATCTGGAACTTGGTCTCTTCCGTTTGCTCGATATGAATGCGCATGGCGCCGCTCCGGAAGGATCGCCTATAAAATGCGCGCGTTGGATGTCGCTTCGTCGCCGCTCGATCGCGTCGGCTCGCTAAGCTGATGGACGAGGTCGCCGAGGATTCGGGAAATGCGCGAAATGTTGGTCGTGTATTGTCCTTTGAAGCCAAAATAGGCGAACATGGTTGGAATTGCGACGAGCAGACCGGCGGCAGTCGTTATCATGGCCTCGCCAATGTCGGCGGCCAGCTGTTCGGGATCGCCCATTCCGCCCATGCCGATCTTGTTGAAAGCGCCGATCATCCCCGTGACGGTGCCCAGCAGGCCGAACATCGGCGCCACCTGGGAAATGACCGACAGATAGGTTAACGGTTTCATTCCCTCGTTGACTTCCTCAACCGAGGCTTCCTCCATGGCCTTTTCAATTTTTCCGATATCCAAGGCATTTTCTCCAACGCGCTTGAGACCCGCGCCGAGCGTGTTGGTCAACATGCCGTTCGCGCTGTCGCAAATGGTAATGGCCTGCGCGACATCAAGCCGCGACAAGGCTTCATTCAATAGCGGGACCATGTTGGGCTGATTCATCTTAACAGGGCGATACTGTAACCAGCAATAGACGGTGAGCGCCACGGCTCCCACGGAGCAGAGTCCGATCGGATACATGCAGAATCCGCCCACTTTCCAGTAATCCCACAGCGTATTCCACTGCGCATCCTTGGCTACGGCGACTGGTGAACCCGTCTGCGCCTGTGCGATCAGTACCGTTGTAGCCGCCAGCAAGGCCGCAGCAAAGATCATCGGATTGCGTTGTTTCATTGTCATCTTCATTCCTCGTTTTTCATGCGCTCAAACAATGGAGGTCAATTCGGGGCGGGAGCCATGCGATCCACAACCGCCGACTCCTGCTCCAGGTCCTGCTCCGCAAGCGCCCCCGCCTGCTCCTTGAGATAGTCATCGACCAATGCGTTCATGTCCTCGCTGATGCCCAGAAAAGCCTGTTCGACGGATTCCGATTCCGCCACCCGTGTCGCGCCCGAAGCCATGATTTTTCTGAGTCGCTCCGCGGCTGTCGCGGCCCAGTCCGTCCGGGGGAAGAGCTTGGCCACTTCGAAATAGACATCGCGCGCACGGTAAGGTTCCCCCAGCGCCTCGTAGCAGTGCGCCGAAATCAGCAGGGCATCGGGGAAGGTCTCGACATCCTTGTTCTCGAAGCATAGCGATTTCACGCTGGCATCCATGGCCGATTGATAGCCGTTGGTCAACGCATGCAGCTCCGCCTGCACGAGCCAGTAGTGCCCAAAGGCGGCATCGCCGGCCACAGGCTCTTCCATGGAGTTGATCTGATAGTAGGCTGATCGGGCATTGTCCATCGCAATCAGACAGCGGCAGCCCTTCAACGTACCGAGCAGCCCGATGCTGCTCCAGTTGACTTTGGCGCAGTGCTGGAAAATGGCAAGCGCCGACTCGTATTGGCGCTTGGCCCGATCACGATCTTCCGTGCTTTTAGCGCCGCGCATCGAGCGCGCCGCGGCCCGCAGCATCGTCGTCCCCAACTCCATGACTTCCACCGCGGCGTTGTTGTTCGGCAGATCCAGGTAGGCAAAGGTCGGTTCGCAGGCCTTGAATTGCAAGCGAATCGCCGTGGCCCAGTCGCTGGCGTACAGCGCACGCATCACCTCGAAGCGATTGTAGTCCAGCGTGAACTCCGCGCCCAGGATCTGGGCAATCTCCAGCCGCGGATTGTTTCCGCTCGCATCCGGCGCCTGCAGCAGATGGGTTGCCGTGCGCCCGACCAGCACGACATCCATTTTCGCCTTTTCGCTCCACAACCGGACCTTCACCGGGGCTGTGGTGATCGGCTGGCTCTCGCCCGTCCGCCGCGTGGTGCCTGCCGTTTGCGCCTGCCCCGTGAACGTGCCGAGACCCGAAAGACACACAAGCAGGAGCGGCAGCAACGCCCGGCGGCGCCGCGGGATATTCATGTTGACGCTGCGACGCTTCATCCCTGCGGTCCTCCCAGTTTGGCCAGCAGCTGCTGCGCCTTTTCATACTCCGGGAAGGGCTCAAAATCCTTGTTTTCCAGCATGGCCTTGAGCGTCTCGATCGCCTTCACATCTTCGTAGCCCCGGTGCAGGCATTCCGCCCGCTTGAGGTAGGCCTGGGCCGCCACGGCGCGATGGCCGATGTACAGCACGTAAATCCGCTCGTAGAAGGCCGAGGCTTTGATCCACTCTCGCTTGATCTCCGCGCATTGTCCGCGGCCCATCAGGGCGCGCGGCCACAGGTTGCGCCAGCCACGGACGCCCAGCACGTCCTGATAGCATTGATCCGCCTCGCTCATCTTGTTCTGCAAGCCGTAAATTTCACCCAGCGTCAGCAGCGCCTCCGCCGCCTCGGGACTCGTCGCGTAGACATCGCGGATCACCTTGAGATGCGCGGCGGCCTCGTCGAACAGCTTCGCCGCCCCCGGGGAGCCTTCGGTTTCCGCGCGTGCCAGTCCGATGGCGCGCTGAGCCAGATACATCCGCGCATCCAAGGCATAGTCGGTCTCCGTGAAATCGGCAATGATGGCGCGGGCGACCTGCACCGCCAGCCCATCCTGCTTGCGCTCGCGGGCCGTGGTCAGCATGGTTTCGAGCACAGAGGGGCTCGCATGGGGAATGTTCGAGCTCGTGCACATCTGATCCAAGACGCGCTCCCGCTCGGCAGGCTTCAGATTCGGGTGATAAAGCAGCAGACGTTGAAACCGGAGCATGGCCACGCGGTTGCCGCCGTCGCGCGCCGCCCGGATCGTCAGTTCAATGTCCTTCCAGGCGACCGCCGACTCGTCCGGGGTGCACTTGCGCGTGGCCGACACCCACTCGTCGAGGATCATGTCCACGCCGACCGCTTGACGCGCGCGGCCGTATTTCAGGGCGGCATCGCGGTAGTAGCGCACCGTTCCCATGCGCTCGCCCATTTGCCACATGGCGCGGCCGATCCAGTAGATCGCCAGCGGCTGATTGGATTCCTCCCGATTCATTTCCAGATAGCGCTGGAAGTGCGCGCGCAGGTCGGCATAGCGTTCATGATCGAAAAGAATCTCGCCGGCCTGGAAGGCGCAATGGTTGAACTGCTCGATGTTGAGATTGTTGGTCGAGACCGCCATCGCCAGTTGGTAGCAGCGGATCGCGTCGTCCACGCGACCGACCGCGCCGGCGATATCCCCGCGTGTCATTTGCGCTTCGCCGAACAGGGCGTGCTCGGGGTGCTTGAGGATGAAGGCCGCCAAGCGCTGCTCAGCCAGGTCATACTCGCCCAGCGCATAGTTGCAGACGGCGCGCCGGAAGGCGGCATCGATGGCGTAGCGGCATTCGGGGAACCGGTCGAGGAGCAGCGTGAAATCCGTGGCGCCGGTCGCGAAGTCGCCATCGAAGATCGACGCCATCGCGCTCCAGTAGACGGCGTCGTCCATGAGGTCGCTCTCGGGAAAACGGGTGCGCAAGTCCAGCAGCCGCACGCGCGCCTGCTCGAACTGCTCCTCCATGAAGTGGGCATAGCCCAGCAGGTACAGGCACTCGGCCGCTGCCTGATGGGCGGGGCGAACTTGCAGCACCTCGCTGAAGTGGCGAATCACTTCCGCCCAGTTCAGTTCTTTGGCGAGCATCTGGCCGATCATCAACGTCAGGTTGTCGTACCACTCGCCGGCGGGATAGGCATCCATGTAACGCCGGCCGATCCCGTAGGCACGCGCCGTCGGCTGCAGATTGGCCGCGCAGACGAAGGCGAGGTAGAGTGCTTCCTCGGCGCGTTCCTCTCCGCCCGTGCCGTGAAGCTGCAGGAAAAGCTCGCAGCCCTCACGAAAGCGCCGGGCCTCCATGTAGCCGCGGGCAATGCGGTACATCAGATCGACATCGTAATTTTCGACCTGCTCCTGCAAGGCCTTCAGTTCCGCTTCGGTGTCGGCGCCCCACTCCTGCAGACGCATCAGACGCCGCGGCTCGGGATAATTTTGCTGTGCATCCAGGACCATCCGGGTCAGATACTCCAGAAAGGCCTCGGTCCTCGCAATCACTTCGTCATGCGGGTAGACCAGGCGGTGGATCCAGAAGGCCTCGCGATAGCGCTCCTCGCCAAACAGGGCATCGCCGGCCTCGAGCGCCGCCATGTTGAAGGCGATCGAACGCGACGCCAGCGAGTCGCGCGTCAGCAAGTACGGCACCATCAGGTAGATCTTGTCGAGGTCGAGCGTTTTGAGGTAGGCCGTCGCCAGGAGGGTCGCCGCGCGGTTCCGGCGCAGGGAGTCGGGTGCGCATTCAAACGCTTTTCGCAGCGGCTCGCGCGCGCGCTCCCAGTCGTCGCCGGCCAGATGGCATCGGGCAATGGCGGCGTAGATGTCGGTTCGGAGGTCGACCGGATAGGTGAAGCGCTTCAGCGCCGCCTCGTAGCTTTTGATGGCGAGATCCAGTTTGCCGGAAAAACGCTGGCCATCCGCGATGTAGACGTAGGATTCGTGCAGGTAGATGCCGCGCGGGTATTTCTTGTTGTAGCGGATGAAGGCCTGCTCGGATCCGGCGAAATTGCCGGTCAGGAACTGACACATGGCGGCATTGTAGTAAACGCGTTCCAAGCCCGCCAGAATCTGTGTGGCCTTGCTGCTCCCCTGAATTTCGATCAACTGCTCCAGGTAGGGCAAGGCCTCGGCGAACTCGCCGTCGGAAAACCGGCGCAAGGCCGCTTCGCGGATGTTGGCCACGGTCTCCTGCGCGACCAGTGGTAAGACCGTCAGCGACCACAGTAACAATACAGTTCCAAGGCGTTTCGGCATGATCAACTCATCAAAACAGTACGAGCAAATGGATAGTAGCAGAAAGCCACTTGGCTAATCAAACCCATTCCAGCCCCCGCAAAGATCTTCCCAGACCCGCTCCGCCGCCGCCTGTTGTTCGGGGGCGAGCTTGACGTTGACGGTGGCCGGATCGCCTTCGGTCAGCACCGTCAGAAACTCGGCAACGGCATCCAACTGACTGGCAAGGCCGGATACGCTCAGGTTGTTCAGCGTGTCGTCGCGGCGATGGTGATAGAACGTTCCGCTGGAGCAGTTCATGCGCGTCAGCCACAATCCGGGGACGCCCGCCACCGCAAAGGGAAACTGGTCCGTGTAGGGGCAGATTTCGCGCTTCAGGTTGAAATAGAAATCGTGTTTCCCAAACGTTGTGCGGAGCGCATCTTCATGCGACTTGGGTCCATTGTAGTTCACGGAGAGCCAGCCGAGCAGGGATCCGGACCCATCGATGTTGAACATGAAGCACCCGTTGCAGGCGACTTCGTCCCGGTGGCGCCGGACATACGACGCGCTTCCCACGGAGAGCTGCTCTTCCGCGCCGAAGCTGATCAGTCGCAGGGTGCGCTTCAGGTGCAGGCCGCTCAGCATCCGGGCCAGTTCGACGACCGAGGCGCTGCCCACGGCGTTGTCGTCCGCGCCCACCGTTCCCGCCTGCGTATCGTGATGGCCGCCGACGTAGATGACGCCGGCCTCGCGGTCGGAACCGGCGATTTCGAGAATGACATTTTCCGACAGGCTCTTACGCCGGCAGCCCGCCACGCACAACCGGGCCCGGCTCCCCTGCTCTCTTTTCCAGCGCCAGGCGTCCTGATAGGCGACGTTGACCGTCGTGCGCGCACCGTAGGCCTGCACGTAGGCGGGAAACAGGCCGTCCGCCAGGGCGACGGATCCCGGAAAGCGCGTATCGACAAACAGGAGAAAGGCCGGTTCTGCCTCCATTAGGCGGCGGTAGTGATCGGGCATATCCAGATGGCATCCCAGATGCACGACCGCCTTGCCTTTAAGGAAAGCGAGATCGGCATGCTGATAGCCTGTGGTCGTGTCGAAAAAAACCAGTGGCGCCTCGATGGTCGCTCCATCTGTTGAAGGTGCGGCCCCGAACAACGAGCACTCAAAGGCGTGCCATTGTCCATGCAGCTCGACCTCCAGGGACTCGCGGGTTACCGAGCGCTCCCAAACCGGGAAATCCTCGACCGCGACCTTAACGCCGGGGATGGACGAACCGGCCGCGGCCAGGTAGTCCGCCGCCGCGCGCTCGGCGGACGAGCCGGCCAGCCGGACGCCGATGTCGACCGTCAGCTTGCGCAGATGCCGTTCAAGATTCGCTTCAGAAGCCAGGGGAATGACCATGTTTCTGTGTCCTTATCATGACGCGAAGCAACTAGACGACGCGCGGCGTTCGGTGCCGGCACGACAAGCCCAGCAGTCCCGCTCCCGCCAGCAGCACATAGAGCGCGATGATCGCGAATTTTGCGCCTGGCGCGCCAATCCATTCGGGATGCCCGGCAAGCGCGGGCAGATAACGCGCACCGAAAACGCCAACCAGCGGCCCCAGGAAAAGACCGACCCCCAGAACCGCCTCGTGAAACCCGCCGTTCTCGCCCTTGTTCGCGCCGATATCCAGCGAATAATAGAGCGAGGATGAATAGATGAGCCCCAGGAGCACTCCCACGACAACGAACACCACGATCACGACCGGAATGGCCTGGCTGAAAAAAACGACCGCAAGGCCCACAGGCACCAGCAGAATCGAACCGATCAGCAAGGACCAGCGGTAATGCCAGCCCTCCCACATTCCGAAGAGGATGAACGAGAGTCCGCGTGCGCAGAACATCGAGCAGACCAGCCAGATGCAGAGGTGGGGGGCGAGCCCCAGTCGCTCGCCAATGCTCGGTGCCAAAGCACTCACACCGGACACGACCATGTAGGACAGCATGTTGCCCAGCCAGGCGGCATGGACAAAGCGAGTCGCATTGCCGACGGGGCCGGCGTGCCCGGAGCGACTGGGCGTCGCCGGGAGATCAGCAGGGACCGTGATTTCCGGGGACCGCTTGCGCAACGCCATGAACACCAGTTGCAGCGCATGCCCGAACAGGGGCAGAAAAATGACGGAGTTGCGGTTCCACAGGAATATGGCACCGCTCACAAAGAGCCCGGCGGTTCCGGCGAGCGACCAGACGACATTGTAGATGGCCACGCGCTGCGCCGCGGAATAGCGCGCGGCGACTTTCACAATGGAAGCCTCCAGGGCCGGCCACGTTCCGGAAATCGCAACCGTGTAGATCCCCATCACGACAAAGGCCATCGGCCCGGTCGGCATCAACAGCAAGAGCGGTAAGGCCAGGACGGCAAGCAGCAGCGAAGCGCAGAAGATGCGGTCGTAGCCGAATCGCTCTGCCAAACGGCCGCCGCTGATCGAGGCGAAGATGTAGACCAGCCCCTGCACCGATCCCAGCAGCAGATTATCGTCCGCGCCAAACCCCAGGCGCGCATGCGCCCAGAAGAAGATTGCCAGAAAAAAAAGGGTGGAGGACGCCGAATTGACGCCCTCCAGCAAATAGTAGTCGCCCAGCCGCAACCGGGGCGGCCGGGATTGAGGATGTGTCATTGCGGTAAGATAGCGGAAGCCGTCCTTGCTGCCAAGCCGCGAGAGGCGGGTTCAGCGACCTGACCGATGCCACGCCCCCCTGTCGTTCAGAACTTCGTGCCGACTCCGACTCGCAGCACAGCGGCATCAAAGCTCGATTCCATGGATTCACGCAGCCATTCGACATCGCTACCGGCGATGAACATCTGAACGTCGATGCCGACCTGACCAAAGCAATTGTCATATCCCAGAAATTCATCTTTGCGGATGGCCAAGCCCGCCGACCCCATGAGACCAGAGACGTTGTCCAGGTAGAGCTCGTAGGTGACCTGCCTGTTGAAATGGTCCGTATAGGACGTCGTCAGGCGGGTGGAACTGTCGCTCGTCAGATAGGCGAGCCCCAAACGAACCAGCAACTTGTAATGCTCGCGGAGCAGGTACCGGTAGGAACCCACGAGGCCGAACTGATACGTCCGTGTCGCGCCTTCCGCCGTCATTTCATTGTATTCCGTGTACGGAATGTCCACAACGCCCCCGCCCCCGTCCCAGAAATCGAGCGCGAACGTATATCCCAGAGTCCAGGGTTTATCCGTAACAGGGTGAATTTCCACGGCCAGTCCCTGAGCCGAATCCCAGAATTCATCAACTCCGAACATCTTGTTGACCATCACGGCGATCGTCCATTCCTGCATCCCGGTTCCATCGATGTCTTTCGGATCCATTGCGTCCATGGGTGGCAAAGCGATTACAGCTGGTGCGTTCGTCGAAGTCACGGACCCGGCGCTTACGGCGGGAGCATTCGTACCTCCGGGCTTCACGGGACTGACAACCACAGCGGCGGGAGCATTCGTGCCTCCGGGCTTCACGGGACTGACAACCACAGCGGCGGGAGCATTCGTGCCTCCTGGCTTCACGGGACTGACGACCACAGCGGAGGGAGCATTCGTGCCTCCCGGCTTCACGGGACTGACGACCACAGCGGAGGGAGCATTCGTGCTGCCGGCCTTCACGGAACTGGCGACAGCATTCGTGCTGCCGGTTCCCGCGGAGACGGAGTGTGCGACTCCCTTTTCATCGTTGACCGAAGTCGTCACGACAGGAGTGACATTGCAGCATCCCATCATCAACCCCGAAAGGGATACGGCCGTCAAGAGCATGCGCATTAGTGTTTTCATGAGTTTAGCGTGTAAGCGTCATCCGACGGAGGGAGGTTGCCGGGCCAAAGGCGTAATCGATCAAGTAAATGGCATGAGACGTGACCGGGACCTCCACGCTCCACGTGTCGCCGTCATAAGCATCGGTGAGAAACACCCGCCCATGCTCATTGATGGTGCCTGTCAAGAGATGGGCTGTTCCGGAAAGCGTGGTCATGACAAACAGGTCATTGCCATTCACCCCGACGGTGGCCGACAGGGGAACTTGGGTCCCGCCGGGGAACTGATAGAAACCGGACCAATCACCGCTGATATCCGGCACGGAACTCGAGCCTTCATTATTATCTTCGCATCCAGAAGCGGCCAGCATCACGCAAGCGAGCAGTCCAATTGTCAAACAACGGCGGAACATGGCATTCTTTCTATTGCGGAAAAACGTCGCAATATGCGCGCATCTGGAAGCGACCGGGACACACAGCCTCTGCTTTGCGTAGATGCGTTCGCAAAGGCATGGGAGCTTGACATAGACGCGCGTGAAAAAGATCGCAGAAAATAGTCATCATTGTCAAGGAGATGTTTTTCCATTTCAGCCATCCGCGAGGACAACCACATGGCCGTCGTCCGTGATGACCATCACGCCTGCGCTGGGTTCGCCTGCGGCGACGGGAGTCGTCAGCGGCTGTCCAAATTCAAACTGCACAAGGGGGGCGCCGTCCTGGGCCATCCGCAGGTGCAACGTGCCATCGGCACCCGCAAAGAGCGTGCTCTTCACGAGCACCGGCGAATCCAGCGCGACATCGGCAATCGTCCTGCGCCAGAGAATGTCGCCAGTGTCGGCCCGCACGGCGACCAGTTCGCCCGAGGCTGTCCCGGTGAAGACGACACGGCTAGCGGAATCGGCGGCGGGCGATGCAAAATAGTCTTCGTCACCCAGCGTCACGCGCCAGACGACCGACGTTGTCAGGAGGTTGATCGCCACCAGCGCCCCGTCACGCGTCAAGCCACAGGCCAGGTCGCCGCAAACGGCGAGCCCTGCGGCCATTTGCGCCTGTTCGCCCAGCGGAATGAGCCCCTGGCGCACACCATCCTTCGTCCGAAACAGATGCACCGACGATTCGCAATTTCCAAACAGCACGAGGTTCCCTGCGATCGCGGCCGGGCCATCGGTGCGCCCCGATTCCTCGGACTGCCATTTCACGGCGCCCGTCGATGCATCGAGCGCCGTGAGCACGCCATCCCCTTGACTCAAGGCGATGATCAGCGCACTGGAGTCATCGAGGGGCGCAAGCACAGGGGAATGCTCCAAGCTGGCGTTCTTCAATTGCCGGAGCCAGACAACGGCGCCGTCGGTTGCCCGCAACGCGCGGAGATTGCCTTCCGCCTCGCCCAGGATGACCTGCGTCCCTGCGGCGCAGGGTGCCGTCCAGTGCGTGCCCGCCTGCCGCAGCGTCCAGCGTCGCTTGCCGTCTCGATTCCACGCCACGACCGTGCCGTCCCGGAAAGCGGCGCACCAGCCATCCGCCACCCACACGGGAGGCCCGGCCGGTCGCGCACCGACCGAATCGCGCCAGCGTTCGCGCCATTGGGCGGGCACAGCGGGTTTGCCTGGCGGGCGCGGGGCTGGCGCACGACTGACCCACAGCCAGCCGGCCAGACCCAGGAGGGCGAGAGCACCGACCTGCAATCCGCGCTTGACGACCGGGTTGTTCATCGCAGACCGTCTTTACGTTTTCGCAACTGCTTGCGCCGACCGCTTGAAGCCGGCCGCTGATCGCGAAATCACATCCGACTCCACGCTGAAGCTCAAGCGGAAATGGCCGGCGCATCCGAACCCTCTTCCGGGAACAGCCAGAATATTTTCCAGGAGCAACCGCTGCACGAAGGCGAGGTCATCGCCGCCAGGCGCTTCGGGAAAGAAGTAAAACGCGCCGCGCGGCATAGCGTAGCGGATGCCGGCCTCGTCCAGCACACGCGCCATGAGCATCCGCCGCGTGGCATAGATGCCAAGGTCCACGCCGCTGTCGAGCATCATGAGCGCCATCCGCTGACCGATGATCGGTGCATTGACGAAGCCCAGCGTACGGGTCGTCATCGTGACCGCCTGCATGAGCAGGTGTCCATCGGGCATTTCGGGGTTGATCGCCATGTAGCCCACGCGCTCGCCTGCGATTGACAGGCTTTTCGAGAATGAACCGGCAACCACGGCGAACCGGCTCAGCGGCAGCATCGCCGGGACCACGGCGCCGCCGTAAGCCAGAAACCGATAGGGTTCATCCGACAGCAGAAAGACGGGACGTTCACGATCACGGTTGATTGCCTCAAGCCGCCCGGCCAGAGCCGCCAGCGTTTCGGCCGGATAGACGACGCCGGTTGGATTGTTCGGCGAGTTGAGCAGAACAACGCGCGTCTTGGAACTGATCGCCGCAATCATCGCCTCGACATCGAGATCAAATGAAGGCAGCACGGACGGCACGGGGACCAGCACGCCGCCAAAGTGCCCGCAATAGGAGCCGTACTCAACGAAATAGGGAGAGGGGCAAAGCACTTCATCGCCAGGCTCGAGGACGGCACGGAAAAAGGAGGTCAGCACGCCGGCGGCGCCGCAGCCGATCAGCACATGCTCGGCTTTCAGCGCCGGCGTCTGCTGTTCGATGGCCAGCTTCGCGGCCAACGCTTCACGCAGCTGGGGAATCCCCGCATTGCTGACATAGCCGAAGGCGCGCGCCTCGCCGATTTGCGCCGTGATCGCCAGCAAAGCCTCCCGTGCCGATGGCGGCGGCGGCAGATCGGGGTTGCCGAGACTAAAATCGAAAACGCGGTCGCTGCCAAGCCGCTGCTTCAATTCGGTGCCCATCTCGAACATCCGGCGGATCCAGGAGGAATTGCCGATCTGATCGGCGATCGACTTAGCAATAATCTGCATCTTTCAGTTTCCCTTCGAAGACGTGCGTTGCCTCAACAGCGTGGTGATGAGGGCATCCGGCTGCTTCAAGACGCGCGAGCCCCTCGTGATCTTGCACAGGCTGATTCCCAGGGTTTCGGCGATTTGGCGCTGCGAGACACCCGCATCCAGCATCTTCAGCAGACGCCAGCGCAGAATCAGGTCGTGCAGTTCCGCATGGGTCAGCATGTCGCCAAAGAGTCGCGCCATGGCGTCGGGGGCGCGCACCGAGGCAAAAACGGCTGCCAGTTCATTGAGCGCCTCGGCATCGGCGTTCGTGTAAACCGTATGACCGAGTTTACCGCTTTTCTTCTTGTTGGTCATGATTGGCCACTATACCGACAACGCCCAATGAAAACAAGCCGCGAACGCGCGCGTGCATTTGCATTGTCATCTTGCGACAGGTAGGCGCCTGTGATATTTTATCTTCGTTTTCAGGCCAACGATAGGTGCGGAAGATCCGGACGTCAACAGGAGACCAGCCATGTCACAGAATTTCTGTTTTTGGAATGATGCCAATAGTCCCATTCATCCCGCAAGCGCAGCGGATTTTCTGCCCCGTCCGCAACTGTCGGCCATGCAGGTGCACCGTCTCCGGGTGACGATCCGGCGTGCCTATGATCATGTCGCCCTCTTCCGCGAGCGCATGGATGCCAGAGGGGTCACTCCTGATGCCATCCAGTCCCTCGCCGACCTGTCGCAGGTGCCGTTCACCGTCAAGAACGACCTCCGCGACACGTACCCCTACGGCCTTTGCGCCAGCCCCCTGTCCGACATCGTCCGACTGCATGCATCGAGCGGCACGACCGGCAAGCCGATCGTCGTGGCCTATACCGAAAACGATCTGCAGGTCTGGCAGCAGGTCATCATTCGCACGTTGGCGGCCGCCGGCGTGCATCGCGGCGACATCCTGCAGAACGCCTACGGATACGGCCTGTTCACCGGCGGCATGGGGCTCCATTACGGCGCAGAAGCTCTCGGCTGCACGGTCCTCCCCATTTCCGGCGGCAACACGGACCGCCAGATCATGCTCATGCGCGACCTCGGCGTGACGGCCATATCCTGCACGCCCAGCTATTTCCTCCACCTGCTCGACGAGGTCGAAAAGATGGGACTCGACTTCAAGAAGGACTTCAAGGTCCGCGTCGGCATCTTCGGCGCCGAACCGTGGACCGAGGAGATGCGCCAGCGCATCGAGGCGATTTCCGGCGTGCATGCCTCGGACATCTACGGCCTCTCCGAAATCATCGGGCCGGGCGTGGCCGGCGAATGCCTGCACAAATCGGGACTGCATATCTTCGAAGATCATTTCTACCCGGAAATCATCGACCCGGACACGCTGGCCGTGCTCCCGGACGGCGAAGTCGGCGAACTGGTGCTGACCACGCTGAGCAAGGAGGCCATGCCGATGATCCGCTACCGGACGCGCGACCTGTCGCAATTGATCGTCGAGCCCTGCCCGTGCGGCCGGACCCTGCGCCGCCTCAAGCGCATCAGCGCCCGCTCCGACGACATGCTGATCATCCGCGGCGTCAATGTCTTCCCGTCGCAGATCGAGACGGCGCTGATGTCCATCAAGATGACCAGCCCGCACTACCTCATCGTCGTCGACCGCAAGGATAATCTCGACACGCTCGAAGTGCAGGTCGAATTGACGTCCGAAAGTTTTTCCGACGACATGCGCACGCTCGAAGCCCTGCACAAACGGATCGGCGCCGCCATCTTCGAGATCACCGGCGTGCATGCGACCGTCACCCTGGTCAAGCCCCACACGCTCCCGCGCAGCGAAGGTAAGCTCAACCGCGTCCGCGACAACCGCAGAAAACCGGTGTGAAAATGAGCAGAAAGCATCGCAAGCAACAAGTTCCATTGCACGGGGCAGACCGCAAGTGGGCCGAAAGCGTTTTCAGGGGAACTGACGCAATCATTTGCGACATGCCTTTGCCGGAGGGGAAGGTATCGGATATCGTGGCGGACTTCGCCGAACCGCTCGTGGAGACGTTTGCCGAGAGCGATGAGGATCAGGTCGACATCCTGACGTTCGCCTGCATCCTGTGGAATCTGGCCATCGTGAAGCGATTGAGCAAGACGCAGTTCTACAAGATGGAAACGGAGACGGTGCATGCCCTGGCCAACGCCCCCTTTTATCTCAGCCCCGACGGGGCTCTTAATCTCTTGACCGATATGCTGAAGCGATGGGACACCGAGTTCTCCTGGTGCAGACGTATGATCGTGAACAAGCGCATTGCGATTAAAGCAGACAAAATACAAATGTCAATCGCTTCCACTCCAATTCCCGATTTGGACAAGCTCGATTCCGCGGCTGAGAATCCGAGTCAGGAGGCAAACGCGTAGAGCCGGCGGATCTCCTCCGCCCAGCGTTCTTCATCCGGCGTTTCGAGAATCAGCGGCAGGTCATCCAGACGCAGATCGCGCATGATGCACTGGAAGACCGCCCACCCCAGGTTTCCCTCGCCCAGCAGGGCATGGCGGTCGACCCGCTTGCCCAGCGGCACCTTCGTATCGTTCAGGTGCATCCCGAGAAGGAATCGCAATCCCACCTTCGCGCTGAACTGCTTCATCATGGCGTCATAGGCCGGCTCGCCGATCAAGTCGATGCCCGAGGCGAAGAGATGCGCCGTGTCCAGACAGACCCCCACGCGGCGGTTGTCGTCGATCCGCGCGATGATCGCGGCCAATTCATCGAAGCTGGCCCCGAGGCAGCCCCCCTGCCCCGCCGTGTTCTCCAGGACCACCGTCACCCCCGGCACCGCCGCAAGCGCCTGATTGACCGCGCGTGCGATGTTTTCAATGCCCGCTTCAGGGGTGCATTTGCGGAGGTGGCTGCCGGGATGGATGTTGATCCGGTTCAAGCCCAGTTCGGCGCACCGTTGTATTTCGTCGATGAAGGACCGGGTCGAGCGCGCATGGGCATCGGGATCTGGATTGGCGAGATTGATCAGGTAGCCCGCATGCGGCAGCACATGGCGGGGTTCGAAACCGCCAGCCAGCAGGTTGGCGCTGAAGGCGCCGCGGACGGCGGGATCGAGCGGCTTCGCCTCCCACTGCTTCTGGTTCTTCACAAACAGTGCAAAGGCCTTCGCGCCGATCTTCTGTGCATTGAGCGGCGCCTGATCGACGCCGCCCTGCGCGCTCACATGCGCACCGATGAACTTCATGGCGCGTCACCCGGCTGCGGCGGTGGCGCCCCCCCGCTCAGCAGGAGACGGCCGACGGCGGCGCCGACCGCCAGGCAGCCGACAGCCACGACAACCAGCATCAAGGGGCTTTTCATGTGCATTCCTTGGAAACGGTGTCTATTCAAAAAATCCGGAGGTTTTCAACAGGTCTTCGTCGACCCCACCCTTCGCACATTGGGCCGAGCCCGGATCAAATTCCAGCAAACGGGCGACATGCTTGCCGAGAATGTCCGACTCCAGGTTCACGCAGTCGCCCGTCCGGCGGTCGCTGAGACTCGTCTCCTGCCAGGTGTGGGGAATGATTTCCACGGCAACCGAATCGGCCCCCAGCCCGGCAACCGTCAGGCTGACGCCGTCGATTGCCAGGGAACCTTTCATCACCGTCAGGCGCGCAAGCGCGTTACTGCAAGCCACGGTCAAGCCCACATCGCGGCCGTGGTTTTCGATTCGCAGGATGGTGCCCGTCTCGTCGATATGCCCGCTGACGATATGTCCGCCCAGTCGGTCGCCGACGCGAAGGGCGCGTTCGAGATTGACCCGTTCGCCCGGCCTCAGCCGCGCAAGCGCCGTCCGCATGAGGGTCTCGTCCAGCACATCCGCGGCAAACCCGGAGCCGGAGACCTCCACAACGGTCAGACAGGCTCCCTGTACCGCGACACTCTCGCCCAGAACGAGTTGCCCTTCGGACCAGGGTGCGCACCGAACCCGCAAGCGCCAGCCCCCGCCGGAACGCGTCAACGCCTCCAGCCGGCCGGTTTGTTGTATCAATCCCGTGAACATGCGGCCGATTCTATTGGTTTACGGCAGATTGCGCAAGCAAAGGCCCCGTCCGTGCCATCGCGTGTCGGAAAATGGACGCGGGTGCCGGCCACGACGAAGGTCTTCAAGTCCTGGCAGACTGCGGCGACCAGTTCCTGGTTCTCCTCCGGCTCCAGGCTGCACGTCGAGTAGACCAGGCGCCCGTCCGGCGGGAGCAGCGGGAGAAGATTCATCAGCAGGCGCCGCTGTTGCGCCACCATCGTCTTGATGCGCGCCTCGGAAAAGCGCCAGCGCGCGTCGGGCCTGCGGCGCAACACGCCCGTGTTGGAGCACGGCGCATCCACCAGCACGCGGTCGAAGGGGCCGAGGGCGGTGACCGGCTCCGCCGCGCCGCCGTCGCCCTGGACGATCTTGACCCAGTCGGACAACCCCAGACGGCGCATGTTTTCGTGCAAACGGCTCAAGCGATCCGCATGCATTTCCAAGGCGACCAGCTTGCCCTGGCGCCGCATGGCGGACGCGATCTGCGCCGTCTTGCCGCCGGGTGCGGCACAGGCATCCAGCACGCTCAGGCCCGGCTTTACCTCCAGGAGCTCGACCGCCGCCAGCGTGGCGGGATCCTGCGGCACGAAGAGCCCTTCGGCATATCCCTCGAGCGACTCGACGCGTCCGCCGTGGTCGAGGACCAGACACTCGGCATTGGCGGGATGCACGTGCGCCTTCACGCCGGCCCGATGCCAGCGCTGCATCAGCATTTCGGCCGTCACGCCGGAGTCGGGCATCATCGCGACCACCGTGTCGGCCGGTTCGTTGTTCCAGGCGCAAAGCGCTTCGGTGGTCGCCGGACCGTGGCATTGCAGCCAGCGGGCGACCAGCACGTCGGGATGGGAACTCCGCACAGCCAACGGCTCCTTCTCCAGGTCTGCCAGAATCGCGTCGCGTTCCCGCAGGATGTTGCGCAGTACGGCGTTGACGAACCCCGACTGTCCCGAGGCGCCGCGCTTGACGGCCTCCACGGTCGCATGGATCGCGGCATGGTCGGCGACATCGGGCATGAACAGCAGCTGGTGCGCCCCCAGCAGAAGGGCCGCGCGCAATTCCTGCGCCGGACGACGCTTCACGAAGCGGGAGATCGCCCATTCCAGCCGGCGCCAGCCGCGGACGGTTCCAAAAACCAGATCCATGACGAACCCGCGGTCCTCGGCCGCCGTTGGAAGCAGACGATCGGGAAAGTCGCGCTTGTCCAGCCAGCGGATGAGAATGCGTATGGCCAGCAGGCGCGAAGCGGTTCCAGGTTCGGTTATCATCATGGCAGTCACCCCATCTGTTTCCCAAAAAGATCGGCGTAGTATCCGCCGGCCGCCATCAGCCGGGCATGGCTGCCCTGCTCAACGATGCGGCCATGGGCCAGCACGACGATGCGGTCGCACCGCATGGCCATGGAAACGCGCTGCGACACGATCGCAGCCGTTTTTCCCTTGAGAATGCGTTCGAGCGTCTCCTGAAGCCGTCGTTCGGTATTGGCGTCGAGGGCCGAGGTGCAGTCGTCCAGCAGCAGCACTTCCGGGTTCGTGATCAGGGCGCGCGCGATCGAGATGCGCTGCTTCTGGCCGCCCGAGAGGGAGGTCCCCTTTTCGCCCAGGAGCGTTTCGTACTTCACCGGGAGATCCATGATGAAGTCGTGCGCCTCGGCCGCCCGGGCGGCCACCATGATTTCCTGCGCCGAGGCGTCGGGCTTGGCGTAGGTGATGTTGTCGCGGAGCGTCCCGCTCAGGATCTGCGCCTCCTGCGGGACGTAGGCCATGCGTTTGCGAAGCGAGGCGAAACGGATATGCTCCAGCGAGATGCCGTCCACGCTGATCTCGCCCTCCTGTGGATCGTAGAGACGCGCGATCAGCTGCAGCAGGGTGGTCTTGCCGCACCCGCTGGCGCCCATGATGCAGACCCAGCTTCCCACGGGGACTTCAAGGGTGATGTCGTCGATGACCGGCGCCTTCTCCGAATTCCACGTGAACGTGACATGCTTGAGGCTGATGCCGGTATGCACCGGCACCGGGAAATCGACCGCCAGCGGATCCTCGGGCACATCCTGCTTGGCGTCCAGCGTGTAGACCAGGCGCTGCAGCACGACCAGCAGCACCGACACCTGCATGGTCATCTGCGTCAGCACCACCACGGGCATGAAGAGGCTGCAGGCGGCGCCGTGCACGTAGAGCATGGTGCCCAGGGTCATGCTGCCGCCGAGCACGAGCACCGTGCCGTAAATCAAGATGCCACGCGTCGTCACGATGGAGATCATGTCGGCCGCGCGGTTCATCGCCGCGCCCAGATGCTGCTGCTGGATCGTGTCACGGAGCAGGCAGGCCGACAGACTGTGAAAATAGAGCTGCTCCATCCGCTCACGGCTGTAGGCGACGATCGCGCGGATGGCGTCGAGCTTCTGCGACACCAGGCCCCAGAGGCAGGAGTTGGTGTGCCGCAGTTCCACATTCACGGCCCGCACCAGTTTGCGCACCTTGCCGGCCAGCAGGGCATAGGGGATGATCGCCAGAATGACCACGCTGGCGATCGTCGTGTTCAGTGAAAACAGAATGCACAAGCCGACGATGAACATCACGATCTGGCTGCTGGCATTGACGATCAGCTCCATCAAATGCGACTGCACCACGCCGACGTCGGCGAGAATGCGCGACATCAGGCGTCCCGGCGTGTTGGAGAGATGGTAGGCCATCGAGAGGCTGACCACCTTCGCATGCATCTCCTCGCGCAGCTGCCCGGTGATCTGCTGGGCGACCCGCGATTGCAGACGCTGCACGGCGCGGTTGGCGAAATTGAAAAAGAGAACCGTGACCAGATAGACGACGAAGAGCAGCATCAGCCGTCCTCCGGCCCAGGGGGGACGCTGATCGCTGCTGAACCGGACCGTTTCCGAAACGGCGCCGTCGGCGGTCCGCGGAGCGGTCGGCTCCCCGCGCTCGCGGGCCACCGGCATGTTCTCGGTCTTGCGGCCTTCGTGAAAATCCCCCGTTCCCACCATCAGCACATCGTCGACCACGGTGCGCACGTAGTAGCTCTGCAGATAGACCGCGCAGGTGTTCAGGCTCATCAGGAAGATGCAGAGCAGCACGGGCCAGCGATGCGGCCAGACATAGATGCGGGCGAAGCGGAAGATCAGCCGGAAGGCGCCGCGCGGGTCGTGAACCGTCCGGGGCGGCCGATAGAGCATCTCGCGGTAGAGGTGGCGCTTGCGTCGTGCCATGTCAGCCCTCGTCCGCCAGAATGCCGCTGCCGGCATGGGTTTCGTAGAGTTTGCGGTAGCGTCCGCCGGGTATGACGACCAGCTCGTCGTGGCTGCCGCATTCCACAATCCGGCCGCCGTCGAGCAGGACGATCTTCGAGGCGTTGCGGATCGTGCTCAGGCGATGCGCGACAATGAAGGCGGTTCGCCCGAGAAGAAAGCGGTCCATGGCCACCTGGATGGCCCGCTCGGAATTGGTGTCGAGGGCGCTGGTCGCCTCGTCCATGATGAGAATCGCGGGGTCGGCCAGAATGGCACGCGCGATGGCCAGCCGCTGCTTCTGCCCCACGGAGAGCTGCACCTCCCGCTCGCCGACGATGGAGTCATAGCCGTTCGGCAGTTCGAGGATCTCATTGTGAATTTCGGCAATCCGCGCCGCAAACTCCACCTGCTTGCGCGATGCGGAAGGGCGCGCATAGCGGATGTTGTCGGCAATGCTCACGGTAAACAGCAGGGATTCCTGCAGGACGATGCCGAAGTGTCGGCGGAGCGACTTCAGGTCGAAGTCGCGGACGTCCACGCCATCGATCAGAATGGCGCCCTCCGTGACGTCGTACAGCCGCATCAGCAGCGAAAGAATGGTGGACTTCCCGCACCCCGTCGGCCCCACCAGCGCCACGGTCTCGCCCGCCTTCACCTCCAGGCTGATCTCCTGCAGGACCTTGGTCTCGGGGATGTAGGCGAACGAGATGTGGTCCAGCGTCACAGCGCCCTTGATCTTCGGATGAACCTGGGCCTGCGGACGATTGACGATCTGGGGCTGCTCATCCAGGATGTCGAACAGGCGCTCGGCCGAGATCTTGACGCTCTGCATCTGCTGCGCCAGCACGGAAAAGCGGACGGCCGGCCACAGCAGCAGCATCGAGTAGGAGAGAAAGGCGGTGACGTCGCCATAGTTGGCCGTTCCGTTCAGGACCATGGCGCACCCCAGGAAGAAGATGACGACATAGCCGACGTCGCGCAGCAGCCAGGTGTTGATCCAGAACGTCGCCGAGGCGACCTGGCCTTCACGCGCCAAATCGAGGCTCAGCGCGCTCTGATGGTGGAAGTCGCTCCCCTCGCGTGCCTCGGTGCCGAACGTCTTGACTGTCAGGTTGGCGACCAGACGGTTCTGGACGCCGCTCGCGACCCGGTCTTCGGCATTGCGCTGGCTGCGGGCCAGATGGCGCAGGCTGTCGATCTTCATCTTGTAGTTGAGCGCAAAAAGAAAGGCCAGCAGGTAGAGGGGAATCGCCAACCGCCAGTTGATGAAGAACGTCGCCGTGATCGCGAAGACGGCGCAGATCAGGTCCGAGATGATCTGCAGCGAGGTCACGGTCAGCATCTGCTGCAGCACCGAGCTGTCCCCCATCAGGCGGTTGACCAGCTTGCCGGTGCTTTCGCGCCCGAAGAACGACATGCTCAGGTAGAGCATGTGGGTGTAGACGGCCGTGCGCACGCGCATGACGAAGGATTGACCGATGTAGGCCATGCCGACAACCTGGAAGTACCCCAGGCCGGTTCCGAGCGCGGCGGTCACGACAAACATGAAAATGATCGCCGGCAGCATGTCGGTGCGCCGGTCGCCGATGACATTGTTGATGATGGACCGCGTCAGCAGCGGGGGGATCATGCTGACCACCGAAAGGAAAGCCGTCAGCGCAAGCATGCCGAAAAGCTGCATCCGGAAGGGCCGGACAAAGGGCATGATTTTCTTGAGGACTGAGTTCTTCGGCGTTTCAGCCACGGTTGGACGTCCTTGGGAATCTGGCGGCAAATGGAAGGCTAAAGGTCAAACAGGCTCCGCCAGATTGATGATCGCCCGACCAGAATCTGCGCGTCCGCCGTCGTTCCCGGCGGCACGGACATGCCTTCGGGATCGAATTGACAGTAGATCACGCGGTAAGTCTGGTTGCCCTCCGCCTGGATGGCATCGCGTACAAAGCTGACGCTCCCATGGTGCCACTGGCGGCGCAGCATCCGCTTGCTTGTGCGGAACTGGGCGCGGATGATCTGGTTCGTCGCGACCCGCGTGGCGTAGCGCTCGGGGACGCGCAGGCGCAGAACATGCTCGTCGCCACCGAAGATCTCGAACAGCACCATGTCCGGCCGGACCACCTCGCCCACGTAGAAGGTGTGGCGGAACAGGCGTCCGGCGATCGGCGCATAGATGGTTTTGGCGTTCAGGTTCGCCCGCGCGCGGGCCACCGACTCGTGTCGCGAAAGCAGCGTTTGACGCAGGACCGCCAACTGCCGCTCGGCCAGCTTGAAATCGGTCTCGCCGAGACGCTTGTATTCGGCTTCCGCCAGACGCACCTTGTAGGTGTCCTCCATGACGTCGCGGCTCGAGGCCAGCCCCCGCTCCAGGAGCTGGGTCGTGATGTCCAGACGCTTCCGGGCGTACTCCAGTGTCACGGCCGCCACCTCGATGCGGTTGGTCCGCTCGCGATGCTGCTCCAGCAGTTCGGCCTCCTTGAAGGCGAGTTCCGCGCCACTGCGCTGGGCATCGCTCTCCATCTCCGCAAGCATCGCCCGCTCCACCGCATCCTCGAGCCGGACCATCACGTCGCCGATCTTGACCGCGTCACCCGATCCCCGCTCGATGGCCGTGACCTGTCCGACTACCGGCGCACGCACCTCTGCGTACGACGATGTCGTTGCGTAGCCCGAAGCCGGTACGCGGCGCGGCACCTGGATGAACTGGCCCGCCGCCCAGACGGCCAGGATCACCATGCACAGCCAAATCAGGATGCGCGTGCGCAACGACCGTTTCTCCCGGACCGTGGCGGGCGGCTTCTCGCCGCGTGTATTTCGATACTCCCCCATGACAAAAACCTCACGTCTACTTCTTGGATTCGTTCAGACTGGACTGCCGGCGCATGTCCCGCAAATGATCCTTGGCCAGCGTCCGAATGCCTTCGCTCTCGTCTTCATAGCGCTTGATGCACAGCGTGCATTCGGCACAGGACCGCTCGTAGCAGTCGCGATGCACGCGCGCAGGGTACATTTTGCGGAACGCCTCGTAGCATTCGTCCGTGCAGAAGCAGTAGCGCTCCTGCGTCGAACCGAATGCCACCTGCACCATGTGAAAGCCGTCGGATTCCGGATCGCAGACCTGGTTGCACCAGCCGCATTCGATCGTCAGATGATCCAGCACCTCCTTGTGGCGCTGATTCAATTCATCCTCGGACCAGTTGTACTCGACCCAGCCGACCGCATCCGCGCTGAGCCGCGCGGCGACCACGTCATTGCGGAGAATCAGAATGGTGCCGTCCTTCAGAATATAGCAGCGCTCGCCTTCGATGGACTCCGCTCCGCGTGTCAAATGGACCCGGACGCTGCCGTGGCGCGGCGCATCATAGACATTCCATCCGCAGCTGTCGCAGATGGATGCGAAAAGATGCTGGCGCAGGTGCTCGCCGCACTGCGGACAGCGCCCGCGCTGAATCACATGCAGACGCCGCAGCGACTGTTCCGCCGCCTCGCGCAGCTGACGCCGCGCCTCGCGAGCGATCTCGCCGCCGTCCGCATTCTCGGGCTCTTCGAGAATCTGCCGGTCGATTTCCAGACGCTCGCGCTGCTCATCCTGGAGCATGTTGTCACGAAGCATCTCCTGTGCCGAGGAAGCGGCGGTTTCGCCGCCGGGAAGCTGTTTGCGCAGCAGTTCAAGGAGACGCGAGGAAATCGTCATGGGGATTCTCCGGAGAAAGCATCGGCACGCCCGCCGCGTGCAGCAGATCGGTGAAAGCGATGATCATGTCGAATGCGGCCACGTTCGCGCGCCGTTCCGCCGCCGTCAGATCTTTCTGTGCGTCCAGGACATTGCGGCTGCGTCCTTCGCCCAGGCTCAGCCGCTGCTCCTCGGCAACCAGCGCGCGATTGGCCTCCTGAACCGCATGATCGACGATGCTCAAACGGTCGCATGCCGCCTCCCGCGCCGCATGGGCCCGGGCCAGTTCCGCCCGGATCTCCAGTTCCACGCGCCGCAATTCAGCCCGCGAGGCATCCGCGTCCGCACGCTGCGCGCGGACACGCGCCTGTTCCGCGTCGAAGGCCAGCGGCCGGCTCCAGACCAGCGCCACCTCGACCCCCGCGCGATCATCCTGCAGAATCGCCTCGCTGCCGAAGCCACCGTCCTCATCCTCCGCCTGGTAACCGACTCCCCCCACGAGCGAAAGATGCGAACGCAGCGCCTCCCGCGCCGCATCGTGCCGACGTTCGGCGGCGGTGATCGCCTGCATCGATTCGATCCGTTCCGGCCGTTCCAGCGCCTGCTCCAGCACGCGGACCACGTCGGTGGTCGCGCACAGCATGGCCCATGACCGCAGCAGCGCGGGATTGCCCGTCCGCTCGTCAACGGGTACGCCGCCCATGGCCGTTTCCAGCGACTGGCGGGCCTGCGTGAGGACCGAACGGGACTGACGCAGCTCCTCCTGGCGGAACGAAACTTCCATCTTCGCCGCGAAAACCTGATATTCGGCCACCGTCTTGAGTTCGACGCGTCCGCTCGTCTCCTGCAACAGGCGGTCGACCCGGTCGGCGGCCTTCATGGACTCACGGACATCGGCCGCCGCAAAGAGCCAGTGGGCGTAAAGCAGGAGCGACCCGCGCAAAATCTGCTGCTCGACGCTGCGCGCGCGGGCTTCCGCACCGTCGGCCGTGGCATCCATCGCCGCCTGACCCATCTGCTGGATGCGGAACGTGCGGTTCTGCAGCAGGGGCACCTCCAGCCGAACGCCTGCGGCTGTCTGGCCCAGATCATCGTGCCCGTCGACCTCGAAGAGGCGGCGCTGGCTCGCCCCGATTCCCAGGTAGGCCCCGGCCCGCAACGGGACGAGCAGTCCGGCCTGGACGCTGGCTGCATCGCCGACGATGCGCGCACCCATCGCAGATTCAGGCGCGGCGATGGGCCCTTGCGAGCCTCCAGCCGAAACCGAAACGCTGGGTTCGTAGAAACCATCATAGGCACGGGCACGCTCCCATTCCCCTATCTGGAGCAAACGGGCGGACGCGATCTGCGGATTGTTGGTCTGCACGATCATCAGCATCGAAAACGCGCCGTCGGGAAGCCAGTCATGCACGTGCCCTGCGGCAAGTGCTGAAGCAAAGTTCAAAAAGGCTGCCGCCCCGAGGGCGGCAAATGTCAATAGTCTCATGTGTCGATACGATACGCCGTAAACAGGTTGTAGCTTGTTGAATTTGCAGGAAAACTACAAGCCTAAACCGTTTGGATGAATTATTACCCGCCGACTCGCCCGCCGCACCTGGCTGGAAATGCTTGCGCTTCTACCAGCCCAGCTCGCGCAACCACGCCTCGCAGTCCAGGGTCCAGCGGCGCGGGGTGTGTGGGAAATCGCGGGCCAGGCCCAGCCCGTGCCCGCCATTGGGATAGACATGGAGCGCGAACGGAACCTTGGCCTCCGCCAGCGCATGCGCATAGCACAGCGCATTATCGATCGGCACCGCCCCGTCGTTGGCCGTATGCCAGATGAAGGTCGGAGGATGGGCCGGAGTCACGCTATTCTCCAGCGAAAGACGGCGCCACAGTGCCGGATCGGGATGATCGCCCAGCAAATTCTGAAAGCTGCCGGCATGTCCTTTGAGGCCGTTGGTCACAACGGAGTAGCACGAGATCAAGGCATCGGCACGCGATGACATCCGCGCAATGGGATCGGAGGATGCCGCTTCGCCAGCGTCGCCGAAGTTGGCTACCGAACAGGCCAGATGACCGCCGGCGCTGAAGCCCAGCACACCGATGCGGCCGGGATCGACGCCCCATTCGGTCGCATGGGCACGCACGATCCGCACCGCACGCTGGGCATCCATCAAGGGCGCGGGATGAAGCCAGGGATAGACGCGATAATGGCAAACCACCGCATGGACGCCGGCGCCATTGAGCCAGACGGCAACGGGATCGGCCTCGTGCGGGGCGCGTCTGAGGTAGCCGCCACCCGGACAGACCACCACCAGTGGCCGCGGACGACCATCGGCCGCAGGCAGCAGGAAAGGCTTCAGGCAGGGGATCTCCCGGGCCGACGGATGCTCCAGCTGGTCGGGACGGCAGGTCCCGGGAAGCGTTCCAGGCCACAGGTTGATAGGGGAATCGGGAAGGTTCATAGGGGTGTCCTTGTTGAGGTGTTGATCCGCGAAAATGCCGCCTTTGACCCGTTGAGCGTCATTGAAGTGCCGACATCAGCCGCGCTTGAACGGCGCCGGGCGAATATTCACGCAGGGTGAAGGCCCGTCCGCTGGCTCCCAGCTGCGCCGCAAGCCCCGGTTGATCCACGAGAAGATCGAGACATTCCTGGAACTCCGGATAGTCGCGGAACCACAGTCCCGCCTCCGCCCGCTGCGTCTGATCGCGAAGGACGACCCCGCGGTCATGAACCAGCGTCGGACGCCCGGCCAGCCAGCTTTCCAGCAGGACGATGCCCAGGCTCTCGTTCACCGAGGGGTGGCAAAAGGCAACCGCCCCCGCCATCGCATCGTGCTTCTCCTGCTCGCTGACGAAACCCAGATCAATCAGATGTTCGCCCATCCCTTCGGGGACATCGAACGCGCCGCTCCCCGTCAGCACCAGCTTCACGTCGCGACCGGTGAGGCGCCGGTACGTCGTCCAGTAATCGATCAGCAGAGGCGTGCCCTTGAGCCCTTCGCGCCGGCCGCAATAGAGAATGTAGGGTGCCGAGAGGCCCAGCCGCCGCGCGCAGGCGGCGGAATCGCTCGGAAAGTCGGGAAGCGCATAGCCAACCACGGGGATGGGGCGCCCCGGCGCCGTGATAGCCGCACCGAACAGCCGGGCGGCCAGTTCGCGCTCCGGCACCGTGTTGAAGATGAAACCGCGGACCTCGCGGAACATCCGCGCAATCCGGCGGACGCGGGCAAAGGGCTCGTCGTGCAGGCAGGGCACCAGCACCGTCCGTTCGGGGGCCAGCGCCGCCGTCGCCAGCGTCAGGCCGAAGAGATAGGGCCCCGTGACGATGCGGTCGTACGCGGCCGCCTGCCCGCGCAGATGCGCCTCCAGCGCACGGCTGTTGACGTTGTTGTCGATCCAAAGCGCCTCATCGGCGTCGCTGACAGCCCTCCCGGCGCTGATCGGCTCCTGCACCCGGAGGAAGGCCTCAATGTCACGGTCCGTGTTTACCGGAAAGCGGATGACGCGCAGCCCTTCGTGCACCAGTTCGCCCGCGGGAAGCTCGTTGGCCCAGGTGAAATGATTCTGCGCGCAGGTGGTCAGGAGGGTCACCTCGCACCCCGCGGCACGCGCCAGTTGCGCGAGATTCAACAGGAGCGTCTCGGCTCCGCCGACCGCGCCGCCGGTGGCCAGGCGCGGCGCGACAAAGGCCACCCGCAGGGGGGGCTGGTTCCGGGCGGTGTCCGTGCCTGCGCTCATGACGTTTTGCCGGAGGCGCTCAACTGCGCCTCCAGGGCCTGTATCCGCGCTTCGAGGGCATCGATGCGCGCCTGGTCGCGCTTGGCGATGATTTCGACGGAGGCCAGGAGCATGCCATTCACCTGGTTCTGCTGCGACCAGAGGCGATAGGTGTAGAAGCGGAGAAGGCCCCAGATGGAACGCTTCAGCTTCTTCAGCAGTGGCGCCAGGCGGGCCCGGCGTTCGACAATCTCAAAATCGTTGATGTCGACCTGCACCGCCTGGCGCAGGCAGGCGAGATAGCGGTCAAGAAAATCGGAATCGTCCTTCAGGTTCGCGAGGTTGTACCGCTCCGCCAGGGCGACGGCGGCTTCATCGTACTCACCGCGCGCACGGCGTTCCGCCACGCGTTCGCGGATCTGACAAACGATCGCCTCGGTATCCAGGCCTTCGGCGCCAATATGAATGAGGGGGGTATCCGACATGTGAAGAAACTATACCACGCTTCCGCTGACTCGACTAGTCAGATATGGGTGGGTTTCTGTTTTAGACTTGCTGAAGCCGCGTCATCAGGGTATTGTGCAACACGTCATCCCGGGCGGTTAGCTCAGTTGGTTAGAGCACCTCGTTTACACCGAGGGGGTCGGGGGTTCGAGCCCCTCACCGCCTACCAGTCTTCAGGCCTGTTTTCGTTGATAAACACCAATGAAAACGGGCTTTTTCGTTTATAGGGCAGGTCTGCCCCGTCTTTCTGCTACAGGGTGAAACGGGGTGATTTTTAAAGGTCAATAACACACACAAACACACACGCAAAAACAGCAAAAACAGCGATAATATGCACGCCCGCTTGTTTACAACGCTTTTTTATCACTCCACCCCCCACCCTTTCCGGACTGTGTGTGTGTGA
>CAZQKI010000028.1:0-4997 GCA_964592855.1 uncultured Lentisphaerales bacterium
GCCCCTTCTGGGAGGAGCCGGAACTGTTCTACTGGGCGCGTGAAAAGCCGACGTCCGCGGCAGAGGTGGACTATGTGATCGTCCGCGGCGGCCGTATCGTGCCGGTGGAGGTCAAAGCCGGAAAGACCGGACGGCTGCGCTCGCTGTGGCAGTTCGTGGCCGAAAAGGATGCGCGCCTGGCCCTGCGCTTCAACGCCGACAAGCCTTCTCTGCTGGAGGTCACCGACACGATGCACGACGGCACCCGCCTATCCTATCGCCTCCTCTCCCTGCCCCTGTATCTGGTCGGCCAGGCGAACCGGCTGGTCGATGAAGCGATGGTGTAAATCTTCAATTCCCACCGCCCGTCCTGCGTGGTATTCTATTCCGCTTCAGGAACGGCCTCTATGGACAAGCATTACGATCCAGCGCAAATCGAGCAGAAATGGTACGCGTGGTGGGAAACCAACGGGTTTTTCCACGACAGCGCCGAGCGTGGCGGCGAGCCCTATGTCGTCGTCATCCCCCCGCCGAACGTCACCGGCATTCTCCACATGGGCCATGCCCTCAACAACACCATCCAGGACATCCTCGTCCGCTGGCGCCGCATGCAGGGGCGCAACACGATCTGGATCCCCGGCACGGACCACGCCGGCATCGCCACGCAGAACGTCGTCGAAAAGGCCCTCCGCAAGGAAGGGACGAGCCGCCACGACCTGGGCCGCGAGGCCTTCGTCAAGCGCGTCTGGGAATGGCGCGGCGAATACGGCGACACCATCGTCCGCCAGCTCCGCCGCCTCGGCGCGAGCTGCGACTGGTCGCGCGAACGCTTCACCATGGACGCGGGGCTGAGCGAGGCCGTCGTCGAAGTCTTCTGCCGCCTCTACGACGAAGGGCTGATCTACCGCGGCAACTACATCGTCAACTGGTGCCCCCGCTGCCACACCGCCCTGGCCGACGAGGAGAGCGAACACCAGGACACCAACGGCCACCTCTGGCACATCCGCTACCCCGTCGAGGGAGGCGGCTTCGTCACCGTCGCGACCACGCGCCCCGAAACCATGCTGGGCGACACGGCCGTGGCCGTGAACCCCAGGGACGAACGCTACACCGGCCTCCTCGCCCGCAAGGTCATCCTCCCCCTTCTCAACCGCCCCCTCCGCGTGGTCGCCGACGACTACGTCGACCCCGCCTTCGGCACGGGCGTCGTCAAAATCACCCCCGCCCACGATCCCAACGATTTCCTGGTCGCCAAGCGCCACGACCTCGAGGCCATCAACGTGATGGAGGGCGACGGCACGATGAACAGCGAAGCCGGCCCCTACGCCGGGATGGACCGCTTCGCCTGCCGCAAGAAGATCGTCGAAGACCTCGACGCGCTGGGCCTCCTCGAAAAGGTCGAGGACCACAAGCACGCCGTCGGGCATTGCTACCGCTGCGACACCGTCGTCGAACCCCGCCTGTCCAAGCAATGGTTCGTCCGGATGAAGCCGCTGGCCGGCCCCGCCATCGAGGCCGTCCGCTCGGGACGCATCCAGTTCGTCCCCGCCCGCTGGGACAAGGTCTACTTCGACTGGATGGAGAACATCCGCGACTGGTGCATCTCGCGCCAGATCTGGTGGGGACACCGCATCCCCGTCTACACCTGCGCCGCCTGCGCCAAGGAGTGGGCCGCGCGCCAGACCCCCGCCGCCTGCCCCGCCTGCCAGGCGACGGCGATCACCCAGGACGAGGATGTCCTCGACACCTGGTTCTCATCCTGGCTCTGGCCCTTCAGCACGCTCGGCTGGCCGAAGGAAAACCCCGACCTGAAGTTCTACTACCCGACCCACGACCTCGTGACCGCGCCGGAGATCATCTTCTTCTGGGTCGCGCGCATGATCATGGCGGGCGAGAAGTTCATGGGCGGCGCGCCCTTCGCGCGCGTCCACCTCCACGGCACCGTCCGCGACGGACAGGGCCGCAAGATGAGCAAGAGCCTCGGCAATTCGCTCGATCCGCTCAAGGTCATCGAGGCCACCAGCG
Organism: uncultured Lentisphaerales bacterium; assembly: GCA_964592855.1. Classification (GTDB taxonomy): domain Bacteria; phylum Verrucomicrobiota; class Kiritimatiellia; order RFP12; family JAAYLN01; genus JAAYLN01. The sequence continues at coordinate 2,005 of CAZQKI010000028.1, forward strand.
CCGACGCGCTCCGCTTCAGCATGATGATGATCACCGCCACGGGGCAGGACGTCAAGATCGACATGAAGGACTTCGAAATCGGCCGCCACTTCGGCACGAAGCTCTGGAATGCCGCCCGGTTCATGCAGATGCACATGGAGAAGGCGCCGGCGATCGACTGGCGCGCCGCCGCCCAGGTGGCGCCGCAGTTCAACCCCGCCAAGCTCACGGACGACGACCGCCACCTCCTGGCGAAGCTCGACGCCACCGTCGCCGCCGTGACCGGGAACCTCGAACGCCTCCGCTTCCAGGACTGCGCCCGCGACCTCTACGACTTCCTCTGGAGCACCTATTGCGACTGGTATCTGGAGTACGCCAAGTCCGATCTCGCCGGCGACGACGACGCACGCCGCGAGCAAGTGCTGCGCCTCATGACCCACCTCTTCTCGAAGGGGCTCCGCCTCCTCCATCCCTTCATGCCTTTCCTCACCGAGGAGCTCTGGCACGCCATGGGCTACGCCACCGCGAGCGAATCGATCATGCGCGCCGAATGGCCCGCCCCCTTCACCGCCGGTGAGGTCGCCGCCTGGGGCCTCCAGCCGGCCGTCACGGACTACATCGAGGCCAAGCACGAACTGATCAGCGCCGGCCGCGCCCTCCGCGCGGAATACGGGATATCCCCGACCCTCCGCATCCGCTACGTCGTGGTGGCGAACGACGCCGCGACCGCCGCCCATCTCGAAGCCGAAAGCGCCTCGCTCAACGCCCTGCTGCGGGCCGAAGCGGTCGCGATCGGCACAGGCGCCGAGACGCGCGGCATGCCCGGCAGCGTCGTCAAGCTCGGGGCGATCCACATGCCGCTCGCAGGGCTGGTCGACATTCCCGCCGAAGTCGCCCGCGTCCACGGCGAGATCGAGAAGAACCGGAAGATGCTGGCCGGCGTCGAGGCCAAGCTCGGCAATGCAAGCTTTGTCGACCGCGCGCCCGCCGATATCGTCGACCAGCAGAAGGCCCGCCGCACAGAACTCCAGCAGGACATCGTGCGGCTGGAGAAGCTCGCCACCCTGCTGGCGACCGTGGAGTAAACGCATGGACGACCGCCCGCAAATCTACGGATCACCCGGCGAGCGCGCCCGGTTCAGCGGACTCCTCCGCGCGGCTTTGCCGCTCGGGGCCGTCCTGCTCCTCTGCGGCTACGCCCTCGGGGCGTTCAACCCCTGGCACGACGGCCTCCCGCTGGCGGCCAAGGGAGCTGTCGTCCTCGTTCTGGCCACGGCGATCTTTCTCGCCACCTCGGCCACACAGGGCCGCGTCGACGCCTTCTTCAAGGGGGCGCGCGGCGAAGAGCACATCGCGCTCGCGCTGGCCACGCTCCCCGCCGGCTACGCCGTGCTGCACGGCGTGGTGCTCGGCAAGGGGGGAATCTGGCAGGGGCACAATCTGGACCACATCGTGGTCGGGCCGACGGGCATCACCCTCATCGAGACCAAGAACTGGCAGGGCAAGGTCACCTTCACGGACGGCCGCCTGACGGTCGATGGCGTCGATCCCACCCGCTCGCCGATCGATCAGGTCCGCGCCGAGGCCCGGATCCTGTCGGACTGGCTCGGCCGCCAGATCTCCCCCGCGCCGAAGGTCCGCCCGCTCGTCTGCTTTGCCGGCCAGGCCCTCGATGCCAACCAACTGACCGTCGATGAAATCACCCTCTGCCGCGCCGACCACTTGATCGGGGCCATTACGCAGGACGCCGCGGTTCGCTTGGACCCGGCCAGTCAGGCGCGGATCATCAAACTGCTCGCGAAACAGGTTTAAACAGCTATGACAATGTTCCGTTTTCCGGCCTTGCGCCTCATTCTGCCACTCGTTTACGGCGGCCTGCTCCTCTCCCTCGGGGCGCAGCCGTCGACGAATGGCGTCGCCCCGCCGCTTGTTCCCCTGCCGCACTATGCGCACGTCACGCGGACGGTGGGCTGGCTGTTGCCGAACGGCCACCTGATGCAGCATCCGCTGGATGACGCCATTTCCGCGCGCGCCTGGACCAACTACCTGGCCATGCTGGACTACGACCACGTCTACTTTCTCCAGTCCGACATCGCCGAATTCGAACGGTCGCGGGACAAGCTCGACGACGCCGTCCGCGAGGGCGACCTCACCTTCGCCTACGACGTCTTCTCCCGCTTCAAGCAGCGCCTGGTCGAACGCTTCGCGCACGTCGGGGTCCTGCTCGAAAAGGGTTTCGACTTCACCGTGCCCGAGACCTACATGTGGAAACGCAAGGACGCCCCCTGGCCGGCCACGATCGAGGAGCAAAACGACCTCTGGCGGCTTCGCATCAAGAACGAATACCTCGGCTTTGTGATTGCGCGCGAATACGGCGAATCCAACAAAGTCGCCAAGGCCGCTGCGGCAGCCACCAACGCCCTGCCGAGGCTCGCCGGCGTCACGAACGCAACGGCGGTCGATGCCGGGCGGATCGAAACCACGCCCGCGCTGCTCCCCCTGACCCCTGGCGCGACGAATGCTCCGGCGGTTGCCAAGCCCGCCACCAACGGACTGCCGGCGATCACGCCCGAGACCTTTGTCCGCAAGCGCTACGAGCAGTTCCGCATCGTCATCGAGGACAGCGACGCCGAATGGGTCCTCGAACGCTTCCTGGGCGCAGTCGCGGCGGCCTACGATCCCCACACCTCCTACATGCCCCCCACGGCGGTCGAGGATTTCAACATCGACATGAACCTCTCCCTCTGCGGCATCGGCGCCCTCCTCTCCCCGGAAGACGGCGCCGCCAAGATCATGGAGATCATCGCCGGCGGTCCGGCGTCGCGCGATGACCGTCCAATCCGGCTCGTCCCCAACGACAAGATCATCGGGGTGGGGCAGGACCAGGGGGTGATCGAGGACGTGCTGCATCTCCCCCTGAACAAGATCGTCCGCAAGATCCGCGGCAAGAAGGGGTCCCGCGTCGTCCTGCAGGTCATCAGCGCCTCCGACCCCAGCGGCAGCAGCACCCGGAT
>CAZQKI010000028.1:5097-12347 GCA_964592855.1 uncultured Lentisphaerales bacterium
TCACCTTCCGCAAGCCGATGGTCGTCCTCGTCAACCGCGCGAGCGCCTCGGCCTCCGAGATTGTCGCGGCGGCCCTTCAGGACTACGGGCGCGCCGTCATCATCGGCGACTCCAAGACCCACGGCAAGGGCTCCGTCCAGACGATCGTCCCCCTCTCGAACGCCGACGCCAAACTGGGATCGCTCAAGATCACCTGCGCGAGCTACTACCGCATCTCGGGCGGCTCGACGCAACTCCGCGGCGTGGAGTCCGACATCGTCCTCCCTTCGGTTCTCGAACATCTCGACCTGGGCGAAGACAAGCTCCCCAATGCCATGCCCTGGACCCGCATCCCGACCACCGACTACAGCGCCGTCTATGATCTCAAGCCGCTCATTCCCATTCTGGCCTCCAACGCGCAGGCGCGCCTCGCCGGGGAGCTGCGCTACGTGAAGCATCTGCGCACGGTCGAGCATGTCCACGCCATCAGCCAGAAGACCACCCTGCCGCTGGACTACGCGACACGCTTCCAGCAGTATGCCGCCGAGCGCGAGATGCAGAACGCCGAACAGGACGCAGCGACCGAGGACGACGAGGTGGCGCCGGCGCCTGGACGCCGCAAACGGAACGACAACAAGGATGACGTCATTCTCAACGCGGCCTTGGATGTGCTGGCCGACCTCGTCGACCTGCAAGGCGGCGTCGCCATCGACCCCGCGCGCGACAAGAACACCCTCGATGCTCAGGATTGGCTCCGCAGGATCTTCCAGCCATGAAAATTCAATTCACCAAGATGCACGGCGCGGGCAACGATTTCGTCATGATCGACGACCGCAACCTCACGGTACCCTGGCAGGACTACTTCCGCATGGCCGCCCTGGCCACCCGCCGCACGGGCGTCGGTTGCGAAGGCATCATCCTGATCCAACCCTCCGACCGCGCCGATTTCCGGATGCGCTTCCTCAATCCCGACGGCACGGAGGTCGAGCTCTGCGGCAACGGCGCCCGGTGCTGCGCCGCCTTTGCCAACCGGCTGGGCGCCGTGGGCAAGGCCATGACCCTGGAGACCCTGGCGGGCCTTGTCGATGCCGAGATCACCGAAACCGGCGTCAAGATCTGGATGCCGGAGCCCGCCGAACGCCGCTATGATCTGGCTGTCGAGATCGAGGGGCGCATCTTCAACGGGCATGCCATCACGATCGGCGTCCCCCACTTCGTGGTTCCCGTCACCGACCTGGCCACCCTGGACGTCGCCCGCTATGGCAATCAGATCCGGCAGCACGGCACGTTTGCGCCGCATGGCGTGAATGTCGATTTCGTGAAGTACGGCGCCGTCAACCGCATCCAGATGCGCACCTACGAACGCGGCGTCGAGGCCGAGTCCGGCGCGTGCGGGACCGGCGCGGTCGCGGCGGCGATCATCGCGATCGAGCGCGGCGACTTCACGCTGCCGGTCACCGTCACGACCTCCACGGGCTTTGAGCTGCAGGTGGACGGCGACTGGCGCACCCGCAAATGCACGGGCATGACGCTCACCGGCCCCGTCAAGGTCGTCTTCGAAGGCACCATCGACCTGGATGCGCTGATCCTCGACTTCGAGGCCAAGTAGACGCGGCGCCGCAAAGGCACGCGATGAATCGCATTCTTTTTCAGACCTGCGAGCTTGATGCGACCGGCCGGGTGACGCTCCGGGACCGGCGGGCGCAGCACGTCTGCCACGTGTTGCACGCGGCCGTCGGCAACACGCTCAAGGTTGGCGCGATCAATGGCCCGGCGGGGACGGGATGCATCGAGTCCGTTTCGGAGAACGAGGTGCGCCTCGCGGTCGTCCTGGACGAAGCGCCGCCGCCACCCTGGATCGATCTGCTCCTCGCCGTGCCGCGGCCCAAGGTGCTCAAGCGCCTCTGGGCCCAGCTCGCCGCGCTGGGGGTCGGACGCGTGATCCTCGTCAACGCCGCCCGCGTCGAACGCTGCTACTTCGACACGCATTGGCTGGAACCGGCCGCCTACACCCCGCTCCTGATCGAGGGCCTGGAACAATCGGGCGCAACCCGCCTCCCCGAAGTCTGGATCCGCCGCGGCTTCAAACCCTTTGTCGAAGACGAACTGCCGCTGCTCTACAAGACAGAACTCAAGCTCCTCGCCCACCCCGGCCCGGGCGCGGCGGCTGCCCCCCTGCCTGCGCTCGCATTGCCGGCCGCCGACGCCCGGCCGCTTCTGGCGATCGGCCCCGAGGGTGGCTGGATTGAATACGAGCTGGAACAGCTCGCGGCACACGGCTTTTCACGCCTCTCGATGGGCCCGCGCATCCTCCGCACCGACACCGCCTGCATCGCCTTGCTGGGACGGCTGATGCCGACATAGGACGAGCCGGGCGGGAAAGAAGCGGAGCACGGCGCCGAACAGATGCGCGGCGCCGGGGAAGCGGACGGGAATGAAGAGCCCGCCACCGTGCGGCGGGCGGAGTGTTCTATTCCAGACTCCACTTCCAGGCGGGGACAATGCGCACCATCCCCGCATCGGTCTTGATCGCTTCTTCCTGCCGGTGTGTGACGATCAGTCCCTGCTTGAGGCCGAACCGGGTCATGGCCGCGGCGAGCCCCGCAAGTTCACGCCGGCGGTTCGCATCCGTGAGCGCCAGACAGACCTGAATGGCCGCGACAACCCGGCCACGGTCCTGGACGATAAAATCGCATTCGTTAACTTCCGAAAAATAGGACACGGTCCGGTCATGCTTCCGCAGTTCAAGCAAAACCAGCGTCTCAAGCAGACTGCCAGCCTTCTCGGCCGGGACAAATTCGCAGGCATTCACCATGCCGGTGTCATTGATGTAGTATTTCTTCAAGGCCTGCGCCTGCTTGGCTTCGGAGGGATCGTGCTTTGACACGGCGATGGCAAAAAAGGTGTCCACAAAATGGTCGGCAAGCCTGTAAAGCGTGTCCTTGGTTACGCGGACGCTGCGCGATTTGAGGTCGCGGTAGTACTTGTGTATGGAAAGAACCTGTGCGTTGGCCGCCACGATCCGCCGGGCAAAGTCCTTGACCAGATGCGGACGCCCGACGGCAAAACGCTCGACAATGTCGCGGTACAGCATGATCTCGAAATAGGATTGCAGTGTCTTGACGCGGGTCGGTTCGTCGAATGCAATGACCTCCGGATAGCCCCCGTTTTCAAGGAACCGGTCAAATCGCGCAATGACGCGGTTGCGGGCGGAGGTGGTCACGGGTGCGGGTGCAGCCGCTTCGCCAAAAGCCCGCAGATATTCCCGGAACGAGAACGGAAACAGGGTATACGCAAGCGTGCGTCCCCGCAACGCGGTGGCAATCTCGCGGCTGAGAAGTTTGGCTGAAGAGCCCGTGATGAAAACATGCCGCGAAACGGTATCGACCATCCGCCGGACAAACTTCTCCCATCCGACAACATCCTGGATCTCGTCGAAGAAGAAGTAGACTTGATCCAGCGGCTGGTTCGGATAGAGCTGCTGGTACGCATCGAGAATGATGCCGAGACTCCCGGCTTCGAACAGCAGGCGTTCGTCTTCGAAATTGATGAAGACGATGCGCCGGATATCCGTGGATTTCCGGAGCTGCTCGATGAGTGAGAACAGAAACCAAGTCTTGCCGGCCCGACGCGGGCCGATCACGGTTACGACTTTCGAAGCGTCCAGCGGAACCTCGAGGTCACGGCGGATAACGCCCGACGGAACCCCGGTGGCGTGGAAGTCGGCTATCAATGTCTTGAGCGTAGTGAGCATTTTCTTTCCTTCTGGGAGGGAAATATATCGCACAAAAGGGCTTGTTAGCAAGGAAACATGAGGTCAGCGGGTGGTCATAGAGAATCATGAACAAAACAATGCTGGTTTTATAAGGAATCGGCACCTGGGTTTATAACCCTGCATGGGACTGTGTTCGTGCGATGTCAACCAGTTCGGATTTGGTGAGTTCCTGGAGTCCCATATCGGGGTTCAGGAGGCGGTATCCATGAACTGAGTTGGCCGTAAGGGGTACTCGTGTCGCCTTTGCACCCATGTAACTCTCTTCCTGCGTCTCGGTTGGGCTCTGGATAAAAAAATTCTCCTCATTCCATCGCAGATCGGCCAGATCATAGATCCGTAGATTCCCAGAATCATACCACGCCTGAATTCCCGCGTCTTTGTTGAAAGACCAAAGATCTACGCCGTCCAAAAAAACGACGCATGACGTTGTGGGTCGTGGCAATTGGCGGAGAAGCGATTCTTGGGTTATTTTTACGAATTGGGCACGCCGTATCAGACAGCCACTCCCATCAAGCAAGGTCCGGGGCTGAAGTCCCTGCCCGAAAATCCGATTGCTTTGTATCATGGATGTCAGTGCCGCAAAGGATCCAATAAGCACGAGGATGAAAGGCCTCCATCGAGCGAGTCCTGCACAATTGACTGTATGCTGAACAAGAAATAACACCCCAAAGATAAAAGCGGGAAGCGCGTATGTGGCGTAGTATCGGAATGAATGGTTGGGCAGGAATAATACGGGGAGCAGCGCGAGGATCACCCAGAGCATGAAACCAAGCATGACACGTCGAAACGCGCGCGCGCGACGGTTGAAAAGATAGATTAAGGATAGAATAACAAGGCCGAAAAGGACAATGCAGAACAGCCTAGATTGCGGCGTGTCGAAGGGAAGGATGGACTGCAACATCCAAACTCCATATTTGTGTGTATTGGTCAGGATCGGCTGCACCTGGAGCGTGATAACGTATGGATGGGATTCGGGAAGGAACAATGGCGATCTTCCAGACATAAGTTTGCACGCCAGAATGGCAGGGATGACGATCACGTGTGGAATAAGCGCTTTCGCAGAGTGATAAATATCCTTTTTTCTCCACGTCGGGACGCGAATGATCTCAACGGCCACAAGAATCCCTGGAAGGACAAGGGTTGATTCTTTGAAAAGCGTGGCGCAGAGGAAGCTGAACGCGGAGAGACAAAACTTCTGCCTCAAAAACAACAAAATGGAAAAGAAAAAGAAAAAGGCTCCGCCAAGGTCATAGATCCCAACGGCCCAGCACAGTGGGTCAAGATGAACAGCAACGGCGGCCGTATAGATAGCGCCAGTCACAACCGAAAGCGTTAGATCTCGGGTGAGGTGCCTGAAAATACTGAATACCAAATAGGAATTGAGAATATGAATACAGAGAGCGAACGTGTGAAAGATCGCCGGAAGCATTCCGAAGAGTCTGAAGATTGCCAAGAGGTAAACTTGTCCGAGCGGGCGAAAGAAAAACTTGTTTGCTGGGGTGAGGTAGTTGACGAGTAGCGCGGAGGTTTCTTGCGCTTGGAACGCTCTAATTAATCCCCAGTCATCTTGAATGAAAGGGAGCGTAATGCATTGCGAGTAAGTGGCCAAGCCGATGGCAGTGAACAGGAGGGCAATTTTGATGTCGATGGCTTTGGGGCCCGAAAAAGTTGTCATCACTCTGGAGTTTGCTGTTGGACGCGGGTTGGATAAAGAGCCGAACTTATTCTTGAATGATAAGAAATCGCTTTTCAGACGGTATGGGCACCCGTCCGCTGGAACCGGACTGAAAAAGCGCTTTCATTTAGAGGAAAGTAGCAAGCCGAGACGGAGGAGTCAAGTTCTGGCAAAAACGCGCTACGAACGCAATTAAGCCGTGGATGAAACAGCCTTGTGACGGCAAAACAGCCCGATGAAACGCATTCGGCAGTGTCCGGAGACGCACCGCACCTGTTGCGAGGGCTCCGCCGTTCGCGTACATCATAACCGGTTCGGTGTCGTAAACGCCTATTTAACGCCCTGCGCGGTCCGATACGTCCCGCGCTTGTTGCTGCCGCATCGGTCGGACGCCAGCCTGTAGGACGGGACGTATCGGACCGTCCCGCCTCACGTTTCCCGCCTCACGCCTCACGCTTCACGTCACGTTTCCCCTTCAAGCTTCCCGTACTTGACGAGGAAAAGCAGGGCGGGAAAGAAGACCAGCACGCCGCTGAACAGATGCACGGCCCCCAAAAAACGGGCGGGAAGGAAGGGCTCGGCCGCCAGGCGCGTGTACACGGTCACGATGATCCGCATCCCGTTCACCAGCAGCGTCGCACCCAACGCCAGAAGGACGTGCAGCAGCAGACGCCCCAGCCATCCGGTCGCCGGCTGCCGGCGCCGCGCGCGCCAGCCGGCGGCAAGCCCCAGGCCGCAGAGCAGCGCGAAAAAGTCCGAGCCGCCGCAGGCGCGCGTGACGCTCACCTCGAGCCCCGTCCGCAGCCGAAAGGATGTACCGTGACACTCCGCCCCGAAGTAGGCGGCAGACAGCGCGGCGGGTATGCGGCAGAAGACCCGCTGGTATAGCCCATCGGGCAGGAGCGAGAAGATCCCCATGAGGAGGATGGCGCTGGTCAGCGTGAGCAGCAGACTGCGTGATCCGTCGCGGTGCATGGGTTAGGATTAAGATTAAGATCAAGATTAAGCAGGGCTCTTCACGGGGAATACTTTGAAGCCTTCGGCATGGGCAACCCTTTTCTGCCGCTCATCAAAAGTGTAGAAGTTCCTGATTTCGAGCGTCTCCGCAATCGCCACATGAAGGATATCCGCCGCGCGACATCCAAGAACCGGGGTGTAGGATTGGCTAAGAATTTCGGCGCGCGCATACGCCTTCGTCCAGACAATCTGGGTTTCTGCGAGCACGCCGCTTTGCATGTCCGAATCGATCAGGGCCAGAACCGAGCGGCATTGAGCCTCCGACAGATCCTTGCGGAATACAGAAAGTCGAAGCGCGTTCCTCAATTCGTTCTGCTGCAGCAGGGTGAAGGCTATCGGGGACTTCAATGATTGCCCCAGAATATGCGCCTGAACCGTGTTGGCATCATTCGCATACAGCGAAAACAGGAAGCTGGTATCCGCGTAGACTACCATCGGCTCTGCTCCCTTTCAGCGAGAACCGGATTGACCCTGGCCGGCCTCCGATCACCGAAGATCGTCTTGGCCCGCGCGGCAAAATCCGGCATGGTGATCTTGCCGTCCGGGGTATTCGAAACGAGTGGACAAAGCCGCGCAACCGGGCGGGCGCGATTCAGAATCACGATATCGTTGCCCTCGCGGACCCAAGCCAGCAAGGACGATAAATCATGGCGGACTTGTCTGATGGTGGCGGTCTTCATGTGACACATTATGTGACACATTGTGAAAGAAGTCAACGGGCAACATGCGGAGGCCGAGAACGAAAGCGAGGAGGGCGAGGAGCAGCAGCCCCGGCGGCGCGGGGGATTCCTGCAGGTCGAAGGC
>CAZQKI010000028.1:12447-32800 GCA_964592855.1 uncultured Lentisphaerales bacterium
GTGTTCCCGGCAAAGAGGATCAGCGGCGTGTGTCCCTTATCGCTGGAAGCGAAAGGCTGTGTCTGGCGGGCGATGCTCCGCAGCACCCGCCCGGCATCGAGGCTGCCGCGCCGGGGAAGGAGCTGTTGGTCGACTTGCATGGCCGCCTTCTGCGGGTCTTGGAGGGGGATCGGGCAGGGAACAGTCGAATCGTAGTTGGCGCAGATGACCGTGGCCGATGGCTCCGCAGGCCAGTGGGCACGCGCGCTGCCGAGCAACCCTTCCAGCGCCGACGCCCCCCAGCGGTTGCTCACAGAGCAGTCGATGATCAGGTAGGGTTGACCGGGCGACTCTGGCATTGCCCAATCCGGCCCTGCTGCGACAATGCCCGCTGCGGAAACGGCCTGCAGGGTGCGCACCGACGCCGGGGGCTCGGAAGCCAGGGCGAGGACGTTGTTGGTGGCGAGGACGAAGCGCAGGTCTCCGTCCGTGAGCGGCACGCGCAGGTCGCCGAGGGAGATGGCATCGGCAAAGCCCGTCGGAAACAGGAACGACAGCTCGACTTCGCGGGTCTGTCCGGACTCTACGGGAAAGAGGCGGAGCGAGAGGGTGTCTTCGTCTTCATAGCGGATGATGACGGGATCCTGCCGTGTCACGTCGCGGATCTGACGGTACACCCATTCGGCGGCCTTGCGCTCGATGATCCGGCCCGCCGTCCAGTCGTCCCCGATCTTCAGCCTGACGCCGCTGACCCAGACGCCGGGAGGGATCTGCAGGCGGGTGCTGTATTCCGACTGGGCGCTGGCGTCGTGGGAGGTGACGGACAAATGGAGGGTCACCTCGGTTTCGCCGTTGGTGGTGACGGCCGTCGTCGACAGCGCGGAGGGGAAGACGTTGCGGGGCGGGAGGGCTTCCGTCCGACTGCGCGCGGCATTCCGCACGCGGCCGCTGAAGAAGAGCGAGGCGAATTCGTTGTTCGTGGAACGCGCGCCTTTCGCCGGCGGCGGCTCGCCGACGATCAGCTGCCAGAGGTCGTCGATCCGGGCATCGGGCAGGAGCATGTTGTCGAAGACCCGCCAGTTGTAGTAGCTCGACAGATAGGGGATTTCCGCGCCGTTCTTGAAGCCCTGCACATTCAGCAGAATCCGTTTCACGGCGGCAGGGGGGAGGCCAAGCCGGGCGGGCTGCGCATAGTCGGGGGCGTAGCGGAAGTCGAGCAGGCGGTGCAGGGCCAGGCGATCGAACTCCGCGCGGCCGAGAAAGATTGCCGGCAGCACGAGGATCGCCAGGGCCGTCCGGATGCGGGCGGCTTTCAGGCTGCGGTGTTCGAGGCGTTGGCGGTATTCGTCCTTCAGCACCTGCAGGTGCACCAGGAAAAGGAGCGTAGGCGCCAGGACCAGGAAGCCCGTGCCCATGGCGATGATCGCCAGCAGCGAAAAAGGGAGGAAGGGGAGGAAGAGGATGAAGAAGTAGAGCGAAAAGGGAAAGAGCACCAGGCGGCCTGCGCGCTGCGCCGCTTCCAGGCGGGGGTGCTTGAGCGCGGGCGCGAGGAGGAAGAGGGCGTTGAGCACGGTCAGCCCATAGACCCACGGGCTCTGGAAGTTTGCCGGAAAGGGGATGGTGCGGTTGAGCAGCAGGCCGCCGCTGGGGAGGACCAGCGCCACCAGGGCGATGTAGAGTGGGCGGAGGAGGGTATGTTGCTCGCTTTTCCGGACGAGCAGGCTTTTGACGATGAACGCCATCCGGAGGAGACCGAGGAAGAAGCAGACCGGAAGAAGCGCCAGAAAGATGAAACCCAGAAGGCCATGGAACCATCTTCCCACATGAAACACATTCAAGAAAAGGTAGGCCAGCGTCGGCATTAGAACGACCGACGAGCCGGCAACCAGCAACTGCTTGACGATGGAGAGTCGCAGTTCAACGGAGGCCAGTCGCCAGAGGGCGACGAAGATGGCGGGCATCATGCAGGCGAATTGCGCCAGCCAGAAGGAGGCGCCGACGGCCCATTGCGGCGTATTGCGCGGCAGGGTGTCGCCGATCAGCAGGCAGAAGACCGTCAGGTAGGCGCAGGCGAGGAGACCGATGACAAGATGCGACACGAAGGCGACGCCTTTCCCTCTGCGGAAGCCCAGGATTGCGGCCAGGCCGGCGGTCAGGGCCGGGAGCAGTGCCAGTCCCGTGATGAGCAGGGCATTGCCGCGCTGGCCGGGCGCCTTCATTTCGCCCCAGACCAGCCAGAAGGTGAAGCTGTTGACGAAGGCGAGGAGGACGGCGGGGAGCAACACCGTCCAGGCCAGCGAGCCACTGCGTTTCAATGCAGGGGGAAAGAGCGCGTCGTCGGAGTGAATCGGCATGTTCATCCTCGAAAGTAGAAAGGTGTGACCACATCCGAACTTTGCAGTTTTTACCTACGTATGTCCAGAAAAATTGGACATACCAGCACGTCTAGGGAGCGCGTCAATTTCGTTGCCGCGCCCCGAGGGTTCAGGGTACCGTGAATTCTCTGGCCCGGCACAGCCGAGCCAGTTGGATCAAGGCAGGAAAACAAACTTTGTCGCGAGCTTTGTCGTGAGCTTTGTCGGGTGTACGAGCAGGGAAATTTAGACGAGCGCAAGTCGGGGAGCATGCTCTCTGTGGGAACGGGCGGCCTCGCCCGTTCAGGAGGCAAAACAGACGAGCCACCGCCGGGGATGGCGGGGTCCAGTTCTTCCCTTGTCGCGAATCAGGATTCGGAGCCGCGCACACCTACTCGTACACCCGACTCGCTCTCGATCCTCGCAAGAGATTCGGGTGTACGAGCAAGCCGCCTGCGCGGCTGTGCTGCGAACAAAACACTCGGGTAACTGCCGTGGGAACCGGTTGACGCTTACGGCGACGCGTACGGATTACGAGGGGAGAATGGCCTTGTCGTCGGCCGTCAGCGTCGCCGTAAGCGTCAACCGAAGCGGGTGTGGCCATTATGGGCAGGCAGGAATGCCTGCCCCACCTTGTGTTCACTTCGTCGACAAAGCTCAAGCCTACGGCGTCTGCATTTTGCGTGGTCGGCCACGCGGGCGCTTGACGGGGGGCGGAAGCGCGACCGCCTTTTTCGGCCGGCCGCGGGGTTTCCTGGCAACGGGCGTCGGTGCAGGGGCGGTGGCGATGGGCGCCGATTGAACGGTGACGATCTTTTTCGGCCGGCCGCGTTTTTTGGGGAGGGTTGGCGGCTCTGTTTCGGCCTTGGCCCCCGTTCTGACCGTCGTTGCGGCCAATCCCCGCCGCGGTTGCCGGCCAGTTTCGGGTGCAGCGGGAGCGGTCGGCGCCGAGGTCTCGATCTCCACGCCGAAGACGTCGGACAGTTCCTCGGCGACCAGCGCCTCGGCGGCGGGGGGAAAGGCGGTTGCGGCCGGAGCCTCGCCGACGGCGCTGATCAAATCGGCGGAGTCGGTCCCGCGGAGCAGAAAGAGCAGCTCCGGCTGGGTGTCGAGGCGGTTGCCGATGCCGTACATCACGGCTGCGATATGCTTGCACATGCCCGCGACGTCCGGACAGGAGCAGGAGAAGCTGATTTCGCCGGGCTGCGGAAACAGCCCTTCGCCCGGCTGCGTCATGACAGACATGACCTCGTCCGAGACGCGACCCTGCAACAGTTCGATCAACGAGCCGATCTTCCCCGCGCAGGCCGAGCAGATCGCCTGCCAGTGGGCCTTGGAGACTGGCTTGATGTGGATCTGAATCCGGTAGAGGGAACTGCCCATCACCTGCGCCTGCACCGAGCCGGGTGCGATCTGGAGGTCGATGACGCTGTTGCTGCGCACATAGGATCGCCCACGCGGCAGACGGTTCGAGTAGTCGTGGTACGACTCGATGTTCTTGCACCAGGCCTTGCCCCAGAAGGTCGAGGCGATGGTGAAGCCCTGCAGGACGACGGGCGCGAGCTTCTGCCCCTTCTTTTCCAGCGCCTGCTGCTTCCTGGCGGCATCGGCAATGCGCTCGTCCTTGCTCTTGCTCTGAGGGAACAGGCTGAAGCGGTCGTAGCGGTGACTTCTTCCATAACGGTCGTAGCGGCTCATTCAGGGGGCCTCTTCTTTTTTGCGGATGACGCATTCACGTGGCAGGGTGAGAGTCTATTCGCCTGCGGCGTTGATGTCCAGCGCGACGAAGTCCAGCAGTTCCTCGTCCTTCATTTCGGTCAGCAGCTTCTCGCCGCCCCCCTCCAGCAATTCGTCGGCCAGGCCGCGCTTCTCCTCGAGCATGGCGTGGATCCGCTCCTCCACCGTGCCGCGGCAGATGAAGGTGTGGACCAGCACGTTCTTCTTCTGGCCGATGCGGAAGGCGCGGTCGGTGGCCTGGTTCTCCACGGCGGGATTCCACCAGCGGTCGAAGTGGATGACGTGCGAAGCCTGCGTCAGGTTGAGCCCGGTGCCGCCGGCTTTGAGCGAGAGCACGAAGAAGGGCGGGCCGTCCTCGCGCTGGAAGGCCTCGACCAGCGCGCGGCGGCGGGCCACCGGCGTGCCGCCGTGCAGGATCAGCCCCTGTTGCCGGAAGAGGGTCGACAGAAAGGCGGCGAGCGGCTCGGTCATCTCGCGGTACTGGGTGAAGACGAGCACCTTGTCCTGGCGTTCGGCCACCGTCTCGCAGATCGCGCGGAGGCGGGCGAACTTGCCGCTGCGGGTCTCGTCGAAATCGCCGTCGCCGGTCACTTGCGCGGGATGGTTGCAGATCTGCTTGAAGCGCATGAGGGCGGTGAGGATCAGCGCCCGGCGCTTCATGGGTTCGTCCGCGGCGCCCGCTTCCAGCGCCTGTTTGAGCTGGCGCACGTGGTCGGCATAGAGCGCGGCCTGGGCCGGCGTGAGGCTGCAGTAGGCCGGCATGACGGTCTTGTCGGGAAGGTCGGCGATGATGTGGCGGTCGGTCTTGAGGCGGCGCAGGATGTAGGGGCGCGTCAGGCGGCGCACGGGTGCGTAGGCGTCGGGAAGGTCGGCGCCGCGGCGGATGAAGGCCGCGAAATGCTTGGCGCCGCCGAGCAGCCCGGGATTGATGAAGTCGAAGAGCGACCAGAGGTCGCCGACCCGGTTTTCGACCGGCGTGCCGGTGAGCGCGAGGCGGGAGGCGGCCTTGATCGCCTTGACGGCGCGCGCCTGGCGGGTGCCGGCGTTCTTGATCGCCTGCGCCTCGTCGAGCACCACGACCCGCCAGGTCGGCCGGACCAGCCAGCCGTTGCGCGCCACCATGCCGTAGGTGGTGACCACGAGGTCGACGTCGGCCAGCGCCGCGCCCGGATCGGCCTCGCAGCGCTGCAGCCTTTCCGGATCGCCGCCCGAGGGATGGGCGATCAGCAGACGGAGGGAGGGCGCAAAGCGCCGGGCTTCGTCCTGCCAGTTCGTCAGCAGCGAGGCGGGCGCGACGAGCAGCGACGGGGCGTGTCCGGCGGCCTCGCGCTTGAGCCAGAGCAGCAGCACGAGCGTCTGAAGCGTCTTGCCGAGCCCCATGTCGTCGGCCAGGCAGGCGCCCAGGCCGAGGCTCGACATGAAGTGGAGCCAGCGGACGCCGGTCGCCTGATAGGGACGCAGCGTCGCCTGGATCTCCGCCGCGCAGGGAAGCGGTCCCTCGACCGCCTCGGGCTGGCGCAGCCGGGCAAGCGTCTCGCCGAACCAGCGTCCGGCCCGCACGCCGGACCAGGCGTGGATCTGCTCCGCGGCGCCGGCGTCCGCCTCGCCGCCGCCGGACGTGACGCCGGCGATCAGCCGCATGGCTTCGGAGAACGAAACGCCTTCGCGGGCGGCGCTCCGTTCGACGGACTTCCAGTGTTCGAGGACCGTCTGGAGCTGTCCGGCATCCACCTCCACCCATTTGCCGCGCAGCGAGACCAGACCGCCCTCGGCGCGCAGCAGGGCCTGGATCTCCTCCGGCGTGAGCGTTTCGTCGCCGAGCGTCACCGACAGGCGGAAGTCCAGCAGGGCATCGACGCCCAGATGCGTCGGGCGGTCGTCGCCCACCTGCACGGAGACCATTGGCCGCGGCGGCTTGCGGGGGTTCCACCAGTCGGGAACGCGGACGATGACGCCGGCCGACTCGATCAAAGGCAGGTCGCGCAGCAGGCGGTAGGCCTCCTGCGTGGTCCAGGCGGCCGGCTGGTAGATGCGCCCCGATTCGAACAGTTCGCGGACGAAGCCGCTCGTGCCGACCGCCTGCTGGATGGGGGCGAGCAGGCGGAGCAGGGCGGCTCGGTTCCGTGCGCCGGCGTAGTCGCTCAGCGCCCGCTTCAGCGGCAGATGCTGGACGCGGCCGATGTCCGACAACCGGTTGGCATAGGTGGCCATGAAGGCGAAGGGGCGGTCGGGGTTCTTCTTGTTCTCGGCGAGGTGGAAGGTCACGCGTCCCACCGTGCGCCAGACGGGGTTGATCGCATGCAGGAAGGCATCAACGCCATCCGGCTCCGGTCCGGCCTCTGCGCGGGCGGTCTGGTCGATCTCGTTCCAGAGCGCGTTGGCGCGCGCGGCGTCGAAGGTCTCCATGCCGCGGAAGGGCGGTGCGCTTTCGATCCAGGTTTCCCAGGCGGCATCGGCGGGATGGGAAACCTCGGGAAAGGGGGCGGCTTCGTCGCGTGGCGCCTGGCAAAGGGCGGTCAGGTAGAACCGGGCGAAGGCCCGGCCGAAGGCCAGGGACGAGGGGAGCGGTTCGTTGCCTTTGGCAAGGTGCAGACAGCCGCCGGCCGTCGAAGTCTCGAAAGCCTGGCGGATGCGGGCGATGGCGGCTTCGCCCAGCGGCAGGTCAGTCACTTCCGTTTCGGCAAGATGAAAGCGTCCGCCAGGTGAAAGACAGAATTCAAGGGACATGGGGAGTGGGTGCTAGTAAGCGTCTCGGAATTGTCTTTGACAGAATTACAGGATTTACAGGATTTTTGGATGCTCTGTGCAAGGACGACAATGCGACGCTGACTAAGAGGCCGCGTAGCCGCGGGGATGGGCCTGATGCCAGCGCCAGGCCGACGCGATGATCGTGTCGATTTCGGTGAACCGGGGTTTCCAGCCCAGAACCTGGCCGGCCTGTTCCGCGCGGGCGACGAGGCGTCCGGGATCGCCGGGGCGGCGCGGGGAGAGGATGGCGGGGATCGGGTGGCCGGTCACGCGGCGGCAGGATTCAACCACCTCCTTGACCGAGAAGCCGCGCCCCGTGCCCAGGTTCATGGCGCCGGTTGCGCCCCGTTCGAGGGCCTGGAGGTGGGCCTCCGCCAGATCGACGACATGGACGTAGTCGCGGATGCACGAACCGTCTTCGGTGTCGTAGTCGTCGCCGAAGATCTTCACGCTGGGGCTCTGGCCCAGCGCCACCCGCAGCACCAGCGGAATCAGGTGGGTCTCGTCGGCATGGTCCTCGCCCAGTGTCTCCGTTGCGCCGCAGGCGTTGAAATAGCGGAGCGCAACGGTGCGGAAGCCGTGGATCTGGCCATACCAGCGGAGCATCTTCTCGAAGGCAAGCTTCGATTCGCCGTAGGGATTGGTGGGGGACTGGGGGGTGGTCTCGACGATGTCGTCGGTGCCGGGTTCGCCGTAGGTTGCGCAACTCGACGAAAAGACGATCTGCTTCACTGCGGCGGCGCGCATGGCTTCGAGGAGGTTGAGTCCGCCCGTGACGTTGTTGGAAAAATAGATTTCCGGGAGGCGCATCGATTCGCCAACCAGCGCATAGGCGGCGAAGTGCATCACGGCATCCGGTCGGACGGTGCGCAGGGTCGTCGCGATGGCGGCGGCGTCGCGGAGGTCGCCCACGGCGAGGGGGACGCCGGGCGGCAGGGATTCACGGTGGCCGCGTTCCAGGTTGTCGAAGACGTGCACCTCGTGGCCGGCCTTCAGCAGCCGTGCGATTGTGACGCTGCCGATGTAGCCGGACCCGCCCGTGACCAGGATCCTCATGCGTTCTTTTCTCCCGAGAGCGCTGCCAGCTTCGCCTCAAGGGCTGCCAGCCGCGTCCGGAGCTTCTCGAGCTGGCGCGGAGCGAGGGTGATCGCCGCAAATTCGCGCATCGATGCGGCGGGAGATCCAATCACGTATTGACCCGCAGGCACGTCGCGCGCCACGCCCGCCTGGGGGCCGACCTGCGCGCCGTTGCCGATCGTGAGGTGGCCGGAGATGCCCGCCTGCGCCCAGATCATGACGCCGGCGCCGACCTGCGTGCTGCCGGCGATCCCCACTTGCGCGATGATGCCGGTGCAATCGCCGATCCGCACGTTGTGTCCGATCTGCACGAGGTTGTCGATCTTGACGTGGTTGCCGATGCGCGTCTCGCCGAAGCGGGCGCGGTCGATCGCCGCGTTGGCGCCGATCTCGACATCGTTGCCGATGACGACGGTGCCGGTCTGGGGAATCTTCTCGACACGCGGCAGCGCGCCGGGCTGCGGGGTGACGTTGTAGCCGAAGCCGTCGCTGCCCAGGACCACGCCGCAGTGGGCGATGAAACGGTCGCCGATCCGGACGCGCTCGCGGATGGCGACACGGGGATAGAGGTGGCTGTCGCAGCCGAGCTCGACGGCTTCGCCAATGAAGCACTGCGCCTCGACGACGGTGCGGTCGCCGATGCGCGCCCCCGCCTCGATCACGCAGTAGGGGCCGATATGAACCGCCTCGCCCAGCACGGCGTCCTCGGCGATAATGGCGGAGGGGTGGATGCCCGGCAACCGCCGCGGCGGAGGCGGCGCGAAGAGGAGGGCGACTTCCGTAAACGCCTGGTCGGGATTGGCCACGCGGATCAGGGCCTGGGCCGATGACGGGCCGTTCCAGTCCTTCGCGACGACGACGGCGGTTGCCGCCGTGGTTGCGACTTGCGGTGCGTAGCGCTTGTTGGCCAGGAAGGTGATGTCGCCCGCGTTCGCTTCGGCGAGGCCCGACAGTCGCGAAACGACGCCGCCGGGGTCACCCTCGACGACGCCGTCGAGCTGTGCAGCTATCTGCGCAACCGTCCAGGTCATGTGCCGATCTCACTTCTTCGCGGGTTTCTCGTCTTTCGCCGGCGCTTCCTCTGCAGGTGCCGGGCGGAAGCCCATGAGCTTCATGATATTGGTGGTGATGTTCAGGGAAGGTGCGGCGTAGATGACCCCCGACATCGCTCCCAGCTTCTCGCCCGGAAGCTGCAGAACCAGTTGCAGGTTCTTCGTTTTGGCATAGGCGGCGACGGCCTCTTCGATTTCGGCGGTGGTGCGCTTCAGCATCCGCATCTCCTGCTCGGTCAGTTGACGCTGGAGCGACCGGACGGTCTCGGTGAATTCGCGTTCGGCGTCCAGTGCGGTGGTGCGCTTCGCCAGGGCATCCTCTTCGGCCTTCTTCTTGGCCTTTTCGCTCAGGGCCGGATTCTGGACCTCGCGGACGGCGGTTTCAAACTCCTTGCGCGTCGATTCGACCCGGGCCTGCAGCTGCTCCTTCTGCCCTGTGAATTCTTTGAGGGTCTGCTCCAGCAGCTTCTTGTCCGAGGCCGTGTTGGGGTGCAGACGCACGAGTTCCTCCAGATCGACGACCGCCGTCGAAGGCGTCTGGGCCCAGGCCACGCCCGCCAGACAAACCGAAGCCAATCCCAGCATCATCCATGTGCGCATGTGAATTCTCCCTAATGCGGGCGGAGCCCGCAACCCTCACCCCGTCCCTCTCCCAGAGGGAGAGGGTGAAAACAACTTGTTGCTTATCGTCCTTGTCGGCCTGTAAGGCACCAATAATCCCTGCCGCTGCCGCTCAGGACGTGAATCGGATAATTGTGGCAGGTGTTGCGCCGATAGACAAGCTGGAAAACGGCAATCGGTTCGTGTAAGATCGTTCTTGCAGAAGGATTCAGGGTGGGATAATCTTGCAGGCGTCGGTGCAGGTGCCTGTGCCATTTGTTAAGTTGCGAGTATTGAAACAAGGAGATCCCATGTCGAAGACCGTGTTCACCCGGTGTTTGTCTATTGTAACAACGCTGGTTCTGGCGTTATTCGTGCAGGGTTGTGCGACCAACCTGCGGCAAGCCAAATCCCCGCAGCAGCCGACAAGCAAGAAGCTTTCCACATTCCAGGCGGTGCAGTTGAAGGCGGTTACGATCAGTCCGGCGTTCGCGAAAGCCGGAGCCAATCAGAAAGCGGCCAAGAAGATCAACGAAAATCTGGTCAAGGAAATGAAGCTGGTCTTGCCGAACCTTCTGGATGCGGATAAGCCGGCCGTTCCCGGCACGCTGGTCGTCACGCCTGTGATTGAGGAGATCAAGTTCATCGGCGGTTTTGCCCGTTTCATGGTGGGAGGGATGGCGGGGAGCTCCGCCGTTTTGATGAAGGTGACATACACCGATGCGGCTTCGGGTGCGGTCGTCGGCGATCCGGAGTTCTACCGTGCGGCAAACGCGTTTGGAGGGGCTTACTCGATGGGGGCGACCGACAACATGATGTTGGCCGAGATTGCACGGGATATCGCCTCGTACACCAAGATGAACCTCTGAGCCCTTGCGGATCTCGATGGGTTGCTCTCAATCGTCCACCGCAATTGTCGCCCGGTGGCGTTTTTCACGCAAGCGGTGTCTATGCCGGTCGTGTCAGCAAAATCACGCCGGCTCCGTCACTCCCCGATGATCTTCACCAGCACGCGCTTGCGCCGCCGACCGTCTGCATCTGGAGGAACGACCTCCGTGTCGTCCGCATCGGGAAGATGCCAAAAAGAGAATTGCTGGGGCAGGCAGCGAGCCCCTTGCCCCGAAACGCGCGGTGTTGTACAATATGAACATGAACGGAGCGGATCGGGTATGACCACACTGAGCATTGCAGAGGCCCGAAATGGTCTTGCCGATGCGATCAACCGCGTGTCGTACGGCGGTGAGCGCGTTATTTTTGCACGGCGCGGCAAGCCTGTCGCCGCCCTCGTGTCGCCGGAAGACCTTGCGTTGCTGCAACGCATGGAAGACGTTCAAGACATCCGCGCAGCCGCGATCGTTTTGAAGGCGTACGAACGCGATCCGTCGGCATTCAAGAGCCTCGACGCCTACTTGCGTGAAAAAAAGGCCGGCGCATGACCTACACCGTCCGCCTGGACGGGCGCACGCGCAAACACCTGGACGGCCTGCCCGGCGAGCTGCGCGGACGCCTGATGCGCAAGTTGCTGGCGTTGGAGGACAACCCGCGTCCATCCGGCGTGGAGAAGCTGGCAGGGATGGACGACATCTACCGTGTCCGTGTCGGCGACTGGCGGATCGTATACGCGATCCGCGACCGCGAACTGGTCGTGATCGTCATCCGCATCGGTCACCGTCGGGAGGTGTACCGCCACTGATGCGGGCTGCGCCCGCAACCTTCACCCCGGCCTACGAGCAGGGCAAAC
The DNA here is from genome assembly GCA_964592855.1 of uncultured Lentisphaerales bacterium. Taxonomy (GTDB): domain Bacteria; phylum Verrucomicrobiota; class Kiritimatiellia; order RFP12; family JAAYLN01; genus JAAYLN01. The sequence continues at coordinate 23,736 of CAZQKI010000028.1, forward strand.
GCATCTAAATTGAAGCCAAAACCGCAGAACCGCAGAATACCCAACCGCAGAATTTCGAAGGAAATCGAGTCATTGCGGAGGCCTGCCTTCGACATTCGGAGATCATGATTCGTAAATCTGCGGTTTTTCAGGGGCATGACTAAACCGGCGAATTGGGGAGTTTTCACGGCGGCGTCCGCAGCTGTTCTGGGTCAAGCAGCAGAACCCCGCAAGCCACCCCGCTGCCAACCCGTAAAGTCTCGAAGTGCCGTCACTCCCCGATGATCTTCACCAACACGCGCTTGCGGCGGCGGCCGTCAAACTCGCCGTAGAAGATCTGCTCTCACGGTCCGAAATCCAGCTTGCCCGCCGTGATGGCCGCCACAACCTCACGTCCCATGATCGCCAACTGGGAACATCGAACCAGAGTTCTTTGCGGAAATGCTTCATGTTTCATCTCTTGTTTACGTGGTTGGCAACGGCGATCGGGATGCCGCTCATCGGAAAACAAGTCAATGGCTGGCCCCACGGCCCAAAATGGCAACCATCAGGATCGCGCCTCATTCAATGAATCGGATCGGGCTAAAATCGGCCTGGTTGGCGCTGACCGCCGAACCGAGCGTGTTCATGCGCTGGTATTCGGCCACGCTGCCCGCCTGCTTCGGCTTGGTTGAGTTCGGCCCCTGGTCGGCAACCCGATGGCGGGTGAAGTTCCCGGCCCAGGCGGCGCTCGACACGGAACCCGGCTTGAGCCCTTCCGGGAAGGCCGCGTAGGGAACAAAAACCTCCATGCTCCAGAAATCCTTGCCGCGGAAGGTCTTCATCTGAACCCCCTTGCATTCCCAAGTCGTGTCGCCGCCCTTCGAGTCCCAGTAGTTGCCGTCGGGGTTGATGATGAACTGGTAATACTGCCCCTCGCGCTTGCCGGTCACGTCCAGAAACAGCTCGATGCAGTCGTCCCACCAGATTTCGCCGTTGTCGTGCCCGCCGTTCTTGGTTTCGAGCAGGTCAGGAGTCGGCTCGCTCATGCGGAAGCCGAAGGTGACGCCCTCGGACGTCCACAACGCCTGGACGGAGGTCGGATACTTGGGGGGCTGTCCCTGTTCCTTGCCCGTGGCCTGGACAAAACTGACCGGCGTCGCGCGCGCCCAGGCCGGGTCGTCGAGTTGGCCGTCGATGACGGGGTTCTCTCCGACCTTCTGCACCAGCAGCGGCTTCAGTCCTTTGCCGGACATAGCGTCGGCCTCGGTGAAGAAGTCCTTCAGCCCGCCTTCGTAATAGTAGTTCAGGCGGGTCGTCACCAGGGTGTCGGCCTTGGCCTCCGCCTGGGCCTTAGCGATGAGTTTCCTCATCGTTTCGACCGTTGCCGGCGGGAAACTGACCTCGTATATCCCCTTGGGCGAGAAGCGACCGCCGGGCCATTTGCTCTTTTCCCAGCCATCGGTCTGTAAGGCGAGCAGTTGCCGCATGGTCGCGGACGCCGGGCCGAACATGCGCGTGCAGAAGGCGTCCATGGCCGCGTCCACGTTGTAGTCGGGATTCCAAAGCACCTTCTGCCAGCAATACAAGGAGATGTGCTGGCGCGGCCAATGGTTGTACTCGCCGTTGACGAAACTGCCGATCACCTTATCACGGTTGGCCTTGTAGAAGTCGCGCACCACGTGTGGATATTGGTAGGCGGCCTTGGTCTTGTTGGCAGGCCAGCAGTCATAGAGCCACGTCTGCACCTTGCGTCCGCTGATCACTTGCCACTTGTCGATGTTCGCCTGCTCCCCGTCGCGGATGGCGGGCTCCTTCAGACAAGCCATGCCGGGCATGCCGCAGATCTGCACCTCGACGTTGTCCGGGAACTTGAAGCCGTCCGGCGCCGCCGTGTAGTTCAGGTAGGGGAGGAAGATGATGGTAAATCCCTCGTTCGGCCAGCGCTTCTTCACCTCTATCGCCAGTTTATCGACAAAGGTCGCCATGATCTTCGAGGCGCCGCCGGATGCTCCTCCGTTGTCGTCCCAGAGCTTGCGGCAGTCGGGGCAGTAGCAGGCCAGTTCGACGTCGGCCGGCGAAACGGTGATGGCCCGGTTGGCCGTGATCGGCACATAGCTTGGTTTCTTGTCGAGGAACGCCTGGATCCCCTCGAGATAAGTTTCCAGCGTCCTGGCGTTGCCATAGCAGAGCACCTCATGCTGGCGCGAGCCGTCCTTCTTCATCTGGAAAACTTCGGGGCGGTCCTTGACGATTTCGGGGCGCTTGGACCAGTTCGGCGAATGGACGACCAGTTGCACCGGCCAGGAGTTCGCGCTCCGGTTGAACCGCTGCAGCGGCCCCATGCTGACGCCCGTGCCGGCCCAGCTATTGGCGCACGCCGGCCAGAGTTCGCGCATCCGGAATACGGGCGCGTCCTCCAGCCAGACCGCCGGCACCACCAGCTTGTTACGCTTCGGGATGTCCTGCCCGATATCCGGCCCATTCTCCACCGCCGGCGGAAAGTACCAGCGGACCCCCACATATCGTTCCAGGAATTCGTAAACACCCCATTCGAGGCCATTGGCGTCTTTCCCGTCGTTGCGGCCCACGATAAAGACCCGGCCGGGTGCGGTCTTGATCGCAAGGCCTTCCGGGGGGAGTTTGGCGCTCTCCAGTCCCGCGGCGGCGGCGGCGGGACAATCGCCAAGCACGATGGCCACGTCGGCGGTTGCGCTGGTCGTAATCGGCAGCGTGGCGCCTGTGGCCGCCCGGATGAACCGCTGCAACATCTGGGCGGCGTCGGTCCGCTCGCACGCCACGATCGAAGCCGCAGGCTGGCCATCCTTGACCAGCGTCACCGGTTCGTGCCGCGGGGCAGGTTGGAACGTCACCGGATTCAGGTCCTTGGCCTGCCACGCCGGGGCATCCTGACCGCATGCCGCTTGCGTGACACAGAAGATCGTGAAGCCCATCGAAGTCAGGAGGTGTCTCATTTCGTTTCCCCCTTGCTGTCAATAAATTTGATTTCCCGTTCAAGCCAACTGTTGGTTGTGACCGGAGCAGTGGTGATCGCGGTCGTCAGGATGCCCTGATCATAATCCCAGACTATTTCAGACTTTTCGACTGGGGGGGCGAAATAGGCGTCCACGATGACCGTTGACTTCCCTGGCAAGGAAATCCTCAGGCTCTTGACGATCCCCGGAACAAGATAGCGCAAGGGCTGTTTCGCCATAACCGCTTCCTTGCCGGCAGGCGTTGCGATGAGTTCCGCAAAATCTATTTTGGTCCAGTTGCCTGCATCACCGGAAAATTCGACCGCCACAACCTGTCCGGTCGAAATCGTATAATCGGTGACGGTCCTTGCCTGTTCCGGCGAAGGCATGGGTTTATTGTTAAGCCCTGTTGATTTTCCCGTGATCCTCACGACATCGTCGTCCTTGATTTCGACTGTTTTTACACTGCTGATATCGGGGAAATGCCATGCTCCCAAATTGCATTCGGCTTCCATCGAAAGCTTGTCCTCATGCTGTTCTGTCACCTTGGAAACGTGCATCGGGTACCTCAGCTTTTCAAACGTTCCTCTGGACACGGTTGGCAATTGCGCGTCGTTCCATTTGTTTTCCGGGTCTATGCCGATGTATTGGGATCGCAGCAGTTCCAAGCCATGAAAACGGATCTGGTGTATTCGACTTCCCCGTGCCGGGGCTACGACAACTTCCAAATTGTTCTTCTTGAGTTTGACAAGGGGGCCGCCTTGCGAATGCAGGAACATCAAATTGTAATAGGGGGCAATTCCCCATTCCTTGAAACTTGCGTTGCGGCCATTCTTGACCAGGGATTCAGCCCTGTCCCATGTTATCTGGCCGTTGACCGCCAAATATCCGTCCTTTTCGGAAAGGATCCGCGGAGGTCCGCTGCGGGTAATCAGATCCAAGGCTTCCAGACTGACCTCCGCCTCCTTGACACGTTTCCTGTACAGTTCTTTTCCATCGGTGGCTTGCAGCGCCTCGCCCATGACGTTCCTCAACTGGCCCAGCAATTCCGGACTGAGCAAGCATTCCTTCAGGGTCTTCTCGTCGGTGAACTCGGAGACATGCTTGTCGCAATTGCCGGCGGCGTCCTCCAGCAAAAATACGTAACGCTGCATCGCCGCAGATGCCGGCCCGTAATAGCCTTCGCAGAACGCTTGGATCAGCGCATCTGTGCTCAGTTCCGGATTCCACATCAGTTTGCGCCATACATAGTTCTTCAGGATGGCAAGATCGCCGCCCTTGGAAACATAATTCCCTTGAAGCATGACCCCGGCGCAACCAGTTCTGGAGTAGGCCTTGATGTTCGCCGCCATGGAGCGTACGACCGGGAACGGATACAGAAAATTTTCGCTGTAGTTGACTGCGTAGTCCCAAATATACAACCTGCCAGGGGCAAGCTTCGCCCATCGTTCCATCTTGAGCCGGAAAGCGCGGTTAATGGCGCATTGATCAACGGGGTGGATGGCGCAGTAGCGCAGTTTGGGTAGCCAGATGACAACGTTGTCCCGGGGAAGCGTTTTTGCGGGAGGCGCGTCAACACTCATGTAGGCGAATGTCCCCACCTTGACTCCGGGATATTTAGCCTTTAGTTTCTCGCCAACTGCATTCATCAGGCGCAGTAGAGTGGCGGAATAGCCGGGCCATTTCGTTCCGTCAGAGTCGGTCCAAGTCTCCTCCGCGTAGACGTTCTTGCAGGTTTCGCACTGACACATGCCGCCGTACCAGTCGCCCATGCCGGCAAAATAGATCCAATCCTTGACATTCCCTTTGCGTTTGACAATTTCCTGTTCCAAAGCATCGGACAGGGCATTGAGGATCCCCGGCGCCAGATAACAGAAGTGCAGATTGTTTCCTGCCCGCTTTCCGTCCTGGTCCATGGGGTATATGTCCGGGTGACTTGCTGCATAGTCCTTAAGCAGGGGGTAGAGCGTGTGGCTGCCCGTGAATTGTTCAGTGTGGACGGCCCGGGACTTGTAGCAGAAATGGTTGACCCAGTCCTGCGCCTCCCTGTTGTAAAGTTCAGCCTGCTTGAACGGGGCTTTATTTACGATGTCTAATTGCCCTATTTTCAAGGACTCGTTCTTAGGAACGTCCTCCTCGTCCCAAGACCACCAGCGGCAGCCCAGCACCTCTTCGAGGAACGCGAAAACGGCGAATCCCGCGGCCATCGGCGTGTCGCCGACGATGCGGAGCTGGTCTCCGTCGGTTCGGATGACGAAACTATCGCGGTCGTGTTTTGCCGCTTGGTTGTCGGTGGTCAGGACAAGAATCGCCGGTCCATCCGGGGCGTGCCCGGCACCCAGTGAGGCAACCGAGAATTCCTTGCCGCTCATCTGCTTCAGGTATCCAGCCAGAGCCCCCCCAAACGGCGCCGTCTCCGTCTGGACGTAGATGGGACAAGGTTTCCCCTCGTTGATCAGCGCAAGTTCACGCCCGGTCGCAGGGGTGGCGAGAAGGGCGCCAATCGTCATCCAAATGCCACACCATAACTTTCGCATATCCACCTCTTTCATAATAGCGGCCAGGCAGGTCACAGGCGTCTTCCACGCGTCAAGGGTGTCCTGGTGATGCGGCTCGGCACACCGGGTTCCGGCGTCAGGTTGTCCACAATCATCTCTCCCCTCGTCATCAACGCGCCGGACGTCCCTCAACTCAACCGGCGCATCAAGCCCCGGCCGCGGCTTGAATGCGACCTCCGCCACTGGAACGGTTGGATGAGCATCCTCAATGCAGAACCTGAACCATGTGCGCCCCTCTTCGTCCCGAAGAGGCCAGGTGCTCCATGCCGTTCCCGGGAGTCGGGCATCGTGATCGTATGTGTCGGCCGTCCGGGCGGGTGGGGCGTCCCAGTGGGTTCGGTCGAAGGTAAGGTGGTGGCCGTACCAGATGGGCACACGCACGGTGGCGCCATTGGCATAGCGGATGAGGTAGTCGCCGAGATGGTCGGCTTCGGGGAGAAAGAATTCGCCGTCGTGAAAATGCTTCATAGGCCGGTCGAGACGTGTCGTGTGGCACAGTTCCAGAACGCGCGCCGGACGGCCGGGCGTGGCGCCGGGGAGCGCTTCAAGCCTGCGGCGATAGAGATCACGGAACACATCGTCCCAAAGCAGGTGGAGTGGAGTCTGAACAGCCTGCGGATCCCAGAGCAGGCGCGAGGCGAGCGCAATGTCGAAGAGAACCCCGTTGCGTTGAAGGGTATTCCAGTCGGTGGCGCCCCAATTGGAGATCAGGACGCCGGAGACGCCGGGGGCCTTGATGCGCGCGGTCCAGTCCGGGAATTGAGCGGGCTTGAAGTTGCCGAAGATCAGAGGCATGCCGCGCTTGATGAACTCTTCTTCATGCGCGCGGTCCAGTCTCCAATACCAGTGCAGGATCGTGATATCGGGAGGGATCAAGTCAATGGCTGGGAAGGTTGGGCCGATGCAGTACCGCTTGGCGCCGCCGACAGGCGTGCCGTCCTTTTGAAAGGCGTTCAGCAGTTTATCGCCCCACATCCATGTTTGGACGCCGTGTTGGGCAAGGAATCCGTGGATACGCAGGATATCCCCGGCGTAGAGGTCCGCGGCGCTGCGTCCCTGGCAGCGCTCGCACACGCCGGCAGAGTAGTACTCGTCGTGGCCGATGTTCACGGCTTCGGGCCGGAAGACCTCGATCACTTCATCGAGCACGTCAAAGAGAAGGTCGTAACTTCGTGGATCGGAGGGGCAGTAAGTGTCCGGATACGGGTCATCACAGCGTTCGGCCAGTTCCGGATGGGCGGTGAGCAGGTAATCGCTGTGGCTCAACGAGGGCACTTCGGGAACAATCTGCATGTTCCGGGCGCGGCAATAGGCCACGAGATCGCGGACGCAGGCCTGCGAGAGCACGCCGCCGCCGCCATTGTCCGCATGAATCGAGTTCTTCAGCCACTCGCAAGCGTTCTGTATCCGGTGAGCCGTGCCCGAGGCCGATCGCACCTCGCGGCAGTAGTCAATCCACCCCCGGTTGATTTCCGGGTGCCGCCGGTATTCCATAGCACCGCCCACCTCCAGCATGACCAGGTTGAAGCGGTATGCCAGCAGCAGGTCGATCAACGCGTAAAACTCCTGGACCCGGTCCTCGGCCGGCAGAAAGAGCCGCACCCCCCGCACCGGTGCGCAGGGCCGTTCACAGAGCCAGAGATCGGGCCGAAGACCGCCAGCCACGCCGGGAAGATCGCAGGCTGTGCGACTGACGCTGCCCCTCTTCACAGGCGAGTCTCCTCAGGTCGTTCCGCATGAGGGAGTCGGCGCAACGCGGAGGCGCTCCACTCAAAGGCATAGTTCCTGGCGTTCAATTGAAACGAGCATCTCCAGCCCGAATCGGACCCGTCCATTCGAAGGTCGTTGAGCAAGGGCACGGGCTGGCTCTGTTTCCATGGCACAATGAGCGTCGCATATCCGCGGTGCGTTTGGTGGCTTGCACCCCAGTCGTCGAATCGCACGGTGGTGAATCCGTGATTGAACCCGGCGGCCGGATCAGGACCGAAGCGTTGCGGCGGCACCCGGCAACTCATGTTCACACTGGTCACCAGAAAGACATTCCACGCCCCGCCTTGCGACGCGACTCCGCCGCCATCCTGTCGCCGTACGACCTGCTCAAACGGGAGCTGATAGTTGAGCTGGACACTGCTCAGCCAGTACAGGTCGGTGAGCTCATCCAGCACCAGCAGGAAGCGGTCGTCCACCAGGGCGACGGCGCGGCGGTGAACGGCGGGTTCGTAGCTTCGGTGGGTGCCTTGGGCGGCGAGGAGAAGCGGTTCGTCCTTCACCCAATCAATTCCGCCCTCCTTCTGCGGGGAATAGGCAAAAGAACTGCAATACTCGAACGGCTCGCGGAAATTGACGGTCAGCGTGTTGTGGCACGCCGCCGACTTGACGCGCCGCCGGGTCTCGCTCTCGTAGTAGGCACAGCAACCCGGATCGGCCAGCAGAACGCGGCCTTGCGCCGAGAACTCGAAGCCGTTGGGATCCGCATGCCCGTGGTTGCCGTAATGGACCGGAGTGTGACAGGCAAAGAAGACGCCGAGAGCATTGGGCGTCCATCCTGTGCGCAGAGAAACCTGTTTCACCTCTTTTTGCCATTCGATCCGGGGCCATGCGCCGAACGACGCGGGGAATGAGGGGCTGGCGATCCGTGCCAGCAAGCGCTCCATGTCGCCAATATCCCAGATCGAATCGAGGCAGGCCTGGCGGACTTTCTCTCTGGCTGTGAAGCGCAACGTCTGGGCCAGAGGTTCCCAATCGTCGAAAGAGATGCCCGCCCAGAGCGCGCTGGCGACAAAGCCCTGCGCGGGATGGCTGTCGCCCCAGGGGACATCCTCCCCGAACGGACGGGTGGCGTACACCGCATGACGGATGCCGTTGCGAATGCGCCGGTCCGCCTCTTCATCGAGGGGGTGCCCGCAATCGGCGGCGAACTGCCGCGCCAGGCAAAACCAGTACATACAACCGTTGTGGTAGCTGGGACAGCCTTCCGATTGCGCGCCGGCCGGCTCGAGTTGCGCCAGAGCGCATCGGCTCAGTTCGCCGGCCGCGTGCCGGGCCCAGTCGGCGGCCTCGGGCATTTCCGGAAAGAGCCGCGCATAGGAGAGCACGCCGAGCATCTCCATCAGGTAGTGATTGTGTTTTGCCTCAGGGAAGAGATAGGGGCTGACCGCGCGGATCGCCTCGGCCTGCTCGCGCATGGAGCGCGCAATTTTACCGAGCAGCGCAGGCGGAAGCGCCTCCGTGCCGGACAATGCCTCCAGCATGCGCCGCCAGCTTTCAAAGAGGCGGATGCCGCTGTTGAGGCAATGCCAGGAAACCCGTTCTGCGGCCATGCCGTAAAACCCGAAGCGCTCTTCGTGGTTTTGGGGAAGCGGCGGACGCGGGCATGTGTCGATCCAGTTCTCCGCCTCGTCCGCCGCCTTCCGGGCATACCGGAGGTCGCCCGTCAGCAGATAGGCCTGGAGCAATGCCGACCAGTGCGGCATGCGGTTCAGCGTGCAACCGTAGTGGTTGTCCGCGGTCCGGATCTCTTTCCAGGCGGGAGGATTGCCGATAAAGAAAGGCTTGCCCTCGCTCCCGTCAATGG
>CAZQKI010000029.1:0-32620 GCA_964592855.1 uncultured Lentisphaerales bacterium
TCAAAACCGTGTACCCTAGCGCCTGCAAAAACAGTGCCGTGGTCACGCAGATGCTGTTCTCGTCATCCACCAGCAGGATGGTTTCAGTGCCGCCCGGAGCGGTCGCGGGAATCTGCGGGACGGCTCCCGCCTCCACTTCTATTGGACAGCGTGGGAGGTAGATTCGGAACGTCGTTCCCTTCCCCGGTTCACTCTGGACGTTGACGAACCCCCAGTTCTGCCTGGCGATGCCATAGACCGTAGCCAATCCCAATCCGGTGCCCTGGCCGACCGCTTTGGTTGTAAAAAAGGGCTCGAAGATGTGAGTCAGTGTCTCCGTATCCATGCCGCAACCGTCGTCGCTCACCGTCAGCACGGCGTACTCTCCGGGGACGGCCTCCACGTTTTCCGTGCAGCACGCCTGGTCAATGACCGCGTTGGTGGTCTCGATGGTGAGGTGCCCCACACCGGCAATGGCGTCGCGTGCGTTCACGGAGAGGTTGGCCAGAATCTGATCGATCTGGCCGGGATCGGCCTTGATCGGCCATACGTCCCTGCCCGGCATCCAGGCCAGTGCGATATCTTCGCCAATCAACTTGCGCAGCAGCTTGAGCATGCCGGCGACCGCATCGTTCAGATCCAGAAGCCGCGGCTCGATGGTCTGTTTGCGTGCAAACGCGAGCAACTGGCGCGTCAGGTTGGCGGACCGTTGGGCCTCATTCGTGATTTCGTCAAGACATTCGACAATGGGATGGTCCGGGCCGACCTTCTCGCGACACAAATCCGTGTAGCCCATGATGCCCATGAGCAGGTTGTTGAAATCGTGCGCCACGCCGCCGGCCAGCCGGCCGACGGACTCCATCTTCTGGGCCTGGAGATACTGGGCTTGCAGTTTTTTCTGATCGGCCTCGGTCTGTTTGAGTTCGGTGAGGTCGATGTCGATGCAGAACAGTTCGGGTTCCTGTCCTGGCAGTTGCACAAGGGCGTGGGCCGAATAGACCGGAATCAGCGATCCGTCCTTGCGCATCAGTTCTATTTCGGAGGCCGGGATCACCTCGCGGGTCTCGACCATCCGGCGCATCGCCGCACTCACGCCGTTGCGCATGGCGGGCGGGATGATCAGGTCCAGCAGTTTTTGACCAAGCGCTTCCGCCGCAGCGTAGCCGTAAAAGGTTTCCGAAGCGCGGTTCCAATAGCGCACCGTGCCGTCCAGGGCGTAACCTTGCACCGCTACGGTCGGCACATTCAGCAGAAGCTCCTTGAAGCGCATTTCGCTCGCCTGCAGCGCGTCCTCGGCTCGCTTGCGCTCGGTGATGTCGATGAGCACGACTCGGCAGACCGGCGCGCCGTCTTCCGCTTGCGCGACCGTTGTCGTCAGATGCGCCCAGAAAACCGCGCCGTCCGGTTTGACCAGCCGCAGTTCGCATTCATGGGGTTTACTCGCCTGCCCTGAGACCGTCGAATGGGACTCGACCAGCTTCTTGCGGTGCAGGTAGAAGCTATCCTGGTCGTCTTTGACGATGAAGCGGGTGATCGACTGCTTGATCAATGCGCTGCGGGCCGTGCCCAGCAGGTTGGCGGTCATCAGGTTGGCCTCCAGGATCAGTCCTTGCTCCGACAGCGTGCAGTAGCTCACCGGGGCCCGGTCATAAAGGTCGAAATAGCGCACCCGCCCGGATTCAATTTCCGTCCGGGCTCTACGAAGCTCCTCGTTCTGCATATCCAGCTCGATCTGGTGCACCCGCAGTTCGTGGAGCGTGCTCTTGATTTCGTCGGGCGAGAGGGTTGCACGATCTTCCGCATTCCGGGTAGTCCGTAAGCTGGCAAGTGCTTCAGCCTTTTGCCGAATATCCGCGGCTGAATTGGAGCGGTGATCATGTTTTTTCATTGGGGTCCCCCGCCTTTTCCCTTTGGGAATGCCCGCTCCCGCTCACGCGGGGAGAGGACGGGTTGCGGGTTGCGTGCTTCGCCCGCAGTCGCTGCCGCATGCCCGTACATCGGCCGCCGTCATTTGAAGTCGCCCCCTGTCGAGCTGAATTCAAACACGTTCGCTATGCGCTGTTGCAACTTTCTGAAAGATTACATTAACGCTGTGGGAGACGTCAAGACCGGATGCACTAAATCGGACTTGAACAAAAGAACCTGAGATGACACACTCCCCCGCATGCCTCCCGGAGCCGCTGATCCGACCAGAGTCGATGCGGCCCGTATGTCTCACGGAGTTCCCAACAACATGCCCGTTTCCTCATCCACCCCCAGAAAAGCCGTGGTTCTCGCCGCCGGACTCGGCCTCCGCTTGCGTCCCTTCACCCTCTTTCAGCCCAAGCCCCTCATGCCGCTGGGTGGCCGGCCCCTCATCGAGCACAGCCTGATGCAGCTCGAGGCGTGGGGCGTGACGGAGATCGCGGTCAACGTGCATTGGCTGGCGCCGCAGTTGCAGGACTATCTGGCGTCGCGCCGGGGGGCGGCGAAGATTCACATCTCCCGCGAACCGCAAATCCTGGGAACGGCCGGCGCCCTCCTGCCGCTGCGCGACTTCATCGGCGACACCCCGTTCTGGATGGTGAACGCCGATATTGTCTGGCGGATGTCGCCGGCTGCCCTGCTCCGCGCGTGGCGGACGACCCAGCCGCTGGCGGCGGTCTGGCTGCTCCCGGACAAAGGGCCGCGCACGGTCGAGACCGATGCGGCCGGTACCATCACGACCTACCGCAGCCGCCAGCGCGGCGCCCCGGGCACATCGACGTTCAGCGGGGTGCAGATCATCGCGCCGCGGATCTATGACTACCTGTCCAAGGACTCCGGGCGGGCGGTGACGCTCGTCGAGGTGTACGAGGCGGCCGCCCGGGCGGGTGAGCGGGTGATCGGCGTGGCATCCAAAAAGCGGTCGGACTGGGAGGACGCGGGGAGCGTTGCGGACTATCTGCGCCTGCGTCACCGGTTTCGTGGCGGAGGCGCGGACGCGCCGCGGAGTCCCATCGACGCGAATTTCTCCGTGTCGCGGAATGACCGCGTGTGGTTTCCCGCGGCTCTCTGGCCCGATCCCGCCCTGGCGCCGACGCTGGTCGCCAAGCAGTGGCCGCTGGGGCAGGCCCAGGTTGAACCTTTGGCGGCACGGGGCTCCGACCGCTCCTTTTTGCGGGTCCGATGCAACCGGGAGTCGGCCATCTATATCCGTTGCGGCAGCCAGCGCGAGGAGAACCTGCGGTATGCGGGGCATGCCCGGCTGCTGCGGGAAGCGGGGGTCGCGGTACCCGATGTGCTGCTGGAGTTGCGCGCGTCGCATGTGTTGCTGCTGGAGGATGTCGGCGACCTCAGCCTGCGCGACGCGTTGCGGGCGCATCCCGAGCAGGCGGAAGTGCTCTACCGGAAGACGCTGCCGGAGATCGTCCGCCTCCATACGGCGGCCACGCGCCTGGCCGGGCTTCGTCAGCTTGCGATGGAGCCCGCTTTCGATCGCCGGCTCTACGCGTGGGAGCGGGATCTCTTCCTGAATCAGATTGTCCGCAACCGACACGGTGTCACGGCGGCGCTTCCCGACCCGTTGATGCAGGATTATGACCGGGTGGCCGATGCGCTTCTGGGCGTCCAGGCGGCCGTCATCGTGCACCGCGACCTCCAGTCGACCAATGTCATGCTCCGCCACGGCCGTCCGGCGCTGATCGATTTTCAGGGCATGCGCCCGGGGGCGGCGTCCTACGATCTCGCCTCGCTGCTGTGCGACCCCTATGTTTCGCTGCCTGCGGCCTTGCGCGAACGGCTCCTGGGGCTGTATGCCGAACAGGTCGGCGGGGAGGCCGGAAGCGAAGCCGTTCGCCTGTTCGCCTTCGGTGCGGTGCAGCGTCTGACCCAGGCGCTCGGGGCGTATGGTCGGCTGACCGCCCTGGGGCTCTCGGGCTGGCAGCAGCACATCGTCCCGGCGGCGGTCCTGCTCGCCGAGATGGCGGCGCAATGCGGCCTCGCGAACATCCATGAACTCGCCTGCGCGACGGTCGACCGCGAACGGAAAATCCTTACGGGCTCTTGAGGGAAATCAAGGTTGCAAGCATGGCATCGTTCTCTGTTCCGGCATTCGCGGCGGGTAGAGGAGATCGATCCACAGGATTTCCAGGTCCACTTGCGACAACCGCGCGATGGCGTGTTCATACGCTGGCTCCTGATAGGCGGCCGCGGCCTCGCGCAGCAGGTAGACCAGCGGCTCATGGGCGAAGCGCGAAATCTGTTCGTGCTCCCAGGGCTTGCCATCGATGTAGGGAACCACCCAATCGAGAACCTGGCGGATGCCGCGCCCGTCGTCGCTCTTGTAGTTCCAGAGATCCACCTCAACGTGCTCGCTCAGTCGCGCCAGATGAAACATGCCGGTAAGGTTCAGCAGCGTGTAGCTCCACGATTGGGTGCGTCGCAGCTCGTACGGTTGCGAGCCGTCGGGTTCGATCTGCGTGGCAATCCGTCGCACCTTGACGTTCTCCACGATTTCGCGGGCCAGATCGTTCTGGCCGGTATACAGGGCGAAGACCACCGTCTGCACGTCATAGAGCATGCCGTGGTTGTTGGGCGCGGCGTCTTCCTGCTTGCCCAGGTCGCTGGTCCGAAGCCATGTCAGATACTCGACAAACCATCGGCGCAGCTTTTCGTCGTCGTCGTCGGCCCATATGCCGCTTGCGCGCAGCAGCATCACGGCGTCGACGACCTTCGTCAGTTCCTCGGTCTCGATCAGGCCAAAGGAGTTGCCCTCGTTCCTTCCCTTCACCATTTGCGCGTTCGTCAGGTGCGGGTTCATGCGCGTGTTTTTATCAAGAAACCAGACGCGCAGCTGCGCGACGGCTCGCTCGCCGTAGGACGCCTCGCCGGTCAGATAATGCGCCAGCGCCATGACGTGAACGCCTCGGCTCATCGCCTCCAAGCGGGTGCGGTCGTATTCGAGCGTTTCGGGATTCAAGACGCCGTCGCGCAAAATGTAGGGCAGACCGTCGGGCGCATCGGGGTCGGGCCAGAAATAGCTGGCCAGGCTGACATAGTCCTGCTTGTCCCCGCTGGGACCGGCGAACGGCTTGCTGGTCACCGACCACAGCTCGCCCTGCATGAACCGGTCGGCACGGCGGCGCAGCTCCGCGACATTATCCGCCAGCGCCGGATCTCCAGCCTGCACCCGCTGGCGCATCTTCTGCAATACGTGGCCATCCAGCAAGTAGGTGGAGGGATTGATAAGAACTCGTTTTTGAGGTGGCACGGGCACCCGCCCGTTGGAACCGGTGTGAAAAAGCGTATTCATGGGGTGATAGGTAGATGCCTGGCGGAGACGCGGTAGAAATAGAACACGGTCGTGAGCAGGGCGACGGCGGCCATGACGGACATGGCGATGAAGTAGCTCCAGGAGGCGCCGACAAGCCCATGCCGTGCGACCAGCGGCGGCGTGATCAGGAGCGTGAGGGCCGCCGTCAGGGCGATGCCGACGACGCAGGCGGTCAGATGCCGCATGATGACCAGCACGAACTGGAAGATCTGATAGACCGCCATGAGCGATCCGCCTCCCATCAAGAGACAAAGCTCCAGGCGGAAGCCGTGCAGATCGAGCCCGAAAATGCGCGAGAGGAGCGCGGTGCCCAGAAAATAGGTGCCGGAGAGGCCGCCTGCGGTAATCAGCGCCACCCAGAGCAACTGGAGCCCGATCAGGCGCGCAAATCCGCCGCGGTCGCCCGATTTGTAGGTCTTCGCCAGCGCCGTCATCCAGGGACCGAGGATGAAGCTGGACAGCAGGGCGATCACGAACGAGGCCATGAACATCGCGCTGTATTGGGTGAGGGCCGTTTCGCTTTGATGGGCGTTGATCGCATATTTGGCCGCGTTGTTGATAAACATCAGAAGAAACGTGTTGAGAAAAAGCGGCAGACATGACTTCAGGAGCGCGCGCAGCCGTTTTGCATCGAAATTGCAGCGCAGGCCGCCGAAGGCGCCGATGAGCCTGCCGTCGATGACCCACGTCAGCAGAATATAGAAACCAGCCATCGACGTCAGGGACAGAAACAGCCGCTTCCAGAGCATGAGCGTCAGGACGAAGAGCGCCAGGGGCAGCAGGGTTTTGATGAAGACGCTGCGACAGGCGGCATCCAACCGCTCCTTCTGCTGATAGCGTCCCTCCAGCACATTCGAGAAGGCTTCGGCCGTCTTCAGAATCAGCAGCAGGAAAAAGGCGAGTGTCTTGTCCCGCGAATAGCCGCTGCAGGCCATCCACCCGAGCCCGGCCGCGAACATGAGCGAACAGGTGACGATGCGCGAGGCGACGTAGTCGCCGAAGGCAAAGACTTCATCGGTATCGGAAACCTGGTAGTTGCGGACGGAGAAGAAGCCGATCGTGAGGAACTGCTGGGCGAGTGCCAGGGCGATGCTGAAGACGCCTCCCCAATAGGCGCCGATGGCATGCGTGATGACCATCAGCATTGCAAAGGTTCCGCCCGCGTAGAGCAGGCCGGAGGCGAAGGACCAGAGATAGGTGCTGTTCAGGCTGCTCCGCCCTGGCGGCATGAACAGGTCAAGCCAGGTGTGTCGGGCTTCCGAAAAAGGCATGGATGACTTCTTTTGCATGCAAAAACGGTTTTAGTCTAGCACACTTGCGCGGCAAGGTCTTTCGGAAATGCACGCGAAATATTTCTGCTTGCGTCATATATAAGAGATGCGGTAACATCGCTCTGTCTTTTAAAAGTCATTGGGCGAATGGTTGGGCAGACGTTCTTATGAAAAGCATCTTCAAGACCGACAAACGCATCAAACTGGGGATCTGGGGTTTGGGCCGCGGGATGTCGTTCTACCAAAGCTGCCGCGCGCTGAACTTCGATATCGTCGCCGGGTGCGATTACAACCTGCCGATGCGCGAAAATTTTGCGCGCCTGAATCCCGATGCCACCGTCACGGAGGATGCCGAAAAATTCCTCGCCATGGATATGGACGCCGTCCTGCTGGCCACCTATTGTCCCGCCCATGCCGACGACGCCATCAAATGCCTCCAGGCCGGCAAGCACGTCCTCTCCGAGGTCACCTCGTTCCACACCATGGCCGAAGGGGTCCGCCTCGTCGAGGCCGTCGAGAAAAGCGGCTTGGTCTACAATCTCGCCGAAAACTATCCCTTTTCCGCCGCCAATATGTGGCTGGCCCGGAAGTGGAAGGAGGGCTTCTTCGGCGACCTGATGTACGGCGAATACGAGTATGTCCATGAATGCCGCGTGCTGGCCTATGTCTACATCGACGGAACCCCGATCAATCCCGGCAACCAGACGCATTCCTGGCGGAGCTGGTTGAATTATCATTACTACAACACCCACTCGCTCGGACCGATGATGCACATTACCGGCCTGCGCCCCACCCGTGTCGCCGCCCTGCCTGCGACCGTCACGCTGTCCGCCTATCCGATGGACGCGCTCAGGGGAATGGGGGGCATCGCCCCCTCCCTCATCAACATGTCCAACGGTTCGGTCGTCCGCAACCTCATGGGCGCCACCACCAACGACACCCACCAGCAGCGCATCTGGGGGACAAATGCGGCGGCGGAAATCATCGATGGCAAACTCCGCGTCCGCGTCGGCGCCGCCGGGCACGGCCGGATGGTGGACGTGAGTCCCCGCTGGGATGATCTCGGCGACATCGCCGCCAGAACCGGGCATGGCGGGGGCGATTTCTGGGTCCTCTGCTATTTCGCCCGCAACATCCTGTTCGGCGAACCGGGGCCATTCGACATCTATAAAGCCTCGGATTGCACCATTCCGGGCCTTCTCGCCTTTCGCTCCTCGACGGAAAACGGCAAACCCTACGACATCCCCGATTTCCGCGATCGCAAGCAGCGCGACGCCTGGCGCAACGATCACTTCGCGCAACCCCGCTTCGATCATCGCGAAGGACTGTTCCCCAAGAAACAGGATCTGGCGCTGACCACTCAGTTCTCGCGGACCATCCGGGATTTGATGGGCGCCGCCTTCACCTACCGCGCCTATCGCGACGCCCGCCTTCTGGCCGAGGACCTGTCGGACCCGACCCAGATCCTCGCGGCCGCCGAGGCGCATCGGCAGCAACTGGTCTTGCTGCAGGAGAGTCAGGCGGTCGCCAAGCAGATCATCGACCGCTATCCCGACAGCGTCGGGGGGCGGGTCTTGCGGGACATGTATCAACAGTCCGACCCCGAAATCACCGGCCGCCCCGATTACGCCAGACTCCTGGCCCGTGAAATCAAAAAGCTGAACCCCCTGATCGCCCGCATCGCCAAAAAGCGGACTGCCGAGGCCGAACGGACCACCAGCCCCTGGAAATCGGGATTTGCCTCCTCGTGGCAAATCAGCAAGCTGTTTCCCAAAACCAAGCTGGAACTGGCGGACGTCAACGCCAAAACCTTCAAGCAGTCCGGCTTGGGCTGGAAAGCCATGGCGACCGATTCCCAATTCCATGGACTGGCCAACATCCATGACCTAACCGGCGGAAAAGATGGCGTCATCCTGATGACCGCGACTTGCAGCGTCAGCAGGCCGATGGCGCTCGATCTCCTGATCGGCTACGATGGCGGCATCAAATTGTTCGTCGACAACCGCGAAGTGCTGTTCGATGGGGAACGCATGAATCCCGCCGTCCCGGATCGAAACTGCGTCCCCGTTCACTTAAGCCGGGGCAAGCACAGGATTGGTGTTGCACTGGATACGGCGGAGGGAAACGGATGGGGCGCCTACCTGCGGTTCGGCGTTCCCAAGTCTCTTCAGAAAAAGTGCAAAAACAGCGCTCCGGTCTTTCCCCGATGGATCCAAAACAAGTAGAGGCGGGTCTTCCACGGAATTGGTGCGGTAACATGGCGACAGTGACTGGCAAATGGAATCCGAAGTACCGGCGGGTGAGCGGGCTGCTCCGCGAGCGTCTGCTTGCGGGCTCCTATGCGCCCGGCGAACGGCTGCCCAGCCAGGAGCGGCTGGCGGCGGAGTACGGGGTCAGTCTCCTGACCGTCCGGCAGGCGATCGAGCTGCTCGAGGACGAGGGGCTGCTTAAGGGGCGTCATGGCGTGGGGACCTTTGCGACGGAGCCGGCGCCGCCGGCCGCGCCGGTCGCGTCGTCCGTTGCGGCGGTGGGCCAGATCGCCCTGATCCTGGCGGAGACGGCGCCCATCGACGGCTACGTGGCGGAGACGATCCACGCGCTGGACCGGCTGTTACGGGACCAGGGGCGGCATCTGCTGGTGACCAGTCTGTGGAACCGGGATGTGATCCAGGGGGTGCTGCCGCCGTCGCTGGCGCAGCCGGGCGTGCTGGGCGGCATCATCGAACACCGCGTCGAGGACATTCACATCCAGTTTCTCCAGCATCACCGGGTGCCGGTCGTCGTGCTGGGCAGTCATGCGCTCAAGACACCGGTCCCGCAGGTCTACTTCAACCAGGCGGAAGCGATGCGGCTGATGTGCCGGGCGCTGCTCGCGGAGCGGGAGGGCGACGCGCACTTTCTCTTTCATCAGGTCGGCTACCACTACATCGACGATCTGATCCGGGGTTATTCGCAGGCGGTGCGCGAGGCGGGCCGCCTCGAACGGCTGCATGTGCTGTCGCCGGATCAGACCGAGTTCGACATCGAGCGCCGGCTCCGGGCGATTCTGGAGAGCGGCGGGGGCCGGCATCCCTTCGCGCTGCTGATTCACGGCACCCCGGCCGGCTCCGAGCGGATTGCGAATGTGGTCGAACGGCTCTACGCGGAGTGGGGCATGGACACGGCGGAGTGCCCCGTGGCGATCTACGGCGATGCGCTGCTGACGCGTCCCGAGTTGCGCCGGCGGTTCAACCAGTGCGGACTGGACGTCGACGCGGGCGTCGGCACGGCCCTCTCCGTCTTGAACCGGATGCTGACGGGGACGGTGCCTGACCGGACCGTCATTGAGCCGGCGCTCGATGTCGTCCGCGAGGAGGGGCGCCGCATGCTTCGCCTGACGTGGCGGATGCCGGAGGAGGGCGGCGGCGAGTGCGAGCGGAATCCGATTAGGTCGGCGGTTGGTGAGTCTGTGAACGGCGCCGAGAAGTAACAAGCTTCTGTTAAAAAATTTCTGAAAAGTTGCAAAAGGGGCAAGTGCTTGCCGAGAACGAATGATTAGGGCGAAAGATTAGGGCGAAAGATTAGGGTCGAGAGAATGGAGCATTACTTTCCGCATGAACAGCTTGAGGTCTACGGTGTTGCATTGCGTTTTGCTGCGCTTGCAGAGGAACTGCTTGGATCATGGGCCTCTTCCTGGGCTGTGTATGGTCAGTTTGACAGGGCCGTTGAGAGCGTTGTAGTCAACTTGGCCAGGGCCGCGCGCCTTAAGAGTACCGATGCCGGCGTTTACAGTCTGGAGTGTTCGCTGGGTTCTGTCTTGGAACTAACAACAAGCCTGACACTCAATATCGCGGAAGGTAACGGCCGTTTCTCTAGGGTTGATCACAGTAAGTTCATTGGCATTGCGGAGGACGCAAGAACCAAGCTTGCCGCCTACATGGATATGCTTGCCCCTATGGCACTGGTGGTAGACGTTGAACGCGTTAAGTCTTACCTGCGTGACGTGATGGCGATGCTGTCGGGGCTGAGAGGGTATCTGGATGGATAAGCGCATGCTTAGGAGATGGAACACCCCTTTATCTTTCGCCTTAATCTTTCGCCCTAATCTCTCAGGTCGGCGGGTGTATTGGCAAGGAAAACGGGGGCGAAGCCGTTGATATGGCCAAACCCATTGAAGGATAGATGTTTACACAGATAACGTTCTTTCAGCTTTTGACAGAACGAGTAGCAATCCAGGGAGTAGTAACATGAAACGCAGCATGAGACAATACGCGGGTTCAACGCTGGCGGTGGTGCTGATGGCGGCTTGGACGCAGACCGCTTCAGGGGCGGTTGCGGCGGCGGGGGGCAGCTTCACGAGCGATGTGGGGAGCTACCGCATCCACACGTTCACCAGCAACGGGACCTTCACCGTGACGAGCGGCGGCTCGGCGGATGTGCTGGTGGTGGCGGGTGGTGGCGGCGGCGGCTCCACCATCGGCGGGGGCGGCGGGGCCGGCGGCTTGATCTACACGAACGGCTATGCGCTCGAAGCGGGAACCTACAACGTGGTTGTGGGATCGGGCGGCGGTGGCGGCGCGAGCGGAAGCGGCGCTCAGGGCGTGACCGGAGGGGAGTCTGTTTTCATTTCTCTGACCGCCTCCGGCGGTGGTGGTGGCGGCGGCTGGAATTCCGGCGCCGGGAGCGGCGGCGGTTCGGGCGGCGGCGGCAGTCAATACGGCGGTGGAGGATCGGGGATCACCGGTCAGGGGAAGGGCGGTGGCAGTTCGGGTGGCGATGGCGGCGGTGGCGGTGGCGGCGCCTCTGGCGTGGGGAGCAATGCGACCAGCACGGTCGCGGGTGGCGGCGGCGCGGGGCTGGCCTACGGCATCTCGGGCTCATCGGTCTACTATGCCGGCGGCGGCGGCGGCGGCGCGCGCACGGGCTCAGCGACCGGCGGCCCCGGCGGAATCGGTGGCGGCACCAACGGGGCGACGTCGGGCGTGGGATCGAACGCCATGCCCAATCGCGGCGGCGGTGGGGGCGGCGGCAGCTATGACGGCGGCTACCAGGCCGGCGGGGCCGGCGGCTCGGGCATCGTGATCGTCCGGTACCTCGCGGGCTCCAAGATCGGCGTGCTGGGCACCAATGGCGTGGCCATCGCGAACGGTGAGGCGGCGTCCGGCGCCAAGGGAAGCGACTTCGGTACCGTGAATGCCGGCGCGCCGGCGTCGCGGACCTTCAGCATCACCAATGAAAGCACCGTTGCCACTCTACATCTGACGGGCACGCCGGTCTTCGCCTTCAGTGGCGCCGGGGCATCGGCCTACGCGACCAACGGGACGTCGGCGGTGACCAATATCGCGCCGGGGGCCTCCACCACCTTCTCGATCCGGTTCGATCCCCTCCTGTCGCAAACCTACGACGCCGTGGTCAGCATCGCGAACGACAGCGCGGTCAACCCCTTCACCTTCAACCTCACGGGCGTCGGCCTGTCGACTGCGGCCAACATCGCCGTGCTGGGCACCAACGACGCTGTGATCGGCCTGGGCGAGGCCGCCTCGGCGGCCAAGGGGACGGATTTCGGGGTTCTCGTCACCAACACCGCGGTCGACCACGTGTTTGCCGTGACCAACAGCGGCGCCAGCACGCTGAGCCTGAGCGGCGCGCCCGTGGTGGCGATCAGTGGCCACACGGCCGACTTCCTGATCAACGGATCGCCGCCGGCGAGCAGCATCGACGGGGGCGAGGTGTCGACGTTCCAGATCCGCTTCCAGCCGCAGGCTCTCGGCGTGCGTGCGGCGCTGGTGAGCATCGCCAACGACGTGCCGGGCAAGGACCCCTACACCTTCGCCGTGCGCGGCGTCGGGGAGACCGGGGCGGAGATGGGCGTGCTGGGTATCAACGGCGCGGAAATCGTTGTCGACGATAGCGTCTCGACCGCCAAGGGGACGGATTTCGGCGTCCTGAGTCTGGGAGGCGGCGCCGTCGACCACGTCTTCACGATCACCAACAGCGGCGTGAACCCCTTGACCTTCAGCGCTCCGGCGCTGAGCGGATCGGCGCAGTTCACCTTCGTGGCGCCCACGCCGAGTTCGCCGGTGGCGCCCGGCGGTTCGACCGCCTTCGGCGTCCGCTTCGACCCCTCCGTGGGGAACGTCCGGACGGCGCAGATCAGCATCGCGAACAACGACTACGACGAGAACCCCTACACGTTCACCCTGCGCGCCGCCGTGGATGTACCGTCGGTGCCGGGGGTCGTCTATGTGGATCTGAACGCCAGCGGGACGCCGGAGGACGGCAGCCGTTGGCTGCGGGCGTACCGCACGCTGACCACCGCGTTGGCTTCCTCGCCGGCGGGCTCGGTGTTCTGGGTGGCGCGGGGGACGTACGCGGAGAGCGCCACGCTGGCGGTCGGCACGCACACGCTCTACGGCGGCTTCGAGGGCACGGAGACCGATCTGAGCCAGCGCAACTTGTCGGTGAACCCGACCATCGTGTCGGGCGCGAAGACGCGGCGCATCTTCGGCAAGTCAACCACGGGGGTCTTCACCTTGGACGGCTTCACGCTCAAGGACGGCAAGGTGGCCGTGGACGCTTGGCCGAATGATCGCGGCGGCGCTCTTTACCTCTCCCATGCGGGCGGCGGGCTGGACATCCGCAACTGCGTCTTCACGAACAACGTGGCCACCGGGACCGGGAACACCGGGGTCGGAGGCGCGATGGCCAGCCTCGCCGGCGCCGGCATGAGGAACGCCTTCAGCAACTGCGTCTTCGTCGCCAACCGGGCGGACGCCAATTTCAGTTCCGCCGCCTATGGAGGCGGGGCGCTGTACCTGGAGGGGAACGCGACGTTGCGCCTGGAGGACTGCCGGTTCGAGGCGAACGCCGCTACCAACGGCACATACAACTGGGGCGGCGCCGTTCTGCTGTATGGCGCGACGGGGCAGATCGTCCGCTGCACCTTCACCGGCAACGCGGTCACCCTCTCCGGGGGTGCGATCATGGCATATGGCGGCGCGGCCGGCACCGTTGCCGATAGCGTCTTCACCGCCAACCGGGCCGGCGGCGCCATCTACTCGGTCAATGGCGGCGGCGCGCTGGCCTTTGCCGGGACCTCCTGGATGCGCCTGGAGAACTGCCGGTTCGAGGCGAACCGGGCGGACCGCAACGCCTACAGCTATGGCGGCGCCCTCCTGCTGTATGGCGAGGCGGGACAGGATTTGCAGGCCATGGGCTGCACCTTCTCCAACAACGTCGCGGGTGGCGCCGGCGGCGCGATATACGCCGGCAACGTGAACGGATCGCCCACGGCGGCCTGCACGTTCAGCAACAGCCTCTTCACGGCCAACCGTTCCGATGCCAACGAAGTCTACGCCTACCGGGGCGGCGGGGCCATGTTCCTGATGACGAGTCCCCGCTTGCGCCTGGACGACTGCCGGTTCGAGGGGAACACCGCGACCAACGGCATCTACAACTACGGCGGCGCCATCCTGGCGACCGGCGGCACGGGGCAGGAACTGCTCCTGAACGGCTGCGACTTCGCTGACAACGCCTCCACCCACGGTGGCGCGATTTACGCCAACGTGGGCGCGGCGACGAACGTGCTGGGCAACTGCGCCTTCGTCGCCAATCGCGCGACCCAGGGCGGGGCCTTGCGGCTGTGGGGCAATGATGCGCGGCATACGGTCGTGAACGCCACCTTCTTCACGAACAGCGCCACGGGCAACGGTGGTGCGATCTACCTGGGCAATGCCGCGGGCACGCCGCAACTGACGCTTCGCAACAGTATTCTCCGGGCCAACGTGGCGGCCACCGGTCCGGAAATCCGGAGCGACAACGGGACGCCAGCGCTCGGCTACGTAAGCATCGACACGAGCCGGATTTCCGGCGGCTACACCGACGACGGCGGGCTGATCAACGTGAATCCGCTCTTCGCCTCCCCGACGGCGCCCTACGACATGCATCTGAAATCGCGCTACGGGCGCTGGGATTCCGGACAGGCGGAGTGGGTGTTCGACACGGTCAACAGCCCCTGCATCGACGCGGGCGATCCGGCCAGCGACTTCTCGCGGGAGCCCCGCGGCAACGGCGGACGCATCAACCTGGGGCGCTACGGCAACACGCCGGAAGCCTCGAAGGGCGAGGATACGCGGGGGAGCCTCATGATCCTGCGCTGAAGCGGGCTTGGATGCAATACGGGACACAGACTTGAAAAAGGAAGCGGAAATGAATCGAACGATGAAGCGAACGGCTTGGACGGGGATGCTGCTGGCGGCGTTTGCCAGCGTGGCGGCGGCGCAGGCGGCGCCGTTGATGCCGAAAGGGGCGTCGCGGACGGAGCGGACCCTGACCTGGATCGACAGCGAGAACCGGGCCTTGGAAACTGTCTATTCGCCCAGTTTGCTGAAACAGGGATGGAAAGCCAGTTTCTTCAACGCGGGGGACGCCAAGCTGGCGGACCTCGCCGGCAGTCGCCTGATCGTCATTTCGGTGGCCTGGCTCTCTCGCGAGAATATTCCGGCCGCCTTCTGGGGGGATCGGCTGCTGCCCGCAGTGAAGGCGGGGGCCGTGGTCCTCTTCGACGCCTACGGGGAGCCGGATCTCGACAAATATTTTAATGACCCCGGTTATTATCTTGGGTTCAACGACTGGGAACTGAACGAACTCCGCGCGACCACATTCATTGCCGCCGGCAGCTTCGCGAACACGCCGGACGACATGTCTAAGGTCCTGGGCCATACGCCTCCCGGCGTCTTCATGCCGCGCGAGCCAAACAAGTGGGAGGTTCTCGCCAAGCAGAAGATGAAGGATGATCGCGAGGAGCCCTATCTCCTGGCGCGTCCCTACGGCAAGGGGATGGTCGTCGTCTCGGGCCTGATCGGTTATGCAAAGGAGCCCGATCAAACGGTCTCCCTACTCAACAACCTGCTGGAGTACAACCAGGCGATCAAGCGATAGCGGGCGAACAGCCCTCCGAACCGAGCAGCATCTAGGACGCAGGAGCATAAATGAATTGCAGAATCAAGCAGATGGGGTTGACATGGATGCTGCTGGCGGCCTCTGCCGGCGTGGCAGCGGCGCAGGCCGCGCCGCTGTTTCAGAACGGGGAGACCGCGTGGCGGATCTGCCTGCCGGAGCGCGCCGGCGCGGTCGAGCACTACGCCGCCGAGGAGCTGCGCACCGTCCTGAAGAAGATCTCCGGCGCCGATTTCCTGGTCGTTTCCAACGGCGTTCCGAAGGAGGGCCGCGCTATTGTGCTGGGGTCGCCCCAATCCTCCGACGCGGTGCGGACCAACGCCGCCCGCCTCAAGCTGGACCTGGAGAGTCCGTCGGAGCATCTGGTGGTCCGCACGCTGGACGGGAACCTCTATCTGGCGGGGAACATGCCGCGCGCCGGTCTCTTTGCCGTCTACCGGTTCCTGCAGCGGGAGTTGGGCGTCCGCTGGCTCTGGCCGGGGGACGACGGCGAGTTCATTCCGAAGCGGCAGAGCTGGGACGTGCCGGAACTGGATATCAGCGAGAAAGCGGGAATCCGCATCCGCGAACTGACCCCGTGTTGGTACCATACGCATCCCCCCACGGAGATCTGGTTTGCGCGCAACCTCCTGAATGCCGGATCGCTGACCCCGGAGATCAGGGAGAAACTGGGTTTCTTGCGGATGGGCGGCGGACACGGCGTCTCGACGCATGGAATCCGATTCGAGGACAAGCCCGAGTGGTTTTCCATGATCGGCGGCAAGCGGGCGCCGGAGGGGGTGGCCGGATGCTGGTCGAATCCGGACTTCACGAAACACATTGTCGGCAATATGGTGGCCGGCGCCAAGCGGGGAAATCTGGAACTCATCAATTACTTTCCAGAAGATGTCACGCAGCGCTGCGAGTGCCCCGACTGCACCCGTAATCCCGACGTCTCGGCCCGCTGGTGGAACTACTACGCCAAGCTCATCGATGAAGTCCGCAAGGAGCTGCCGGAGCTGAAGTTCGCGGGACTGGCCTACCAGGAATACCGTAATGTGCCGGGCGTGCCGGTCCGGGGGGTGGAGTTCGTGGAGTATGGTCAGTACAACCGCTGTTATGTCCACAAGCTGGATGATCCGGGCTGCGGGGTGAACCGCGCCTCGATGGCGGAGTTGAAGCGTTGGATGGAAAAGGCGCCGATGGGCGTCTACGGCTACCATTTCGACATCTTCGAACCGTGGATGTACGTCCCCTTCTGGAACATGCTGGCCGACGAAATGCGGACGTACCGGAGCCTGAATCTGGTCCGCGTGAAGAGCGAGATGTGGTTGAATCCCTCTTCGGATGTTGCGCGCGAAGATCTGCGGACGATGCGCCTGCGCCTGCCCTATTATCTTTATGCGCGGCTGGCGTGGAATCCGGATGAAAAGACGGAGGATCTCCTCGCCGACTGGTGCGAGGTCGTGTATGGGCCGGCCGCCGCGGAAATGCGGGCCTACCATACGGCCATGGCCGAGTCCTGGGACGGCATGCCGGCGCACCTCACCTATTACTTCAACAAGCCCGTCGGCGTGGCCAAGCACTTCCTGAACCCGATGTTGATCGCTTCTGCCGAGAAGCGGTTCCAAGCGGCGGAGGCGAAGATCGGCGCCCTGGCCGATTCGCCCGAAAAGGAGCGCCTGTACCGCGAGGTGAAGCTGGAGAGCGCCTGCTTGCGCCAATGGATCGAGCCGTACTGGATCTCGATGGCCAACCACCGCGTGGTATCGCTGCCGAAGACCGACTCGTTCGACCGCGCCTTGCCGTTGCGGATGACGAGCAACGGCGGAACCCATCTTCCGACCGAAGCGGTCCTGTACTGGGACGCGGAGGCGCTTCACCTGCGCCTGGTCTGCAACGAGCCGGAGATGGCCAAACTCCGCAAAGGCGCCGTCGGCCGCGATCTCGCCCTCTGGCAGGAGGATCATGTTGAACTGTTCATCGAAATGGACGACGGATCCGGGTACCGGCATCTGGCCTTCAATCCCGCGGGCGGCACCTACGACGCCCGCGCGAAGGACGAATCCTGGAACCCGGCCTGGCAGCTCAAAATCGACCTGGGCGGGAACGCCTGGACCGCGGAACTGCGCCTGCCGTTCAGCGAACTCGGCGTGCAGCCGGCGCCGGGGAGCCAATGGCGCCTGGTGCTCAACCGCAACAGCAGGCCGGAAGCCTGTGGCTTCCCCGTTCCCGCCTACCACGACCTCAGCTCAGGCGCCGTGGTCTACTTCAGCGAGGTGTCGCGGCCGGAACGGACCCTGACCTGGATCGACAGCGAAAACCGGGGCTTGGACGGCGCGGCCCGCAGTCTGCTGAAGCAGGGATGGAACTTCCGCTACTTCGACGCCAAAAATGCTCTGAAGGCCGATCTCGCCGAGAGCCGCCTGATCGTCATTTCGACGGCCTGGCTGTATCGCACGAACTTCCCGGCCGCCTTCTGGGGCGAGCGGCTGCTGCCGGCGGTGAAGAGCGGCGCGGTGGTTCTCTTCGACGCCTACGGGGAGCCCGATCTCGACAAGTATTTTCAGATTCCCGATTTCTATCTCGGGTTCAATGACTGGGATCTGCATCCGCTCCGCCAGACCACCTTCATTGCCACCAACAGCTTCGCGAACACGCCGGACGATCTGTCGAAAGTCCTGGGCCATACGCCCCCCGGCGTCTTCATGCCGCGCGAGCCAAAGAAGTGGGAGGTTCTCGCCAGGCAGAAGATGAAGGACAACCGCGAGGAGCCCTATCTTTTGGCGCGGCCCTACGGCAAGGGGATGGTCGTCGTCTCGGGCTTGATCGGTTACGCGAAGGGGCCCGATCAAGCGGTCTCCCTGCTGAACAACCTGCTGGAATACAACCAGGCGATCAAACGGGAGTGAGTGAATGGATGGCTCCTCGCATGGCTGGCTGACGTCCGCCTCCTTCCAACTCGGCATCAGCGCCGCCACGGGCGCGCTGGACCGGATCACCCATCCCGCCGACGCCCACGCCATGAACTGGGTCTGCAACCCGGCCGACACGCCGTGGCATCCCATCGGAAACGGCTGGGGTCTCGGGCATGTCGCCCTGCCATGGCGGGGCGTCGCCATCCACCGCTGGCAGGTGCCGACCGCCTGCAGCCTGCGGGACGACCGCGCGGAGATCGGCTACGCCCTGCCCATGCTGCAGATTTCCGCCACGCGCCGCCTGACGGCCCGCGACACTGTTGAAGAGCATTACGCCTTCCGGAACACCACCGGTGCGCCGCTCGACATCGGCCGCATCTCCATCGCGACGCCCTGGAACGACAACTACCCCGATGCCGAGACCTGTCTGACCCGGCGCTGCAACGCCCATGTCTGGTGCGGCGGCACAACCACCTACACCTACGGGCTGCGCATGGGCAACACGACCCCGCACCTCGGACTCGTCGTCACCGAGGGCGACTTCACCGGCTACAGCATCGAAGACCGCGGACTCCTCCTCGGCAGCTCCAACCTCCGCGGCACCATCCTCCTCAACCACCGGGGCGTGGTCCTCGCCCCGGGCGCGACCCTCTCCATCCGGTGGCGGCTCTTCTGGCACCAGGGGGCCGAGGACTTTTTCGCGCAGGCCCTGACCGTTCCCGGCTTCATGCGGCTCGATGCCGACCGCTACACCCTCGCGCTGGGCGAGACCGCGACGATTCGCCTCCAGGCGCCGACCCTCGATGCCCCCGTCACGCTCGCCTATCCCGGCGAGACGGGCGCCCCCGCCCGGCTCGCGCCGCCCGAGTCCTGCGTGGCTGTCCAGCCCCGTGCTCTCGGCGACTGCGTCGTCCGGGCCGAGGCACCCGACGGACGCCACACCTGGCTCCGCCTCTGGACCGCCCCGCCGCTGGACGACCTCGTGCGCGCCCGCGTCAACTTCATCCTCGATCATCAGCAGGTCACCGATGTGGCCAACCCGCGATTCGGCGCTCTGCTGCCTTACGACAACCTGCCCGAAACGCCCTTCCGCAATCCCCACTGGCCCGACCAGAACGAGGGCCGCGAGCGCCTCGGCATGGGCGTGCTG
The DNA here is from genome assembly GCA_964592855.1 of uncultured Lentisphaerales bacterium. Classification (GTDB taxonomy): domain Bacteria; phylum Verrucomicrobiota; class Kiritimatiellia; order RFP12; family JAAYLN01; genus JAAYLN01. Next base: position 19,528 of record CAZQKI010000029.1, read on the forward strand.
CTGGCGCTCAAATTACAGCGCGAGCCGTCGCCCCGCCTCGAACGGGCGCTGCGCGACTACCACGCCTTCGTCCGCGGCAGCCTCCAGGCCGGCGACGGCACCGTCCGCAACGGGCTCGACGCGCCCGCCCAGCGCTTCTACAACTACCCGTGGGTCGCCCAGTTCCACCTCGCCTGCCACGCGGCCCTGGGCGAAGCCCGGTTTCTCGACGACCTGGTCGCCACCTGCCGCGCCTACTACGCCAGAGGGGGACACGCCTTCTACTGCATCGGCATGCCGGTGCGCGAGTCGGTCGAGGCGTTGCGGCAAGCGGGCCGCCTGTCCGAGGCGCAGGAGTTGCTGGCCGGCTTCCGGCGGCACGCCGACACCCTCGTCGCGACGGGGAAGGCCTTCCCCGCGCACGAGGTCAACTACGAGCAGACCATTGTCGCTCCGGCCGTCTGGATCGTGCTCGAGTTCTATCTGCTGACCCGCGAACCCGCCTACCTCGACCACGTCCGCGCCCTGCTGCCGCTGCTGGAGGCTTTCAACGGCCGGCAGCCCGACCACCATCTGAACACGATTGCCATCCGCCACTGGGACGGATTCTGGTTCGGGCGGCGGCGGCTCTGGGGCGACACGTTTCCCCACTACTGGAGCAGTGTCAGCGGATATGTCTTCCACCTCGCGGCCGCCGCGCTGGACGACTCCGCCTACGCCGCCCGGGCGAAGCTGGCGCTGATGAACAACCTCTCCCTGTTCACCCCCGACGGCCGCGGCTCCTGCGCGCACATCTATCCCGAAAGCGTCAACGGCGAACCGGGGCGGCTCAACGACGAACTGGCCAACGATCAGGACTGGGCGCTGGTCTACCTGCTCAAGGCGGTCGCCTCCGGGCTGAACGGAGAAGCCAGGACATGAGCAAGAAAGCAATGAATGATCGAGAGCGTTTTGTGGCCATCGCACGGGGGCAAACACCGGACTTTACGCCTATCTTCGGTTTTCCCGGCGCGCCGGGCATGAGCCATGGCTGTCTGCGCCCGACGCACGAAAGACTGGTGGCCGGCGGCATGCCGGCTCACGTCGGCGGCTGCTACACCAACTGGCACTGCCACGACGTGGAGAGCTGGTACCGCTACTGGGGCACCACCGGCCCGATCAGCTTGGACTTCAGGCTGGCCTGGGGCGCCGAGGGCATCAAGAGCGCCACCCGCGAGGAGGACGGCTACGTCATCATCGAGGGCGAGGACGGCTCGGTCACCCGCGAAGTGGTCGGCAACGCCGACATCTACACGATGCCCGAATACCGCGTTTATCCGGTGCGCGACCGCGCCGGCTGGGAGTTTCACAAGGCCCGGGCCGCGCCGCGCCAGTTCATGTCCCGGGAGGACATGGAGGCGAACTGCAAACGCTTCGACAACCGCACCCGGCCGCTGGTCATCGGCGCCGGCAGCACGTTTGGCACGATCCGCTCGCTGATGGGCGTCGAGGCCGCCGGCATGTCGCTCTATGACGATCCGGAGCTAATCCACGACATGATCGACACCTGGCGTGAACACAATCGGAAATACGTCTTCCCCCTGATCGAGCGGCTGCGCCCGGAGGTCGTCGCTTGCTGGGAAGACATCGGTTTCAAGACCAGCATGCTGATCTCCCCCGAGAAGTTCCGCGAATTCTGCGCACCGCTCTACCGCGAAATCGCCGACTGTGCCCGCGCCTGTGGCGTGCCGGTGATGACGGTCGACTCCGACGGCTGCGCCATGCAACTGGTGCCGCTGCTGGTCGAGTGTGGCTTCAACTCGCTGTATCCCTTCGAGGTGCATGGCAACAACGATCTGTTTGCCCTGCGCGAACGGTTTCCAGAACTTGTGATGTTCGGCTGGCTGGAGAAAGAGGTCGTCAACGAGGGCAACGAACACCGCATCGAACCTGAGATCCGCAGCAAGGTGCCAGCGCTGCTGGCCAAGGGGCGATACTTCCCGAACGGCGATCACGGCATCCAGCCGCTCGTCACCTTCCCCAACCTGTGCAAGTTCATGACAATCCTGCACGAGGTGTGCGCGAATCCTGAGGGGGAGTTTCCTCGAGTGTGAGCAACACATTGGATGAAGGCTCCAATCGGCAGGTTCGGAAGACGCTTGACAGCGCGCCTGACCTGCGAAAACGAAGCGGCCAAGACATGAGGCAGGACGCATGATGGACAGCGAACACATTGAGGCGGGGTTGGTCACTTTGCCGGCCGAAGATGGCCTGGAGCGGGAGACGCTCGAGATTGCCCGCCGGTGGCAGGCGGACGCCGTGCGGAACAGCGACGGCACCCAGCTCTCCGATGAAATCCGGAAGGCGGCCTTCGAGGTCTACTCAACCGTCTGCTTCATTCGCGAGGACCAGGCGTGGGCCCGGGCGCACCGCGGCGAGCTGATCCAGCGCTATCTCCTCTCCCCGGCCGTGACGGCCGTTGCGGACATGGTGGAGATCGACTTGCTGAAACCCTACTTCCGCGAGCAGTTCGCGATCGACCGCGACCACGATCCCAGTCGCTGGTGGGAGGTGATCGACCGGACGAGCGGAGCGGTCGTCGCCCCTTCCGCCTGGACCTTCGATCCGGCCGCGGCGACCGTGTCGATCGCCGCCGCCACACCGTGGCATGTCTACACGGTCAGTTTTCTCGTCTATCAGATCTGGGATCCCACCTCGATGTACAACCAGATCACCAACGGCTGGCAGACCGAACACGCGCTGGGTGTGAACCCGTACCTCCCCGCCGCCGGGAGCCATCTGCTGGCCCGCGTCAAGGCCTGGCTAGCGAACAACCCGGACACGGACGTGGTTCGGCTGACCTCGCTGTTCTACCATTTCACCATCACCTACAACCAGGCGGGACGCGAAATCTACACCGACTGGCTGGGCTACAGCGACTGCGTCTCGCCCCGCGCGCTTGACGATTTCGAACGGGAGAAGGGGTATCGGCTGCGGCCGGAGGATCTGGTGGACGAAGGCTACTACAACGCCTGCAGCCGGGTCCCTTCGCAGGCCTGCCTCGACTGGATCGACTTCAACCACCGCTTCACCATCGCCTTCGGCAAGGAGGTGGTCGCCGCCATCCACGCCGCGGGAAAACGCGCCATGCTCTTCCTGGGCGACCACTGGATCGGCGCCGAACCCTACAGCCCCCTGTTCGCGGAGATGAAGCTGGATGGCGTGATCGGCGCCGTCGCCGACGGCGTGCAGTACCGGTTGCTCGCCGACATTCCGGGAGACCTGACCCGGGAGATGCGGCTCTTCCCTTATTTCTTCCCCGACGTGTTCAAGCCCGGCGGGGACCCGACCGGAATTTCGCGGGCAAACTGGGTGAAGATCCGCCGCGCGCTCCTCCGCAAGAGCGTGGATCGGATCGGATACGGCGGCTATCTGAGCTTGATTCTCCCCTTTCCCGGCTTCGTCGATCATGTCGAGGCGTTGTGCGGCGAGTTTCGGGAGATTCTATCCAACACCCGGAAAACTCCGCCGTATTCGGCCGGGTTCAAGGTGGTCGTGCTCAACGCCTGGGGGCGCAGCCGGTCCTGGATCCAGCCGATTCTGTGGCCGAGCAAATTTCCCCGGTCTGACGTCATGGAATCGCTGGCCGGCATGCGTTTCGACGTGGCGTTCATGAGCTTCGACGAACTGTCGGCCACGGGGGTGCCGGATGACGTCGGCGTGGTCGTCAATCTGGGCGATGCCGGCACCGCCTGGAGCGGCGGCCGGCACTGGGGCGACTCGCGTGTGGTTGCGGCGCTGCGGCGCTTCGTGCATGCCGGTGGCGGCTTTGTGGGCGTCAGCGCGCCGACGGCGCATGAATGGCAGGGCCGTTGTTTCCAATTGTCCGACGTCCTGGGCGTCCAGAAGGAAACCGGACTGAGCCAGACTTCCGCTCCATGCGCGGCGGAGACGGTGGCGCGACACTACATCCTGGAAGACCTCGATGGTGCCCCGGACCTAGGGCCGTACCGGACCACCCATGTCTATGCGTCGGATGAAGCGACCGAGGTTCTGATGCGCCACGAAGGCCATGTTCTGCTCGCCGCGCACCGATTCGGCCGCGGGCGCTCGGTCTACCTGGCCGGGCTTCCCTACAGCCACAACAACACCCGTCTCCTCGACCGCATCCTCTTCTGGGCGGCGGGCCGGGAGGAGGCGCAACGCTGCTGGTCCAGCAGCAATCCCGGCACCGAATGCGCGTTCTATCCCGAAACGAATCGACTGGTGGTCGTGAACAACACGGGCGACGAGCAGCGGACAACGATTATGGGTGACTGCGGGCGATCTCGGGAGATCTCGCTGCAGCCTTATCAATGCATCTGGATGACGGGAGCGTAATATGTCGGGTATTGATCTGAGAATGGCGGCACTTTTTGGTGGGAAAACCAATCTGGTCATTTCCGCTTTGGACCACGTGGTCGAATACGGCGATCAGCCGGGGATCGAGCAGGCGGCGCCGGCGATTCGCAATTGCCAGGACACCGATGCCTTGCTGCTGCCGCGTTTCATGCTGCAGCGCAACTGGGCGCTGCTGGCAGGACCGCAACGGCCGGTGCCGATTGTCCGGATTAACTGGAGCGCTTCCTTTTATTATCCGCTCGAATACCGCGAGGGATTCACGGCGATCGCCACCACGGTGGAGGAGGCGGTGCAGGCCGGTGCCGGCGCGGTGATTTGTTCGCTCTTTCTGGAAGAGGACAACGATCGGCGGCGCGAGACGGAGAATGTGCGTCTTTTTTCCGAGATCGTGCGTCAGAAAGAGCGTCTGGGCATCCCGCTGATCGGCGAGGCGTATGTGGTCGAGCACCAGGAGAAGACGCCGGAGCAGGTGCATCTGAAAGTCAAGCGGGTCTCGCGCATCATGGCGGAACTGGGGGCGGACCTGGTCAAGACGTTCTTCACCGGCGAGCGCTTCCATGAAGTCGTGGCGAACACGCCGGTGCCGGTATTCACCATAGGCGCGGAAAAGCTCAATACCGACCTGGAGGTGCTGCGCAAGGCGCACGCCTCGGTGAAACAGGGGGCGCGCGGCATCATTTTCGGACGCAACATCTTCATGGCCAATAACCCGCCGGCGCTGATAGCGGCGCTGAATGCGGTGATCAATGACGGCGTTGTGCCGGAAGCGGCGGTTCTCTCGCTGAAGGCAGACTGGCCATTGTCGAGATCGTGAAGCGAGAAACACCCTTTGGCCCGCCGTTGGACAGGTGCGTGTCGCTTGAAGAACTCAAGTCCTCTGTAGGACTCGCCCCACTTGCGACGCTCGACGTCGGCGAGTACTTCTACATGCAGGTGTTCGAGAACAGACCGAGCGCCGGGCAATGAGGAGCATCCAACAAGCCGTTCCTCGCGACGGATTACAGCCGCGCGAGAACGGCGGGCGTTGTTCCCAGACGATCTCGGTGACGATCCGGCTTGAACACGTATCCCATCCGTGCTACATTATAAATTGTTTGAAGTGCGCGGAACGTGAGGTGACACAATGAGTAAGACAGCCATGGTTCGGGCAAGACTGGAACCCGACTTGAAGGACTACGCGGAGGGCGTGTTTCACCGTTTGGGACTGAACGCCACGCAAGCGATCACGATGTTCTACCGGCAAGTTGAGCTTCGTGACGGGCTGCCCTTCGACGTCGCTATACCTACGGTAACGACGAAATGCACATTCGAGAAGTCCGAAGCGGGTCGTGACCTCGTCGTCTGCGAGGACGCAGATGACATGTTCCGGAAGCTCGGGATCTGATGTACACGCCCGTCTACACGAAGCAGTTCGAGAAGGACACCAGGCGGTGCGTCCGGCGCGGCAAGAATATGGAGAAGTTCAAGATACTTGTCCTATCGCTGCTCTCCGGTAAACCCATTGACCCAATTCATCGGGACCACAAGCTGCTCGGCAATCTGGTCGGGAGACGCGATTGCCATATCGAATCGGACTGGGTTCTAGTCTACAGGATCGACGGCGAGCACCTTGTCTTCGAGCGGATGGGAACCCATTCCGACTTGTTCAAGAAGTGAGAGGCACAACATCGGCTTGCATGGTAGTCTCGCAAGCCCGCCACCATGACGCTGTTCGCCGACAATGAAAGCCGCCGCAGGTGGAAAGGGAGTCTGGTCATCGCCAGGGCTCCATGGTAGAGTATCCGCATGATCACTGGCATCCCGGCATGCGGTGGGATACGGAAGAAAAGGATGCATATGGAGACGCAAGAGGCGGGTTCGGACATTCGGTTGAGTGTGGTCCTGCCATGCCTGAATGAAGCCAAGACACTGGGCCAGGCGCTCGGGAATGCGGCGCTTTTGATTGCGGAATCGGGGCTGGCCGGCGAACTTGTGGTGGCGGACAACGGCTCGGTCGACGCCTCGCGGGAGATTGCGGCCAAGGCCGGCGCCCGCGTCGTTACCGTTTCCCGCAAGGGATATGGCTTTGCCCTGCTGGCGGGCATCCGTGCCGCCCGCGGGTCCATCATCGTGATGGGCGATGCCGATGCCACCTATGATTTCAGGGAGGCACAGCCCCTGGTCCAGGCCGTGGCCGCAGGTGCTGATCTGGCCATGGGGAGCCGCCTGCGCGGCAGGATCGAGCCCGGCGCGATGCCCTGGCTGCACCGTCACGTCGGCACGCCGGTGCTGACCGCTCTCCTGCGCCTATTTTTCGGGCTCAGGATATCGGACTGCAATTGCGGCATGCGCGCCTTTTCACGCGCGGCCTTCGACCGGATGCATCTGGTATCGGGTGGCATGGAGTTCGCCTCGGAAATGCTGATCAAGGCGGCCCTGCTGAACTGCAAGGTCGTCGAGGCCCCCTGTTCCCTGCTGAAGGACACCCGCGGACGGGAGCCGCACCTCCAGACCTGGCGTGATGGCTGGCGGCATCTGCGCTTCATCCTGCTGTTCGCGCCGCACATCGTGTTTCTCATGCCGGGGTGGGCGCTGACCGTCTTCTTTGGCCTGGAAATCCTGATTCTGTCGCTGGGGCCGGTCACGCTCTTCGGCAACCGGTTCGACTATCATCATCTGTTCTATGCGTTTCCCCTTTTCTGCACGGGCTATCAACTGCTCTGGTTTTCCCGCTTTGCGGTTAAATTCCGGAAGTTCTCGGGGCTCGATCCCGACGACGACGGCAATGACCGCAGGTTCAGCCTGGAGTGGTGGTTGTTTGCCAGCCTGCTGTCCATCCTCGCGGGCGTGGCGCTTTTTACCGTCGTTTTCGTCAAGTGGTGGAGCCACGGACGCAGCGAGCTGTTCGAACTGCGCAGTTGCACGGCGGGACTTGTCATGATGGTCTGCGGCATCCTCACGATCATGAACGCGCTGATGCTGAGCATGATGGAACTGCACCTCGACAATCGAAAATAGCCGTGTTATGCGTTAGGCGTCCTCGCCCGTAGTGAATAAGCGGCCGAGAACGCTTTGTCGCGAGCTTTGTCTTGAGCTTTGTCGACCATTCGGGCTAGAATGAGCCTTTAACTTTTGGACAGCGGATTTTGCGATTGGAGCAGTCGATGGAACAGAGGATGAAGGCCGGTTTCGTGGGTTTTGGGGAAGTGAACACCCCGCGTGAATTCATCGTGCCGCGTTGCGCGGAGGCGGCGAAGTGGCTCGCCGACCGCGGCGTTGAACTGACGGTTGCGGATCCCGTCAGCGACGACCCCGCCGGAGCGCAGGCCGATCATGCGGCTGGCCAGCTTGCCGGCGGCGATTGGGATGTCCTCATCGTCTGTCTGGCGGGATGGATTCCCTCGTGGGCGGTGCTCCGGACCATTCAGCGCTTCCGGCACAAACCCCTGGTGCTTTGGGGATTGAGCGGCTGGACGAGCGGGGACCGCTTCATCACCACCGCTGATCAGGCGGGCTCGACGGCCTTGCGCCAGCCCCTCGCCGAGCTGGGGTTCACCTTCAAGTATGTCGTCGGACGGATGAACGAACCGCCCCCCGTCGACGCCGTTGTGAGCTACATCCGCGCGGCTTCCGCCGCCGCCAGGCTCCGCACCGTCACGATCGGCATGGCCGGCTATGCCGACATGCGTCTCTACGGCACGCGCTATGATGCGGTCAGCCTGAAGCGCGTCGTGGGGCCGGAAATCGAGCACTTCGAGCTGTTGGAGGCTGCGCAAGGCATGCAGGCGATTGCCGACGCGGAGGTCCAGGCGCTGGCCGAGGCCGTCCGCCTACGTTGGGTGTTCACGCGCGCGCCCAAGCCCGGAACCATCGAGAACTCCGTCCGCCTGTTCCTGGCGTTCAAGGCGATCATCCAGTCCCGGGGCTATGCCGCCTTCTCCTTCAACGATGTCGACGGCGTGAAGCGCCTGCTCAAGTTCGCCCCCGCCGGTGCGATGACGCTGCTGCACGACGAACTGCAGATTCCCAGCGTGCCCGAAAACGACGTGCTGGGCTCGGTGACGCAGCTGATGATGCACCTGCTGACGGGGCAGATCAGCGCCTATCTGGAATTCTATGAATTTTCGAAGACGGGGGCGTTGATGGGCGTGCCGGACTACGTTCCGGCGGAGATCGTCGAGGGCCGCGTGACGGTGATGCCGAACGCCTTTGGCTCGTTTGGCGAGGGCTTGCTGAATGTCTCGAAGCTGAAGACCGGGGTCGTGACGCTGGCGCGTCTGGGGTGTGTGAACGGGCACTACCAGGTTCATGCAATCCTGGCCGATGCCGAGACGCCCCCGGCCTGGGAAGAGGCGGGCTGGGCCCCCCCCGCGCCGCAGCTGCCCAGCCTGCACATGCGGATGGCCGACCCCGAGGCCTTTTTGCAGAAGGTGCTGGGTCAGCACTACATCCTCGCCTATGGCGATCAACTGCCGCTCATTCACGACCTCTGCGGTATTCTCGGGATCGAGCGGGTCTGACGGCGGCGCCTGGCCGTCAGTCGGTTTTCTGGATATGCCTATGCATGGGAATTTGCAGAGCCGAGTCCCCAGGGGACGCAGACCGTTCCGGGCCGGAGCGATCGCGAGGCGGACGGGCCTCGCTATCGCCGGTCTCGGACTCTGCTGCGCGATGGCGGGCTGCGGGCGGGAGTTGAGCCGCGTGGACGCGGGCGCATCCCCGGCGGTGCGGGTCATCTCCCTGGCCCCGAACCTGACGGAAATCATCTTCGCAGTCGGTGCGGGGGATCGGCTGGTCGGAAGAACCGACGTCTGCAACTGGCCGCCTGCCGTCGAGGCCGTGCCGATCATCGGAAGCTTCGGGCGCCCGGCGCTCGAGGCCATTCTGCGCCAGCGCCCGACGCTCGTGCTGACGACGGACATGGAGGATCCTTCGGTTCTCGCTCCGCTGCAGAGGGCCGGCATTCAGCACCGGAATGTCTCCTGCAAGACGCTGGATGAGATTCCCGCGGCCATCCGCGAGGTTGGTCGCCTGGTCGGCGCCGGTGCTGCCGGCGGCAAGCTGGCTGATGCGCTGGCCGCGGAGATTGAACACCTGCGCGCTTCGCAGCACGAGCGCGGCGCCCGAAGCGCTTTTGTCGAGATCTGGGGCGATCCGCTGATGACGGCGGGGCGCAAGGCCTTTGTCGCGGAACTGGTGCGGCTGGCCGGTTGCAGCAACCTGGCCGATGAAGTGGATGCGGAGTATTTCACGGTCTCGCCGGAGTGGGTGATTGTCCGCGATCCCGAGATCATTTTCTGTCTTTACATGAGCCGTGACACGCAAGCCGTGCAGCGCGTCGCCCAGCGTGTGGGCTGGCAGTCCGTGCGCGCCGTGCGCAACGGTTCGGTTTTCGATGGCTTCAACAATGATCTCATCTTTCGTCCGGGACCGCGTGTGATGGAAGGGGTCGCCGCGCTCCGGTCCCGCCTGGAAAAGAATGCCGAGGCGTCGCCGTGATGGTCGCGATCGCCTTGCCCGATTGGCTGACGGCCTGGATGGCCGTGCTCCCGCAGTCCAGCGCGGAGCCGTGCGCCATGTGCCTGGCGGCGATCCCGTGGAGCGGGGCCCGGCGCCTGGTCTGCGGGGCGCGCGATGAAGATGTCTGGGCGATCGGGTTCGATGAAGGCGACAAGCCCGGGGCCTGGCTGGAGAACTATCGCCGCCGCGGGATTCAGGTGACGCGCGACGTGATGCGGCCCCAGGCGGTTCAACTGCTGACGCGCTATCAGGCTGAAGGCGGGGTGGTCTATGGCCGGCCGTCCTGAGCGTCCGCGCGGGCGCTTGGCGCCGAGTCCCACGGGGGCGCTCCACCTGGGCAATGCCCGCACCTTCCTGATCGCCTGGCTGAGCATCCGGAGCCGGGGGGGGACGATCGTGCTGCGGATGGAGGATCTGGACCACCCCAAGATCAAGCCCGGAGCTGCAGCGGGCGTGCTTGAGGATTTGCGCTGGCTGGGGCTCGACTGGGATGAAGGCCCCGACATAGGGGGCCCCTGCGGTCCTTATGTCCAGACGGAGCGGACGGCGTTCTACGCGGCGGCCCTGCAGAAGCTGCGGCTGGCCGGGCGGGTCTATCCCTGCGTCTGCACACGTCGCGACGTCGAGCAGGGGCAGTCTGCGCCGCATCTGGCCGATGCCGGGCCACGGTACACGGGGGTCTGCGACGGACGCTTTGCCGATTACGGAGCTGCGTTAAAGCATCGGCTGGAGGCCGCCGGCGAAACGGAAGCCGCCTCGCCCAATCTGCTGCCCGCCTGGCGTTTCCGTACGGCGGGCCAGACGACGTTTGCCGACGGATTCCAGGGTGATCAGCGGGGGGATGTCGCCGCGGCGGATGGCGACTTCGTTCTGGCGCGTCATCAGCAAGGAGCCGGATACATGCTGGCGGTGGTTGTCGACGATGCGGCGATGGGAGTCAACGAGGTGGTGCGCGGCGACGACCTGCTGCCGGCCACGCACCGCCAGCTTCACCTGTATCGGGCGCTGGACCTGACGCCGCCGCGCTTCTGCCACGTTCCGCTGGTGGTGAGTGAAGACGGCCGGCGTCTGGCGAAGCGGCATGGCGACACGCGGATCGCCGCCCTGCGCCAGCAGGGGTTCACGCCCGAGTCACTCGTCGGGCTGCTGGCCTGGTGGTCGGGATGGGCCGGGTGGGGGGAGGCGGTTGCCGCGCAGGCTCTGGTTCCGCGCTTTGACCTGACGCGCATTCCGCATGCGCCGGCGGTGCTTGACGGGCGCGTCCGAGCCTGGCTGCGAATCTAGCGCCGAAAAAAAAAGGTTCGCACGTATAAAACGTGCGAACCTGCTTTAGCAAAATCCCCGTGCCGCTTAGAAGCGGAGATTCACGGCCACGTTCATTACGTTGTCCGAATTGGAAGTTTCATAGGAGAGGCTGAGCGTCGTGTTCCGGGTGAGGTAGAAGTCCAAGCCGCCGGTCAGGCCGAAGCCCCCGCCTGTGAAATCGATCTCATCGCAGTTGACTTCATTGAAAACCGGCCCGAAAAAGAGGCCGATGGCGTCGGGCCAGTAATTCTTGTTGCCGATCAACTCGTTGACCAAGCTCAGCGTCAACGTCCCGTAATACTCGGTGTAGTCGAGCTCGCGGCCGTAGACCTCGGGGCTTGCCGCGCTGACTTGAAACAGCGCCTGCACGCGGAGACGTGTCTCCAGCATGAGGTTGTTCAGCAGGTCATGATCCAGAAGATTGGCCCAGACGCCGCCGCCGTACTCGAGCGTGGGATCATTGCCGCCAGGCCCCGGATCGAGCTCAACGGAGGTGCTGCCCAGATAGCCGTAGATGGAAATCCACGAAAGCAGATCGCGTCCCACATGCACGGCGAACTTGTTCTGCGTGAAGGTGTCCGCCCGGAAATCGTCGATATTGCGGTCGGCGTAGCGGTAGAACCCGCCCAGGTGCCAGCCGCCCAGATTGTCCGCCGCGAAAAGGTAATGAGACCCGGAAGCTTCGGCCGCACGAGGTGCCGCATGCGCAGCCGGTGTGGTCAATCCAAGAGCCCCCAGAAGGGTGACGATAAGAATCGGGCTTGATTTCATGTATGCTTTATCCTTACAGTTGCGACTTGACGAAGCTAACGAGCATGCCGTTTCAGAATACTATCTCTGCTGACGGGAGAATATGCTATCGTATTGGGGCGAAAAGACAAGGAGTTTTATAGTGAAGCGAATGTTTGTTGTATTCAGCTTGTTTCTGGGCGTGCTGCTCACCGGGTGTTTTGAGCATCGCGAAGCGCCGGAACGCTTGATTTCCGCTACGGGGCTGGCGGCATCCGTGCAGTTGCGCGAGACCGTCCAGAAGGTCGATCTGAGCGGGGCCAAGCTGGGTCGGGTGCCGGGCGAACTTGCCGGAATGCCGCATCTGGAATGTCTGGTTCTGCGTCGTGCGGAAGCGACTGACTTCGGCGTGCTCGAGAAGCTCGCGACCCTGAAGATGCTGGATCTTTCCGAAATGAACCTGGCGCAGGTGCCTGCCGAAGTGCTTTCCCTCGCGGACCTGCAGTGGCTTTACCTTTCAGACAACGCGCTCACGAACGTGCCGGCGGGAATGGCCTCGCTCGAAAATTTGGCCTATCTGAACCTGGACCGCAACCGTCTGGTGGCGCTGCCGGCCTCGTTGGGTTCGATGACCCGGCTGCGGTGGCTGCGGCTGAATCAAAATCAATTGACGTCCTTGCCGGAGTCGATCGGATCGCTGCCGCAGCTGCAGCGGCTCTACGTGCGCGGCAACCGATTGAAGGCGCTTCCTGAAACCTTGGCGAAATGCACGCTCATCGAGGATCTGGCCCTGTCCGATAACCAGTTCACGGAATTCCCCGAGGTGTTGACCCGCCTGCCGAAAATCCGCAATCTGGATCTGAGCGGAAATCCGCTGACCGGTTTTCCCGAGGCGATAGCAAAAATGCAATCGCTCAAGCTGCTGACCCTTTCGAAGTGCAGAATCCCGCCGGACCAGCAGCAGCGTCTGCGCGCTATTTTGCCGAAGTGCCTGATCACGTTCTAGGCGGCGCCGCCGGGGTGCGCGTCAACTTCGTTGCCGCGCCCCGAGGGTTCAGGAAACAGGGTTCAGGGTTCAGTGGGGCCGCTGGCCGGCTTTGCCGGCCAGTTGGATCGAGTGGGAGACTTGCCGCATCGTCCTCGTCCTCGTCCTTAAGCGATACACGTGTATCGATAATCCATGCGGCGGCGGCTCGCCGGG
>CAZQKI010000030.1:0-32577 GCA_964592855.1 uncultured Lentisphaerales bacterium
CGGGCCAGTTGGATCGAGGATGAGATTTGCCGCATCGTCCTCGTCTTCGTCCTCGAAATATCGAATCGAGCACGTGGACGACGACGAGGACGAGGGAGCCGCCCTCGAATAACCGCTACCCCATTCCGTTCATCTAAACCTTCCAGATGCGGTCAACGACCTTTTCGGCGAAGTTCGCCCCCAGCCGTTCGTAGCCGTCGCCATTCGGATGCAGCAGGTCGGGCAGATAGTCCGCCACGAGATCGGGACCGAACAGCTCGAGTCCGCTGACGTAATGGACGTGCGCATCGCCGCATTCCCGGAGGCGCGCAACGGCCGTTTCAAGCTCCTGCCGCATCATGCACAACGTCATGCCGGTCGTGCCGGGTGTCTCCTCGCGCGGCGGCGAGATGATGGGCGAGACGACGGCGATGGGGGTCTGGGGATGCTTTTCGCGGATGATCCGGACCATGCCGGTCAGCAGGGGCCGGTAGGTGCGTTGCGAGGCCGTGCTGCCGACCATGTTGATGCCGACCTTCAGCGAAATGAAGTCGGCGGGCCGGTCGCGGATCATCAGGGCCGCCAGCGTGTCCATGTGGCACTGGCCGCCGTAGCCCAGGCTGGTGACGTTGAGGCCGCGCAGGCGCGCCGCGACGGCGGGCCAGGTGCGCGAGGGGCTGTGCGCGGTGGCGCAGTGGGTGATCGAACTGCCGTAGGTTGTCCAGCGGGGGCGCGTGTCGGGCGCCGCCGCGAAGGTGGCACCGTCGTTCACCTGCAGGCCGCGCAGACGCACCTCGCGGTGCGTCGGCAGCCAGAGTTCGAGCACCTGGCCGCCGGAGGGCAGGTTGTCGAAGCGCACCTCCCTTTCGCCGGGGGGAAGCGCATACGTCGCGAGGCACGCGGTGTCTGTCGTCAGGTCGAAGAGGCGGTTGCCCTCGGCCGTTTCCGGTTCCACCTCGAGGACGAGGGATGAGGCGTCGGTGCGGAAGCGGAGGCGGCAGCCGCCCGTCATGACGGCACGGGCGACAAAGGCCTCGTGATGCAGGGGAATCTCATCCGCTTTCAACCGCAGCGGTTGCAGCCAGCCGTCGCCCCGCCGGAACGAGATGACACCTTCGAAGAGTGCTTCAGATAATTGGATGGTTCGCATGGGCCGGGTCCTTACGGGTTGTTGTGAAAGCGATTGTATAGCGGATTTTCGCGCGGAAGGCGAATGGATTCGAGCCGGGGTCCCCGGGCGTGCGAGCGAAGTAAATGCCGTGTGTGCGGTTGCGCTTTCAATCCTCGATCACACACTGACGGCAAAACAGTTACTTAGCGTCGCCTTGTAGTCCTTACACGGAGTATCTGAAATATCTTGTAGATCATGTAATCTTGTCAAAGACGTTTCGAGACGCTTAGTAATTGAGTTGAAGCAGCCGTTCAATTTCCGTATCCTAAATTGTGAAGGTAGCGGACCCATGGCGGTTGGTTCTCGCAAAAGGCGCAAAGGTTTGGGATGCGTAATGCTTAAGGGAAATCGATGAAGGCAGAGGACATGCTGGGTCTGGACGGGAACAAGGCGCTGTTTTTCGACGATCATTATGTTGCGCAGAAGACGGGTTTTGCGCTGCGTCTCGGGGAGGTCTGCCGCGACGCGCAGCCGGTCCTGACGCCCGATCAGCCCTGGGAAGCGGGCGGCCTTACCGGCGGCAGCAACTGCACGGTGATCGACGACCACGGCCGGCTCCGGATGTGGTACGTCGTGCCGAATCCGAAGCCTGCCGCCGTAGCGGCGGCCTATTTGTACTTCGGCAGCATCTTCCCGTGGGCTTCGATCAGTTCGTCGCACAGGGAGCGGATCTGATCCAGCGGCAGTTCGGCCGAGGTGTGGGGGTCGACATAGGCGGCGTGGTAGATGGCCTCGCGCTTCAGCAGAAGGGCGGCCTCCAGGGTCAGCAGGTGGACGTTGATGCTCGCGCGGTTGAGCGCCGCGCACTGCTCTGGCAGTTCGCCGACATGACAGCCGGTCACCCCGTTGCGGTCGACCAGACAGGGGACTTCCACCACCGCCTTGGCGGGGAGGTTGTCGATCAGCCCGCTGTTCATCACGTTGCCGTGAATGCGGATCGCCGCGTCCGTCTCCATGGCCTCCATGATGTAGGAGCCGTACTCATGGCTCCGCTGCTTGGGAAGATCCCGGCCCGCCAGCGCCTGACGGTACTGCTCCTGCCAGGCCTTGCCGGAGCCTTCCATGCGGCGCAGGTACATGTTGATCGGAATGTTGAACTGCTCGGCCAGTTCCGGAAAGCGGCTCTTGATCCAGTAGGGGACGTACTCCGCGCAGTGGTGCGACGATTCCGTGACGTAATGGCCGAAATGCCGCATCATCTCGTAGCGCACCATGTTGTCGTGTTTCTGGGCCCCCTTGCGCAGGGCGTCCCGGTTCATCTTGAAGGCGCGGCGCTTGAGTTCCGGGTAGAAGTCGCGGCCGTTGTCCGTGACCTGCAGCAGCCAGGCCTGGTGGTTGATGCCGGCGATCATCCATTTCAGGCAGTGTCCCTTGTCGGCGGTGCCGATCCGGGTGATCGGGATCTCCTCGTGCACGTCCTTGAGCAGCCCCAGCCGCAGCATCAGCCCACGCACGCACCCCTGGACGGAGTGGCAGAGGCCGACGCAGGGGATGCCGGTGCCACGCAGCATGGCGCCGGTCACCATGGACATCGGGTTCGTGTAGTTCAGCATCCAGGCCTCGGGGCAGACGGCTTCCATGTCGTGCGCGAAGTCGAGCATGACCGGAATGGTCCGCAGTGCGCGGAAGATGCCGCCGATGCCCAGCGTGTCGCCGACGGTCTGCCGCAGGCCGTACTTCAGCGGAATCTCGAAATCGATGCGCGTGGCGTCCAGCCCGCCCACCTGGACGGCGTTGATGACGTAATCGGCGTCGCGCAAGGCCGCCCGGCGGTTGCGTACGCCCAGGTGCGTGGTGACCGTGGCCCGCCCGCGGTTGATCTTGCCGTTGGTCATGTCGATGATGGCCTTCGACTGCCGGAGGCGGCCGGGGTCGATGTCGTAGAGGGCGAAGTGGCTGTCGCGGAGGGATGGCGCGAACATGCAGTCGCCAATGAGGCGGCGGGCGAACATCGTGCTGCCGGCGCCGAGGAATGCGATCTTGGGCATGAGGGAATTCTCCTGTTCGATCAACGACAGAGCCCGTTGGGTTGCAGCCAGTGGATGCGGGCGATGATGACGCGATTGTTGGCACCGCGGCTTTCGGTCAGCGCCAGATCCAGCGGATTCTTCGCATCGCCCTGCATGCATTCCGAGGTGACGACCCAGCTTTCACCGGGCGAAACGTTGACCGTGCCGAAATTGCCCAGTTGGGCGCCCCGGTCGGGGACGAGAATCCGCTCGGTATCGCGCAGGACACACAGACGGTCGGGATCGACTTGCGCCATGAATAGCGGCGCGCGGTGGCGGATCACCCGGTCGTTGTCCGCTCCCCGCCGGGTGTAGACGAGGAAGAGCCCGTCGCTGTGCGTAACCCAGTGCTGCTGCGTGTTGTAGCTGCCGAGTTCCTGGCCGTCGTCAAACCGCCACGGCACAGGCGTTTCGAAATGCAGGCCATCGCGTCCGCAGGCCACATAGCCGCGGATGTCGTTGCGCAGGGTCAGAAAATACCGTCCCTGGAACGCGGTCAGCGAGGGCTCGCAGAAGCCGCGGGGATCGGGCACGGACAGCATGTCGCCGTGCTCGATGGGCTGCAGCACGGAGCCGTCGAAGGCGGCGCGCAGGACCGTGGCGAAGTAGCAGGACCGCCAAAAGCTCGATCCTTCCGCCGCCCGGGGCGTTCCGTAGACCGGCAGCAGAATCGTGCCATCCGCGAGGTCGACCCGCTGCGTGCATCCGGCACCCGCCCAGAAGAAGGTGTCGGGATCGGGAAAAACCATCGTCCGCCACTCGTCCCACTCGCGCGATGCCGGGTTGAAGACCGCATAGCAGAGATCCCGGCGATGCGAATTGTCGGAGGAGAGACCGCCCTGTTCGCCGCCTTTGTAGACGGCCGTATGCCCCGTGGCCAGCAGCTTGCCCGAGGCGGCGTGCCAGAGTGGCGTCATGTCGCAGGGACAGACCTCGTACCCGTCGTCGAGCCGGCGCCGGTCAAGCCGGGCTTCCGGCTTGGGTTCGCTCCACGTGGCGCCCCCGTCGTCCGAACGCAGGGTGTGAATGGCGGTGAAAATGTCGCTTCCCCACAGCCTGTTGCGGGTCAGGGTCAGGATGGCGGTCTGCGGCGGCACCCAGCCGATGCGCGGCTGGAACCAGCCGGTCTTGCGGTCATACCCCTCGGTGACCACTTGCTCCTCGATCCGGTATTTCACATTCATGCGAACTATTCCTTGTTATCCGTTGGTAACAACGTTCCAGGTTTGTCGATGGTCATCGGTTGTCGCGGTGCCGGACGCCATTGGGGACTGGCTGGCGTCATCAGGGGGCATTGGGGGTGCGGATGCGCCGCATTTGCTCGTCGATGAATTCCTTCTGCCCTGTTTTCGTGGCGGCCCTGTTGAATTGCTCCAGGACGAATTGCGACAGCAACTCATGAAGCACTTCCGTGTCGAGCATCCGCAGGCGTCCGCAGGCCGTGAGCTCATTGGAGGGCAGCGCGAGCTGCCAGGTGATGCTGGCCCCCTCCCTGGTCGCACGCCAGATCAGGTCGTCGCCGGGCAGGGGCAGTTGCGAGATGTTCTCGCCGATGCTGGGCAGCACGGCGGCCATGGCGCGAAGGGTGGCAATGGCGGCCACCTGTCCCGCGCCCAGCACGGTTTCGGAAGGACGCAGCGGCGCGAACTCACGTTCTGCGAGCTCCAGAATTGTGGGGGGCTGCTTGCCGGGGGCGCCGGGTTTCAACAAATCGTCGAGGGTTTGCGGGGCGCCGCGGACGATGATGAGGTGATCGTCGCGGCTGGTCATTTCGACGTTGTTCAGCCGCAGGAGCTGCGTCAACACGCCCCCCATTCCGCCGGCATAGGTGCTGTTGGTCATGGACTGCTCGCCGAAAAGGTAGCCGGTGATGCGGAGACCGTTGCTGTTGCGTAGCGGCAATGGGTTCATCTGGGGCAGGGGATTCTGCGGCGAGGGAAGCAGTTGCTCCAGGATGCTGAAGGCGGCTTGCGCCTTGCGGGCGTTGGGCAGTCCGAAGATCTGAATGCTGCAGATGCCCATTCCCGTCGGGGCTTTGAGTGTGGCCGATGCATAATTGCCGTTGAGCACGGGCAGCAGGAGTTTGAGCCAGCCTCGGTTGCGCGGGGCCATGCGCAGTCCCAGAAACTGGGTGGACTCGGCGAGGTCCTCCAGCCAGTCGGTGGTCGATGACGGCAGCGCCGGCAGCAGTCCGGGAAGGCTGCTGATTTCGCTGTTCAGCGCAGGCGCGGGGAGCAGGCGGGCGAACTTCGCGTCGGGGGTCTGGAGGCTGGCGATCTGCCGGGCCATGGGCGAATTGGTGTTGGCATTCAGTCGAAGGGTCAGGGAGAAATCGCGAACGCCCGCATCCAGCCCCAGATCGACCGTGTCAAAGGCGGCGCAAACCAGGCCGATTTCGCGCAGGTGCAGGCTGAAGTTCTGCAGCGTCGCCGTCTTTTCGGGCTGGGCCGTGGGATTGAGCACGGCGATCAACTGGAGGAAGAGACCGAGGAGATCGCCATTGGCGGTCACCCGCAAAGGCGATTCGATGAGGCCCGCCTCCGGCAGCTTGCGGTCGCGCCGTTGCAGGGCGAGCCAGCGCACACCATCGATGCGGGATGAAATCAGGGCATGGCCTTCGGCAATGGCGACCGAGATCAGGAACGTGGATTCCGGGTTGTTCGGATCCGAGAATGAGGTGACGCCGCTCTTTTGCGCGATCTCGCCATATTGGCCCTTGAGGCTCTCCAGGATTTCCGCGCCGTTCCGGTCGGTCAGCGGCAGGATCAAGGCCGGCGTGGGAATCGCCTCCGGCGGATCTGCCGTCAACAGGAAGAAATGGCAGGGTTTGTAGGGGTCGATCCCCGTCAAGCTCGGGATGAGCAGCAGCCGCTCAAATTGCTCGCGGAACATTTCGTATCCCTCTTGGAAACCAAGTCCCTGGAATCCCAGGCTGGCGCGTTGCAGCACGCGTTCATGGCTGCTGAACGAGATGGTGACCATGGGCTTCAGCTCGGAAAAGACGACCGCCTGAAGCGAAACGGGGCCCAGCGCCAGCAGCAGGAGCAGGACGAGGCAATGACGAAGGGGGTGGACGCTCATATCATCGGTCTCGCGTAACACGTTCGGCGATCTCCTCGACGAGGGCAATCAGCGCGGGATTCGCCGTGAAACAGGCACCCGATTTGTTGTTGATGCGCCAGCGGAAGCTGGCGATGCCGGGGGCGGTGGGGAGGGTTTTGCCTGGGCGCGCGGGTTCGGTTGTCAGTCCGGCATCGGCAAAGCGCTGCAGGAGACTGCGCGTCTCCGCAGGCGTCATGCCGAGTTTTTCCTGCCGGAGATTCGTCCATTGCGCGTGTTCCGTGTCGACGGCAAAGTCATCGGCCACCAGTGGACTTTTGCCTTGAATGAAATACAGGTACCCCGCGCCGACAATCTCGATCCGGCAGGCGGGACGCTGGGTTGAGAGCGGGCGGTAGCGGATCGTGAGCCAGTTCAACTGCGAGTCGCCGACTTCCAGCGGCTTGGCCGGAGGGAAGAGTGAAGCGCACCCCCCGCCCAGGAGGGAACAGGCCAGGAGCGTCATGCAAACGGCTGCCGACCAATAGCTGGCATGCATGCTGATTTTTCGGACGAGGCGCCGGGGAAGCTTTTCGGCGAAATGCCCCAGCACCGTCCCGAGCGTCTTGGCCAGGACAAAGGCGGCATAGCGCGGCAACTGGAGCGGATGGCGGCGGAGCATCATCCCGCATTCGTGCCGGAGATAGCCGGTGCCCAGCCGCGCGCTGCTGCCGAGGCCATGGCCTTTGAAGATCTGCGTCAGTGAATAGGCGCTGTCGAAGTAACGGCGCAGGGTCTGCATCCAGGAATAGTTGTGGGAGTGCAGCACGACGGACGCCGCGGCATAGGCGACTTGGTGCCCCGCCTGCAGCACGTCGCGGGCGAACTGCTGATCTTCGCTCATGATGAGGGTCTCATCGAACGGATGGCGCAGCAGAACGTCCCGCCGCGCGGCTGAACTGACATTCGAAAAGAAGACGTCCTGCAGGAACTGCAGATCGGCGTGGTCCGGCCGGCGCGCGTAGACGGCGGGTGCTTCGGGGAAATGGGTGCCGAGGAAGTAGCGCTCCATGGGACTGGCGTCCGGCCGGGGGACCTGCCGCGAGAAGGCCGCCACCACATCGCCGCCCTGGAGGGGCGCGAGCAGGTTGGCCAGCCATTGGTCGTCGCGGGGGAGGGCGTCCTGACTGAGAAAAACGATGCAGGCTCCGGTTGCGTGCCGGACGCCCAGGTTGCGCGAGCCGCCATGGCTGAAGCGGGCGATGTCGATCAACCGGACCGTCGGGTCGGCTTTGAGGTATTCCTGCGTGCCGTCGGTGGACCCTGAGTCTACAATGACAATTTCCAAGGGGGCACCAGGTTGCTGCGACCTCAGGGCCGTCAACAGGCGCGGCAGGTAGGGCATGGCGTTCAGCGTCGGTATCACGACGGATGCAGTCAGGGTGTTGTTGGCCATGGTCATTCCGTTTGCGCCTTTTCTGCGTCCGCCGGGACGTGCGATTGATCCGCTTCGACACGGCGGGTCGGGCCTGGGTCGGCGAACTCCACGGCATACAAGGCGAAGGGGCCGCCTTGCTTCCACAAGCCGGTGGGGATGGTAAGCCTCGTACGCGACAGAATTTGTGAATCGAGCGGTTGCGACACGATGCGGCGGAATCTGATGCCGGGGACGGCCGTCTGCTCGCGCTTGCTCAAAACCCAGATGGCCTTGCCCAGGCTCCGGATGCTGTCCGTGTTGTCGCGGATGAACGTGGCGCAGTCGATTCCTCCGCAGACTTCATGGGCCTCGATGCCGTGCAGGAAACGCAGCGGCGCGGCAAATCCCCATTCATCACAGAAGACAATCGTATTCGACGGCACCGCTTGCGCCAGCTTTTCGGTCCACGCGCACAGGCCGGGCCAGTCCCGGACGCTGGCCGTGCGGAGGGTCTTGGGCAGGGATAGTGCGGCCGCGCCTGCGAGCAGGCCGATGGAAAGGAAGAGGGCCGGCGGACGTCGCCAGCGCTGAACGTGTCGGTGGATTTCCTGCGCGCAGGCGGCCATGCCGATCGTTAGCAGCGGAACGACCACCGGGATGAACCTCCGGCTGACCCACATCATGAAATGGTCGTGGAAGACATTGGTCACGAGCAGCATCGTCGTCGCGGTGGTGGCCAGCAGCCAGATGGCGGTTCCGCGATCCCGGGTGCGCCAGATCATCGTCAGAATACCTCCGCACCCCAGCAGGAGACCCAATCGGCCGAACATGGCAACCAGGTACGATGCGTTGCGGGCGTTCGCCCCGCCGGTCAGAGGGATGATCCAGCAGGGTTGGCCGATCGCATCCAGAAATGCCTGGACCGTGTGCAGCACCCGGCCGTCGACCCTCAGGTGGGGACGGACGTAGCCGGCGAAGAACAGAAAGGCGACAAACCCGAGCGAAAGGCACACGCGGATCGGGACGGGATGGCGGGTTGCCAGCGACGCCAACCTGCGCCCGAAAGGAAATTGAAGGCAGGCCAGGGCGACGGCCCCCAGCACAAGTGCTTTGAGCAGGAGGGGGAACACCAGCCCCGGCAGGGGACGGTAGCACGGGGCGACCACGGTCATGTGCCACCCGGCGTGAAGCGCGAAGAGGGCAAGGACGAGGAGAAAGGCGAAGACGCTGCGCCGGTATTCCGGCGCAGCGCGGAGGACAACGAGGAGCAGCACCAGCGGAACCAGAGTCAGGACGGTATCGTACCGTGTGAAGAAGGAGAGTCCGAAGAGCGCTCCGGCGATCACGGCCGGGAGGATTGCGGCGCGGCGGGTGAAATCGAGAAAGGCCGAAAGGCCGGTCAGCAGCAGGACCTGCACGAGGACTTCGGCCGTCGCGAACTTCGCCTGCCAGATTTGGGCGGGATTAAGCGCCAGGAGCAGTGCCGCCGCAAGGCCCCATCCACGGCCGACCACCTTGGAGGCGAAGCCATACATCGCCAGGATCGCGAGGACGTTGAGGAGCGGGTTGATCGCCAACGCGCCCCAGACTCCGGCCAACCCGTAACCTACCGCCAGCAGCGATGGATACAGATGCATGAACTGCGGCGAAAAGCGGCCGTTGGGCAGCGGGAAGATGCCGGGAAACGGATGCATCCAACCGCCCACGTTGCGGGTCAACCCCGGCTTGAGCGTCTGCGGCAGGGCGGCGATGTCATCGGCCGGCATTTGAAGGGAGCCGTGCGTGGCGATGGCGGCGGCAGTGTGGACGTAGACGCCGGGATCCCATCCGCCGAGGATCATCTCGCTGGGTGGCGTCGTCAGGACGAGCGTCCCCAGGGCGATCAGGGCCGCCAGGCACCAGCCGGCTTTTCCGGCGCGGGAATCCATCGGGCGGCGTCGGAATCCGATCCCTGCCGCCAGGGCTCCGATCCCCGCCGCGGCCGCGAGGCAGGGGAGCAGACGGAAGATCCCCGCCTCGGCGAGGATCAGCGCGACATAGGCGGCGCCGACAACCGCCGCCAGCACGCCGATTGCCAGGGCTGTCGTCCATCGCCAGATTAGGTCTTCACGCGTCATTCCGATTTCCGGGCAATCCAGTAATAGGGGCTAACGGCCGCCGTGCCGGCCAGTTCCGGGCGGCCCCGGCTACAGCAGCCCGAGCCGGGCATGGCGGTCGCGGATGGTGTCGGCCAGCGCCGTGAGCGCGGTCCGATCATCCGGCCGGGGGAGACCCTTGCACAGGACGGTTCCCAGAAGCTCGACCTTGAGGTTGGGAATCATCGCGGCGAGCTGATCGACGACCTTCGTCGCCCAGCCGTAGGAGCCGATGATGGCGGCGTGCTTCAGCTTGGGGCGAATGGCGTTGGCGACGTAGGTGGCGTGGACGACCGAGGGGTGCGCGCCCAGATGCACCGTGGATGTGCCGATGACGAGGGTGGCCGCGTCCATCAGCGAGACGGCCAGATGTCCCAGGTCGGCGACGGTCAGGTTGAACTTTGCCGACTCAATGCCGCGCGAGGCCAGCGCGTTGATCAGATGGTCGACCATGACCTCCGTGCTGCCATGCATGGAAACATAGGGGATGACGACGCGGTTTTCCAGCCGGTCGGAAACCCAGTCGCGGTAGGCGTCGAGAATCAACGACGGATGGTTGTGCAGGGGGCCGTGGCTGGGCGCGATCAGGTCGAACGCCAGCGCGTCGATCTTCTTCAGGTGGCCCTGGATCGCGGCGCGGAAGGGCATCATGATCTCGGCATAATAGCGGGCCGCGGCAATCCGGACGGCGGGGTCGGCGCCGGCGAGGAGACGGGAGGTGGCGAGATGCGAACCGAAGAGATCGCAGGTGAAGAGGATGCGTTCCTCCGGGAGCAGCGTGATCATCGTCTCGGGCCAATGCACCCAGGGGGTGTAGACGAAATGCAGGGATCGGTCGCCCAGCGAGACGGTTTCGCCGTCGGCGACGATACGGACGCGAGCCTCCTCCACCTGCAGATGATCGATGAGCATCGGCTTGGCTTTGGCCGAGCAGAGGATCGTCGCTTCCGGGTACCTGGCCAGGACAGATGGAATCGTGCCGGAGTGATCCTGCTCGACATGCTGGCAGACGATGTAGTCGAGCCGGGGCACATCCGCGAGCGGCTCCATCAGGTGCGCCTGCAGGGTGGGATCGACGGTGTCGATCAGCGCCGTCTTCTCGGAACCCCGGACGAGGTAGGCATTGTAGCTGGTGCCCTCGGGCAGGGGGATCAAGTCGTCGAAAAGCCGGCGGTTCCAATCGACGGCACCGACCCAATGGACGCGTTCGGAAATCATCTTGGCTTGCATGGACAGACCCTCGGTAGCGCTCATGCGCACGATGTGCATTGGTCTTGCGGAAGATTCAGTCGCAGCATTCCGCAGGGAAATCAGGTCTTGTGGCGATAGGTGATGCGTCCCTTGGACAGGTCGTAGGGCGAGATCTCCAGTGTCACCTTGTCGCCAGAGGTGATCTTGATGAAATGCTTGCGCATGCGGCCCGAGACGTGTGCCAGCACTTCGTGGCCGTTCTCAAGCTTCACCCGATACATGGTGGCAGGCAGCACCTTGACCACCGTTCCCATTACTTCAATTGAATCGTCGCTCGGCATGTAATCCTATCCTGTTGGTTTAAACACGGGGGAGTTTACCGCGAAAGACCCCGTATTGGCAAGCCACAACCTCGGCGACTTTGATCCCGTCCATCGCTGCGGAAAGAATGCCGCCCGCATATCCGGCCCCTTCGCCGGCGGGGTAGAGTCCGTGCAGACTGACGCTCTCCAGGGTCTCCGGATCGCGGAGGATGCGCAAGGGGGCGCTCGTCCGCGTTTCAACCGCCGTCAGCACCGCATCGTCCATCGCAAAGCCGCGGATGCGTCTTTCAAAGGCGGGGATCGCCTCGCGCAAGGCGTCGATCACGTAGGGGGGGAGGCATTTCGTCAGATCCGTCCAGCGCACGCCGGGCGCATACGACGGCACCACGGCGCCGCTGCGGGTCGAGGGACGCCCGGCAAGGAAGTCGCCAACCCGCTGGGCGGGGGCGCGGTAGTCGCCGCCGCCGGCTTCAAACGCCAGCCTTTCCCACTGGCGCTGATAGGCGATGCCCGCCAGCGGCGAGGGATCGCCGAAATCGTCGGGGGAGACGCCAACCACGAGGGCGGCGTTGGCGTTGACGGCATCGCGGGCGGGCTGGCTCATGCCGTTGGTCACGACGCATCCGGGCTCCGAGGTCGCCGCGACAACCGTGCCGCCGGGGCACATGCAGAAGCTGTAGACGCCCCGGCCATTGCGCGCGTGGTGGACCACTTGGTAGTCGGCCCGGCCCAGGGCGGGATGCCCGGCGGCAGAACCGAAACAGGCGCGGTCGATCATCGCCTGCGGATGCTCGATCCGCACGCCGATCGAAAAGGCCTTGGGCTCCATCCGGATGCCGTCGGCGTGGAGCTGCGCGAACGTGTCGCGCGCGCTGTGGCCGACGGCCAGAATGACGCAGGTCGCATCCAGCCGCGTGCCGTCGGCGAACGCGACGCCCGTGACCGCCCCCCGGTCCGAGAGCAGTTGCGTCAGGCGCTTTTCAAAGTGGAACTCGCCCCCCGACGCGATGATCGTCTCGCGCATGCGCTCCACCAGGGCGACCAGGCGCGACGTGCCGATATGGGGCTTGGCGGCGGTCAGAATCTCCGGCGAGGCGCCCGCGGCGACGAACGCCTCCAGCACCTTGCGTCCGTGGGCCAGCGGGTCCTTGATCTGGGTGTAGAGCTTGCCGTCCGAGAAGGTGCCCGCCCCGCCTTCGCCGAATTGCACATTGGAGTCGGGGTGCAGGATCTGGCGTTTCCAGAGGTCGATCGTGTCGGCCGTGCGGTCGCGGACGGCGCGTCCGCGGTCGAAGAGCATCGGCCGGAAGCCCATTTGCGTGAAGAGCAGCCCCGCCAGCAGTCCGCAGGGACCTGTGCCGATGATCACGGGGCGGAAGTTGCATTGGGCGGGCGCTTGCGCCACGAACCGGTAGTGGCGATCGGGTGCAGGGGCGATCCTGGCATCGGGCCCCAGACGGCCCAGGACGCCGGCTTCGCCGTCGACTTTGACATCCACCGTGTAGATCAGCCGGATGTCGTGGCGCTTGCGCGCATCCTGGCTCCGCCGCACGATCTGCAGCTCCCGCAAGGCGGCGTCCGCCACGCCCAGACGCCCGAGCGCACACGCCCGCAACGCGTCGGAATCATGGTTCAGCGGCAACGATAGATCGGAGAGTCTCAGCATGGATTGGACACCGGTTGATCGATGAAAGGTGCGAGCAGCGCCTCGATGCGCGCCCGCTGTGTCTGAAGCAGATCGGCGTTGGCCGCTTCCAAAATCAGACGGAGGAAGGGCTCGGTGTTCGACAGGCGGATGCTCATCCACCACTCGGGATACTCGATCCGGTATCCGTCGAAATCCAGAACAGCCGAGGGCGCCTGCCGTGCGATGACGGCGTTCTTGACGTGCTCCATGGCTTCGCGCTTGCGGGTGATGCGGAAGTTCAGCTCCCCCGTGTTCGCGTAGCGGTCGATGGGCGCCACCAGGTCGCTGCAACGCAGTCCCTGCCGATGTGCCGCCGCCAGTTCGCCCAGCGCGACCAGCGCGGCGAGCTCGCCCGAGTCGCACCAGAAGAATTCCCGGAAATAGTAGTGCCCCGCCAACTCACCGCCGAAAACCGCGTTCAGCTCGCGCATCTTCAGCTTGGCGAAGGCGTGGCCGACCTTCCACATCGCTGTCCGGGCGCCGAGGCGGTGCAGGTGCTCAGTCACGCCGCGCGACGTCCGGATGTCTTGAAGCACGGTGGCCCCGGGGTGCTCGCGGAGCAGGCGCCCGGCCATCACCGCGATCATCACGTCGGGGCGGATGAACGTGCCGCGTTCGTCGATGAACATGACGCGGTCGACGTCCGCATCGAAGATGACTCCGGCATCCAGACGGTTTGCCAAAACGCAGGCGGTGAGCGGAGCGCGTCCCGCCGCTTCGAGCGGATTCGGCATGTGGCTGGGAAAGGAGCCGTCGGGCGTGTCGGCCAGGTAGCGCGGGCCCGGCCCCAGCAAGGGGCGCGCCACCAGCGCGGCCATGCCGTCGGAACAATCGACGGCCAGCTTCAACCCGCCGAGATCGGGGCGCCAAGGATCCAGGAAGGCCAGGAATTCATGCAGCAGATCGACCGTTCGCAGTTTCCCCGCCCGTGCCGCCGCCGGCGGGAGGACGCCCGCCTGCACTTCGCGTTCCAGCGCATCCAGTCCGGTATCGTAGCCCACGGGGCTCGCTCCGGCGCGGGAAATCTTGAAGCCGTTGTATTCGGCGGGATTGTGCGAGGCGGTGATCTGGATGGACAGATCGTAGTGATGCCGTGCCGTGAAGCAGTAGACCATCGGGGTCGTGGCGAGCCCCATGTCATCGACATCGCAGCCCGCCTCGGTCAGGCCGCGGCAGAGGGCGTCGCGGAGCAGCGGGGAGGAGACGCGGGCGTCGCGTCCCACCAGCACCCGTTTGGCCGGAACGACGCGGGGGAGGCAGCGCCCGATGCGATGGGCGATGTCCAGGCTCAGCTCCTGTTCATAGATGCCGCGGATGTCGTAGGCCTTGAAGATGCTCATGGTTCGTTATTTCCCTCCCGCTCCCGCCTGGAGCGGGCCGGGGCGAGGGTTGTATGCGCCGCCCGCATGGGTGCCTTATGGCGTGGTAACAGCGCAAGTCAGTCTCGGAGCGAAGTGGCGCAGGCAGCACTTGATGGTTGACATGTGCATTCAGTGAGCGAGCTTGACCGTTGCTAAACGATTGAGGCTGACGCCGGCTTCGGCCGCCTCCATCGCCAACTCCCGATGGACACCAGGCGGCACGCGCACCATGAACTTGCCGCTGAAGGATCGGCTTGCCAGAGGTTCGGGCACCGGCTCCCGATTCTGTCGCATATCGGCGACCGCGTTGGCGACGACAGATCGAATCCCCCGGAGCGCCGTCTCCGGGGCCGATGCCAGCCAGCTCAGACTCGGAAACTCCGCGCACAGGCCGACGTATTCCTTGTCGTCTTCCGACCACGTCACGCGATACGTATAACGGTCATCTCGAATGGCTTTCATACTCCAACCTCTCAATCGCTCTCAAAACCTGGTTCACCTGGTATGCCTTGGCTTTGCCTCGATCAA
This sequence comes from uncultured Lentisphaerales bacterium, assembly GCA_964592855.1. GTDB lineage: Bacteria > Verrucomicrobiota > Kiritimatiellia > RFP12 > JAAYLN01 > JAAYLN01. The sequence goes on from CAZQKI010000030.1 coordinate 14,841, forward strand.
CCTGAATAACCACTCTCGGGTCGCCTTGCCATGGTGTCTTGTAGACCCTGTGACTGCCGCCCGTCTGCCTCGGTTCTCCGAAGAAGCGCTCGCAAACGCGGCACAGGTCGGCAAAACGAATGCCCTTCGGCCCCGACCGCATCTGGGCGACGATGTCTTCAACCCGTGACATGCGAATATAGTATCACTATTGATTGCACCGTCAATGTTTCTTTCGGCTCGGGTCTTTCGTGCCAACGTGGGCGTTCACGGGCGAGAGCTTGCGAGCGTACCGTGCGACACTGTGTTCTGTGTCTTCATGGTCCAATCTTCCAATCCAGCGTGACCCACGGCAATGCGAGCGCGACCGCAACCGTGAACATCAACCACAACTCTACGATCAGTATGCACGCCAATGCGTGCGTGAGTACGCGGTAGCTGACCTTGCCTGTCAGTGACGAGATCACACCGACCAGCGCGACCGCAAGAGCCAACCACGGCCACCAGTGATAGTCTAGGAAGCGTTGTGTCCACAGCGGCAGGGGCCTGCCTTCGAGCACGTAGCGCATCGCATTGTCCAGTTCCCCTGCTGCAAAAGACAGATACCAGGCAAAGAAGCCGTTCAGACACGCCAAGAGGGCGAAGTAGTATGTTGTGACGCTCTTCATTCCTGCGTCACCGAACGAATAGCGTTATATCCTTCGTGCGGTTAGTGTATGCCGGTTGCGGATTGGTGACAAGCGGTTTTATGCCGACACGGTTTTTGGGGCATTGGGGATGAAAAAGTGCTGAACGCCTGCCTGCCGCAGGCAGGGAGCCGCGACGGGCCAGCGACAATGCGACGGGGTTTGAAAAGCGCGCGGCAGCCCGTTCATTTGCGCGGCAGGCTCGCTCGACTGGCGCGGGAAGACATTTTGCAGGTCTTGATTCTCAGACCAGAGGGGGGGCGCTGGCCCGACCGCACCAGGACCGTTGGATATCGGAGCATAAATTGCTTGTTCGCCCCCGCATCTTCTCCCGGCGAACAGGATGTGGTGGACCCGGCGGTCCTCCGCCGTAGCGAATCGGGAGCCGGGACGGCGGCTTCATGCGCTACCGCCGGGGACGGCGGGGTCCAGATATTCCCTTGCCGCGCAACGCCTGCTTTCGTCCTCGTCCTCGATTTCCTTCGTCCCGGATCCGGCTCGGCGGGGACGCCTTGCCCTTTCTGCGACTACGGGTTCTGCTTTCTGATTCAACTCCCGTTTTTAGGCCAACGGGTGGACGGTCCGATACGTCCCGTCCTACCGGCATGCGCCCGACCGATGTGGCAGCAGACAAGCGCGGGACGTATCGGACTGCGCAGGTGGTCGCCTGCAGCGCAATCGTCCACCGTAAGCGTCGCCGTAAGCGTCACCCGGCACCCCCGCATGCACCGCCCGCATCAGTTCAAAATCAGCAGGTATCCGCCGGCGCGTCCCGGCCGTCCCAGGGCACGCAGCAGCGGCGAGGCCGCCTCCGCTTCTGAAAGTTCGTTCGTGCCGGAACCCAGTGCCTGCAGGAGGGATGCCGCGACCTGGTCGTTCTGCTGCTGGTGCCGGGCCACGAGCCACGCGCCGATGGCTCCCCCCGACAGAATGGCGCACAACAGCGACAGCGTGAACGTGCTGATTCCCAACGTCAGCCGGCCGGCCGCGCGATTGGTCAGTTTCTGGTTCTCGTGATACTTCTCGCGCTCCGCCGACCAGCGCTCGCGTTCCAGGGCCAGGCGCTCGCGCTCGATCTGGACCTTTTCGCGCTCCAGGGTCAGCTCGTTCATTGAGGGCTCGCCCGGTGTGCCCGCATCGGCGTGTCTGCGTCCGTCATTGTCTAAACCTGCCATAGTGCTCTCCTTGCGGCATTCCTGCCGCTTCGTCGATGATCTAGTAGTTGAACTGACTGCCCCCGATGTACTCGCGCAGGATGGAGTCGCCGGGCACCTGGTCCGGCGTCAGGGCCACGAAATTGTGCAGCAGGCCGCTCAGGCGCCGCGCCTCGGCGTATTCGGGTTCCGCAGGTTTGACCTCGTTGAGCAGCCGCGTGGCGAAGGGCTTGATCACGGCCAGCTCGTAGTCCAGGGATGAATTGAACATGACGTCGGCCTGCTGTTGGAAGGGGAAGATCCAGCGTTCCTCGCCCCGCAGCACCGAAGGCCAGCGCCGGAGCGTTTTCAAGGCTGAATGCTTGCGAAACTGATTGTCGCGTACCATGCGGCGCAGCAGGCGGTTGTCGGTGGTCGAGATGCGGCTGTTGAAGTCGATGGCCAGTTGCGTCAGCGCGCTGATGTAGATCAGGAATTTTACGGAACGGGATATGCCGTTCGTCAACTTGGGATTCAACGCGTGAATGCCCTCCATCAGGATCACCTGGTCCGGATCCAGCGCGACCGCGGTGGTCCGCTCCTCGCGCGAGCGCGTCTGAAAATTGAATTGCGGCAGGCAGACGGGTCGGCCGGCCAGCAAATCCGTCAAATCCCGGTTGAGTCGCGGCAAATCCACGGCGTGAAGGTGCTCGTAGTCCAGGTTGCCCTGTTCATCGCGGGGATTCAACGTATCGCCGACGAAATAGTTGTCGGTCGATATCATGAACGGCCGCCGGCCGTTGACGCGAAGATGCGTCATCAGGCGTTTGGCAAAGGTGGTCTTGCCGGCCGACGACGGCCCTGCAATCAACACCAGCCGGACGGGCTCCGGCCGCTTGGCGATCTGCGCGGCGATCTCCGCCAGCTTCTTGTTGTGCAGCGCCTCGACGGTTCCGATCACCTCGTCCGCGCGGCGCTCGGCGATCGCCTCGTTCAATTCGCCCACCGTCGTGATGCCGAGGATCTTGCCCCAGGCGATGTGCTCCTGGTAGATTTTGACGAGGTGCGGCTGGGGATGCAGGGGCGCCACCTGCCGCGGGCGGGCTTCCGCGGGAAGGCGCAGCACGAATCCCGATTCATAGGGCGTCAAGGCGAAGCGACTCAGCAAGCCCGTGCGATTGACCAGCGGTTCCTGCCGCATGTCCAGGTATTCGCGGCATTTCATCAGCATGATCTGCGGGGGATTGCGGTATTTCAGCAGATGGAGTTGGTCGAGCTGCTGCGTGCGGGTCAAGTTGTCGATGGCCTCTTCGTAGGAGAGGAGGATGCACTCCACGGGGATGTCCTGCGCGACGATCTCCCGCATCTTGGACTCGACGGCGCCGATGGCGGCCGCGGCGTCCGCCGCAAGGGCCGGCGGCCATTCCACGCTGCAGAACAGGCCGCCGCCGATCGGATGGCGTACTCGGAAGTCGATATTGGGAAAGGTTTCACGGAAGGCCATCCCCAGCAGAAAAGTCAGCGACCACCGGTAGACCCGCCAGCCATGGGTGTCGGCCTGCGTGAGCGAGGTCACGGTACAGTTGATGCCGATCGGATGGAGCAGGGGGACGACTTCGTTATTCAACAAGGCCGCCAGCACGGGCAGTCCATTGGTCGCCAGCGCAGGGACGACCTCGGACACCGGCGTGAACGCGGGCACCTCGCGGGGGGCCGCCCCGTCCACCGAAATGGAAACCATGCGCATCACAAGCCCCTTTCGTCAAATGACGCGTTTCAACATGCGTTCCGCAAGATGCTGCAGCGGTTGCGTGGGCCCCGGCAATTCCGCGAGCGCGTCGATGGCGCAGGTGGTGTGGAACGCCGCCTGGCGGCGTGCTTCGTCGAGGCTCCAGATCTTCAGACAGGTCAGCTCGTCGCTCAGCGCCGGGTCGCTGCCGTCCGCAGGGGCGTCCAGCAGGTCGTCGATAATCTGAAATGCGATGCCCAGATGGTTGCCGAACGTGCCGAGCTGCTCCACCTGCGCATCGCTGCCGCCGCCGCCGATCGCGCCCAGCCGCAGCGCCGCGCGGAACAGATCGGCCGTCTTGTGCTGATGGACGAACGCCACCGTTTCGGCGTCGGCCGACATCGCGCCCGCGACATCCTCGACCTGACCGCCGACCACCCCGTAGGGGCCCGCCGCCGCCGCCAGTTCCCGCACCCAGCGCAAGGCCCGCACCGCATCGGTCTGCCCGTTGCGCGCGAGGACTTCGAAGGCATAGGCCTGGAGCGCATCGCCGGCCAGCACGCCCAGGGCTTCGCCATACTTCGCATGCACGGTCGGTTGTCCACGGCGCAGCAGATCGTTGTCCATGCAGGGGAGGTCGTCGTGCACCAGCGTGTAGGTGTGGAGCAATTCGATCGCCACCGCGGCCGGAATGGCGCTTTCCCGTGAACCGCCCACCGCTTCGGCGGCCGCCAGGCAGAGCATGGGGCGAATCCGCTTGCCGCCGACCCTGACGCTGTAGCGCAGCGCCTCGGTCAAGCGCGCGGGCCGCAACCCCTCGGCCGGCAGCGCCTCCAGCAGGGCCGCCTCGACGCGGCGCCGGCAGTCTTCAAAATAGGCTTCGCAATCCATGCGCTTACTTGATGGTGTAGCGCGTCGCCTTGGTCAAAGCCTTCCAGAGCTGTTCCGGAGTCGTGGCCGCCATCAGCGCCGTGCGGTTCTGCGCCTTGAGAAAAGTCTCCGTCAACCCGGCCATCAGACGCAGGTAGAAGGCGCTGACGGCGGTTGGAATCACAAAGAAGCAGAGGATGGTGGAGGTGTGTTCGGAATCGAAGGGGATGCCCTTGGCACTTGTGCCCATGGCCAGGGTCAGCCCGCCGCCCTCCACGCCGCGCACGTGGGGAAAGGCCAGCCCGTGCTCCATGGCGGTGCCCAGGATGTTTTCGCGCTCGATGGCGGCATTCACGAGCTTGGCGGCGTCATCGACGAATCCCGCCTGCTGAATGCAGTTGGCCAGTTCCTCGATCGCGCCGTCCCGTGTGGTCGCCTGCATGTTGGGCAGCATCAACGTGGCGGCTGTGAACCGTGCGATGCCCGATTTGCGGGGCTCCGTGCGGCTCTGGGCTTCGCCGACCCAGAGTGCCGCCTCCGCCGACTCGAACAGGATGCGCGCGCAGCTGGGGCAGGTCTGGATGTCCTTGAGCTTTCGGACCGACTGCACCTGGCTGATGGGGAGACGCATGCCGCAGATCGCGCATGCGCCATTGTGCATCGGCGCCATGACGATGTGATCTTTTTTCAGCAGACGTTGAACGAAGCCCCGGATCTGAAGGGGCAGCTTTTCCGTCAGTTGTTCGATATTTTCGCTCAGTCGGGAAAGATGGGTGCCGTCGCCGGTCGCGCGGTGTTCGTCGAGAATCAAAACCAATTCCTGCAGTTGCAGCAGGTGGTTAATTAAGCTCTGCATCAAAGTCTCTCTTTCAGAAGCGTTCATCGCTTGTTTGGATAGTGTTTAATCCTTTTACCGCTGATGGCTTGAAAAGTCAACATAATCACATGCCGCGTTCGTCGGCTACAGGGGGAAGGCTTTGAACTCGGACGGCGCCAGTTCGACGGCTTCACAGGTCCCGTCGCGCCGGTGCAGGTGGCAGCGATGCGGGTTTTCAAAGTCGATATTGTACAGGAAAACGCGCTTGCTGTGCGGGAAAACGGAGAAGGTGATGTGTTCGCAGGCTTTACCGGACGCTAGACCGTCGTCTGTGATCCAGGCCGAGCCGCGGCACTTCGAGGCGATCAGGCGGTAGATCATGCCGATCAGCCCGGGGGAATCGATGGTGGCCCCAGGGCCGTAGTCGCGATCCAGGGCCCCCGGGTAGGCCCAGGAATTCAGGAAATAGACGCATCCCTTGCCATGGCGGCGTCGCAGCAGCAGGGGGCTGGCCTGCTCGTCGTCCACCACGAGGACCTCGGCGGCCGGGTCGGTGATCTCGATCTCTCCGATGTTGGTGGTCAGCACGCCGAATCGGCGCGGGAAGGAGAAGCCCAGCTCGCTGACGTGGTCGGGGGCCGTCGCCCAGTAGATGCGCGGACCGCGGCCCTTGACCTTGACGCCGCACCAGTCGGAGAAGTCGCCCTGGTGCACCAGGTCCTTCACGCCGTAGTTGCCGTAGTTTCGGCGGGCGTCGGTGGAGAGGTGCGGGATCGAGATGAACAGTGTGCCGCCGTTGGCGACATATTGCTTCAGCGTGGCCACCTGCTTTTCCGAGCTGGTGTTCCAGCCGCAGAAGAGCAGCGCCTGGTAGTGGGCATTGAGGAAGTCGGCCCCGATCGTGTCGCGCACGAAGCTGACGACGTCCACCATGCCGAAGGGGGTGCCGGAGAGGAAGGGATTCTGCCAGGGCGCCAGCACGGGCGGGCAGGGGAAGAAGATCCGCTTGGCGATCTCCCAGCCGCGTTCGGGCGCGCCTGCGAACCAGGCCGGATTGGCATCGGCCAGCGAGTAGGCGCCGCCGATGGCGCCATTGGGGTTGAAGGCGCTGCCGCACAGGTCGTTGTTCCCCTTGGCCAGCGCGATCGTGGACTCCGGCTGCCCCTCCGGCGTGCCGTTGGCCTTGACGAAGTCGTAGAAGTCGGAAATCACCTTCCGGTACTGCCGGGGAATGGGAGCGGAGTAGTCCACCCGGTGGTAGTGCTTGCGCGCCTCCTCCATGTAGGGGGCGAACGTCATCGGCGTGCCGCCGCCCCATTTGACCTCGTTGGGCTTGAGCGGCACGCGCGGGAACTCGAACTTGGGCGAGTCCTCGCAGAGCGACGCCTCGACGAACCAGTTCCCGCTTTCGTTGATGATGAGCTTGCAGCCAGACATGTACTTCTGGATCATCGCGGCCCGCAGCAAATCGAACTTGTGTGGCGCGTGGTTGGGAATCCAGGAGTAGTGCTCGTGCGCCATGTGCGAGCCCCAGGTGGGCAGGTTGTACTGCCGGTAAAGTCCGCGCGACAGCGCCGAGGCGAGATTGAGGTTGGGAAAGGCGAAATCCTCCACCAGCGGCACGTCGGCGCCGGCGGCGATCTCGTAGTCGACGTAGAAATTACAGCTGGTGGCCATGACCAGCCCCCATTCGCCCGCATGCCGCTCGTCCACATGCTCCTTGACGCGGGCGATCAGATCGTCGGCCAGCAGCGTCAGGGTGATGTCCTGCGGTGCCAGCCCCCGTATCGCCGCGTTGTCGAGCCGGAAGGTGAAGCGCTCGCCGAAGTCGTAACCCAGGTAGTATCGCCCCGCCTCCTGGAAGCGGCGGCTCCACTCGGGGCGCGCGCTGACGTAGATCAGCAGCGTATAGATGTCGCGCGCGGCGGCTTCGCGGATGAAGCGGTGGATGCCGGCGCCGAAGCGGTCGGCGTGCTGCTTGAGGATGGGGCATTCCGCCGCCACCAGGTTGCGCCCGTTCACCCAGTCGGGGGGCGGCACCTCGACGCCGATTTCGTCGAGCGCGTAGAACCACTCGGCATATGTGTTGGGCGCATAGCCGCGGGCATAGCCCCAGACCTGCGCCAGATTGCCCTGGTTGTCCTGGACGATCTTGTCGATCATCTCGAGCGGCGACGTATTCTGCGGCATCCAGGCCTGATGGGCATGCAGCGTCCCGAGCAGGTAATCCTTGCTCATGGGATAGACGCCGCTGCCGATGTACATGCCGCAGGGCGGCAACTTGAAGGTTGGATGTGACATATGGTTTTTTCTCGTTATAGGACGGTTCAAACCCGTGGCGCTGCCACTCATCCTTGCTTCTCGATCAATCTGCCGTTGATGTACTTGTGCAGGATGCTCGAAAGAAGCGTTTGGTAGGGCAAACCCTCCTGGAGGGCTGTTTTCTGAAGCCGAACCAGGTCGCGTTCAGCCATACGGATATTCACCCGCTTGTCCTTCCGCAACGTCGCACGAGCCGCGTCGCGATAGTGAGCAGCCGCCTGCGGGAAATTTGGAATGCGCTTCCATTCACCCCGCTCGACCGATTCGAGCAGGGTTTTTTCTTCGTGTGTCAGCTTCATGACGGGTATTCTCCTAAATACAGTTTTGTCATCTTACGACTGGGGATGATCGTCTTGAGAAAGATCGTTGCTTCGCCCTCCACGAACGGCACGAGACACGCATAGCCTTCTACATTGACGATGAAAATACGTTGACCAGCGTAGTGCTGCTGGTTGGGATGCTCGATGGTATCGAGTAAGCCTCCATGTGCCAGATGAAAGACAACATCTTCAAAAGTGATTCCGCGCTCCAGCCTCAGCCACTCGTTTTTCTCATCACTCCAGTCATACGGCTTCATGGTGAGGCGAAAATAGCACAAAGTGTGCACTATGGCAACAACTCTTCGATCTTCGGAAAAAAAATGGTCGTTGTGAAATCGGGGGAATGCGCCTATTATCCGACGACGTAACTGCAACTCTTGTGATTGGCCGGCGATGCGGATCCGGCTGAATGAATGGGGACGAGCGGCGCCGCTGAAAGGCGCATGGAGACACAAAATGAGTGAATATGAATTTAAGCTTCCCGAATGCGGACTGTATATCGGATCTGCCGTCTACAACCACAGCGGCCGGCTGATTTGCTCGGGCAAGGCGTTCACCTACTGGTCGCCCGATTATCCGTCGGCGCGCGAGACGGTCGGCCTGTGCGCCGAGGGCAACCAGGGCAACACCCTGCAGTTCTGGCAGAACAACGAAGAGTTGCTCGAGCTCGCCAAGTCGGCCGTGGCCAAGGGACTGTACGTCATGTTCCTCTACTCCTCGGCTTCCCCCGAGATATCGAAACGCTTCCAGGAACTTGGCGATCATTACCTGGGTTATGACTTCGGCGAGCGCTATTCCTTCCGTCTGGAAGGAATTGACGGCGCCGCCGAATCGGGCGCGGGCGGCGTCACGCTGCAGGACCTGGCCCGCAGTCTGATGAAGGCCATCGCCGGACATGTCGAGGAACGGCGCAGCAACGGCTGGGGGCCGATCATGACCACCGGCAGCAAGTTCCACATGGACTACGAAGTCGCCGCGGGAACGGATATCCCGCTTTACGAGGATTACGGCCTCTCCAATCTGATGATCTCCTCGGCCCTGTCGCGCGGACTCTACCGGGCGTGCAACCTGCCGCTGTGGGGCACGCACCTGGCGCACGAATGGTATTCGTGGTTCCCGCAGGCCAACCCCCTGAAGTTCCCCGTCCTGCAGGCCTCGCTGCGTCTGAAATACCTCGCCGGCGCCAAGCTCATCATCAACGAAAGCGGCAACTGGGCACTGCAATCGTCGCTGTGCCCCGACTCGCCCATGCACACCATGCCCCGCGTGGATCCCGATCCCCCCAGCTTGCGCCACACCGGCAAGGAGATCGTCGCGCAGCACATCGATGAGGCCCGCAAGCTCTTCTGCAACATCGATTACCGCTCGCCGACGGCCGTCAAGTACCGCCGGGAGATCTCCAATTTCTACGATTTTGTCAAAGCCCATCCGGCGCCCGCCGGACAGCCCGAGGCCACCGTGGCCATCGCCAAGGGCAACTACGATCTGTGCGGCGTCGCCTACAGCCCGGAAACGCCGGTGGCCGGGGCGTTCGACCTCGCCCAGCGCAATCCCGACTGGTTCGAAGGGGCGCCGGAACGGGGCTGGGACATCATCAAGTCGGTCTTCCACCCCTGCCCGCCGCTGCTGGCGCCCAACAAGAACCTCAACCTGGCGGGGTCCCCCCACGGCCTGGTCGACATCGTCAGCTTCGCGGAGGACCGCATCGAGGCCGACTTCCTGAAGAACAACTACAAGGCGCTGATCTTCTGCGGCTGGAACAGCAGTTCGGAGCATCAGTACCGCGTGCTGGTCGACTACGTGCAGGCCGGCGGACGCCTGTGCATCGGCATTCCGCACCTCTCCTGCGACCTCGCCCGCAACTACCGCAACTTCACCGTGGACGACCTGGTCCACAAGGGCGATTTCTCGGAATTGTGCGGCCTCAAGGTGCTCGGTCCCGGCGACCGCTTCTACTGGGCAACCGGCAACGAACGGGTTCCCAACGCCCTGGGGCTGGCGGTGCCGCGCCGTTACGGCATCATGGGAATGCGGCTGGGCCGGATCGAGATCGTCGATCCGGGTTCGATCGAGGTGCTCGCCGCCGACGATGAACAGTTCCGTCCGCTGATCCTGCGGCGCAAACTCGGCAAGGGCGAGGTGTTCTTCATCAACTCCTGGGCCTATCCCGGCGCGCTGAACAACGACAATGGTCCGGGCTGCACGAATGATTCGAACGGGCTGATGGGACTGCTCTACGCCTACATCGCCTCCATTTCGCGCGGCCATGTCTGGATCACCGGCGTCAACTCGTCCCTGCCCGACGACGACTGCGCTTACATCGCCTACTCCTACTATCCCGATGCCGGCAAGATCTGCCTGCAGAACATCGACTTCCACAACACCCGGCGCTGCGTGCTCCACCAGTTCGGCGATGTCGAACCGATCGAACTGAGCCCCGCCGAGTTTCGTGTGATGGATTCGGTCGTGCTGAAGCCCGGCGAAAAGTTCAACCAGCGGTAAACGGAGCAATAGCATGCGTAGCCTCCCCGGTTTGGTGCTGCTGTTTCTCGGATGCCTGGGCGCCGCCGGGGAGCCCCAGGTCATCCGGAGTGAATGGGCCGCGGGCGACCCGGCCGCAGCGGCCCTGTCGTTTACCGCCACCTTCAGGATCGGCGCGAAAGAACCGCTGCGGATCGACCTGACGACGGCGGAAGGATCAAACCACGTCATCCGGGTCAAGGCCGGCAGCCAGCGCGGCTGCCATTCCAGCAAGGTGTATAAGGACACCGTCTTTGAAAATTCCGTGCTGCAGGTTCGGGGCGCCATCAACCTGGACTATTATGCACGCCCGCGGGTGGTCCGCTATACCGACGACCAGATCAAGGAGCGGATCAGCACCTGGGAGAAGCTCCCGGCTGCCACGGAGAAGGATGTCCGCCTGGACCTCAGACCCGAAGAGCAGGGCCTGGCGGTCTGGCTGGACGGACGGTACGCGGGCCGGATCGCCGGCGCCGGAAACATGAAAAGCGTGACCTTCACCGGTGGCCCGGATGCGGTCGTCGATGACCGGCAGTTCTTCAAGACGGAGGAGGATGACCGGTTCCTGCCGCTGAACTACGGGCTCGTCGCGCAGTCGGACGCGATGAAGACATCCACCGTTTCGCTGGTCGCCGGCGTGCAGCGGGTCGCCGGGATTCCCATGATTGTCGCCGACGGACCCCGAAGCGGCGATATTGCACGGATCAAGCAGATGCGGGGAAGCTGGGCGCTGGAGTGCGACGAATATCTGTCGCGAACCAGTTTTGACGGCATGCCCGAATCGCAGTTGATCAGCGTCCCGCAGCACGACTACCACCGCGCCTGGGTCTTGTTCGCAGTTGATCCCGACCCTTCGAAAGATCCCATTATGACGGTGCGCCTCACGCGTTTCGCGGGCCAGAGCCGCGTCGGCCGCGGCGGCGCCATTGCCGACACGTACCTGTCGCTGCCCCGCGCCGGCAGCCCGCTTGGCGGCAACGTCAAGCAGGTGGGAACGGTGGCCCACACATTCGGCAAGGAGGTCGAGATTCCCCTGTACCTGGCCGAAGTCGAGATCCCGCTGGGCGAGATTCTCGATCTGCTCGCGCAGGAGGGACAGGACCCGGCCACCGACCTGAAAATCGGCCCGTTCCTCGACTTCGAGATCCTGGGACGCCGCGGCGTGACCGGCGCCCAGTGGGATGGTCAGCGCAAGCCCACCGGCGCCCCAAGCGCCGCCAACATCTTTGCGGTGACACTTGAGAAGGCGCCGGCCGAAATGCGCTTGACGCAGACGCTCCCCGGCAACGTCTTCCACAACGAGGATATCGCCCGGACCGACCTGGCGGTCTCGGCGCGCCAGGCGGGACGCTACACGGTCGGTTGGATCATCCGCGATGTTGCGGGGCGTGTGGTCCGCAAGGACAAGGAAACGTTTTCGCTGGCGGCTGGAAAATCGGCCAGGCGGTCGATCAACCTGGCCATGCCCGAGTTTGGCTATTACTCCCTGTCGCTGGAACTCAGCGATGACTCCGGTACCCGGATACTGTCGCACGAGGCGGCGTTTGCGCTGCTGGGCAAGGATACCCGCCAGGCCGGTTACGAGTCGCCGTACAGCATCTGGTGGTATGGCGGCGTCGGCCTGACCGAAAAAGACATCCAGATCGCCGGACCGCTGCACCTGAAGGCCGGGCTCCGGAAAACCACCTGCCACGATTACACCGAACTGGAGATGGCCCCCTGGAAAATGACGCGGGCCAGCTTTAGCTGGCTGTTCAGGGGCGACGTGATGTCGAAGGATGGCGTGCTGTCGGAAGAGGCCAAGGCAAGAGTGGCCAAAACCATCGACGAGGGGCTTGTGAGCCATCCCCATTGTGACAACGTATTGATCTTTCACGAATCGCATGCAAACACCATGCCGGTCGAGCTTGCCGGCATCGAGCCAACCTTCACCCCGGAAGAGGAGGGCAAGCTCCGCGACAAGGCGCGGCTGGGCAACCTCTCGGCCGAATTCTTCCGGCAGCGTTATCCGCAGCTGAAGGTCATCTTCGGCAATTCAGGCGGGACCGCCCGCATCACCGCCGATCTGCTGCGATTCGGGTTCAACCCCACCAACATCGATTACGTCGGCATCGAATCGCCCAGCCAGACATTCATTCCGGAAAGCATCTCCGAACACAATATCCTCTCGGCATGGATGGTGCGGGCGATCGGACGCCAGCAGGGCCGCGAACTGCCGCTGACGGGTTGCTACGAATTCACGTACCGCCTGAACCGCGTGCTGGGCAAGCCGAAGCAGGCCGAATACTACGTGCGCGACATCCTCCTCAGCCACGCCTACGGGTTCGTCCATATCGGCCCCGGCACGCTCTCCGACCCCGGCGGTAGCTACTACAACAGCGGCTACGGCGGCAACGGACTGCTCGAGCGCTATCCGCTGCTGTATCCCAAGCCTTCCTACGTCGCCGTGGCCACCGCCACCAAAGTGCTGGACAAGGTGCGCTTGCGGCGGGTGGTGCCGTCCGGATCGTTGACCGTCTACGTGCTCGAGTTCGACCGTCTCCGGCAGCCCGGGGATATTGCCTATGCCCTGTGGACGCCGCGGGGCGAGGCGGTGGTGAACTTCGAGTTTCCGAAGGACACCGAGGTGCGGGTGATCGACCTTTACGGCCGCGAAAAGACGTTGCGGACCCGCAAAGGCATCGTGTCCGTGACCACCTCGACAGCCGCCACCTACCTGGTCTGTGCGGCGCCGGCCGGCAAGGTGACCCTCGGCGAACGGCGCTTTCCCCTGGATGTTCCTCCCGCCGAGTTCCAGCCGGCCGCCCGGATGGATCGCCTCGAGGACTGGCAGCAGGTCGCCGACGAGACGCTGGCCGGAAATTTTGCGAAACCCGGCAATTTTGCGCTGCGTCAGGTGGATGACGCGGAACGGGGACCTTGCCTGGAACTGGAACTGGCCCCGGCCCCCGGCCTGAAGGAACTGGTCGCGGAATACACGACGCTGCGGCTGAAGACGCCGGTCGAGGTGCCGGGCGAACCGCACACGATCGGCGTCTGGGTGAAAGGCAACTCCAATTGGGGGCGTATCCTCTTTGAAATAACAGACAAGGACAATCGCGTCTGGCTGAGCTCCGGCTCGTGGCACGATTGGGGCTGCGATTTGTCGGTCAACTTCGACGGTTGGTGCTTCCTGCGCTTCGCGATCGACGAGAGCCGTTCACCCGTCAAGAACGTATCGCCGGGAAGGCAGTGGCGCTGCCTGTCGGCCGCCAGCGGTCCCTGGCCCCCGGCTTATCCGATCAAGATCACCGGCCTGCATGTGAACATGCATCATCAGGCCATTGATCCGGTCGAGATGCGCGACGTTGTTCCTGTACTGCGGTTCCAGAACCTCGGCGCCTACTGATGCGGGCTCTGCCCGCGTTACACTTAGTCGCCACCCTTAGTCGGTTACCCTTAGTCGCCACCCTTAGTCGGATACCCTTAGTCGAACTGCTTCGTCGCTGAGCCAGAGTAATTTGGCGACTGAGTGAAGCGATTAAGGCACTGTTGCGCGCCAAGGAAGAACTGGACCCCGCCGTCCCCGGCGATGGCGAATGCCAATGAAGGCCTAAGGACGATCTACCGCGACAACGCGGCCCGCGCGCGGGCCAGCATGCCGACGGCATTCGCATGGAACACGACCTCGATGTCGTCCGGCGTCAGACGGGTCGCCTCCGCGGCCCGGCGGAAGGCGGCGATTTCCTCGTACAGGAAGAAGGTCAGCGCCTCGGCCTCGGCGCCGTCCACCTCGCGCATGTTCGGATCTTGCGAGACGTCGCCATAGAGCCCGCGGGGAACGAGATTGACATAGCGTCCGTTCTCGGTGATGCGGCGGGTCCGCATGCGGAGAATGGGCAGATCGCTCCCGAAAAGTATCCGTCTGGGACCCACCGCCCGGATCAGTCCTTCGAAGACGTTGGCATTGGTGTTGGCGCTGATGTCGAAGGTGAGGTGCCGGGTCTGGGCGAGGCGGGTGAATGCATCGCCGACATCCTCGTCGCAATAGGCGCGGCCGACATGCGCCACGATGACCTGGAGATCGGGGTAACGGTCGTCGATTTCGAGCAGCTGGGCCAGGTTGACGGGGTCGCGCAGCCGGGCGTTGCGTGGAATGTGCAGCATGACGATGGCGCCGAGCGCATTCATGGCCGCGAGCTGTTCGTGCGGAAAGAAATCGAAAATGCGGATCTCGCCGACGGGCAGATAGGCGGGGGCATAGGAGAGGTAGCTCTTGAGCCCCAGAAAGCCCCCGGCGCGGAGGCGCCGCACGGTCTCTTCGCCGCTCCAGGAGGGATGCGAGAAGAGCAGGGCGGGCACGTCGGCGGCCGTTGCGCTCGCGCTGACATAGGCATTGGCGGCGTCGAGCTGGTCGACGTCGACGACGTTGGTGAAGATGAGTGGGGTGACGGCGTGATCGGGCAGGAGGCGCCGGTAGGTTTCGGTCAGATGCTCGACGGGGTTCTCGTCCGCGACGCGCGCGGGCCACGAGACGGTGCGGGACGGCGTTCCGGCCTCGGGCTGCCGCTTGTGCTCCGACCGCCAGACGTGCGTGTGGATGTCGATGACGCGGCGGGGCAGCCAGTCGCGAATGTACCGGGCGTAGAAGTCGCGGTCGACGGGCTTGATGTCGAGGCTGAGGGGGGGGATCGTTTGCTCGTTCATGTCGGACTCGCCTCACAGACGGCGCGCATGCGCTGGATGACGGCGTCGATCGTCTCCCGGCAGGCGGTGAGGGGGAGCTTGGTGAGGGCGACGGGCGGACAGTCGGCCTTGTAGGTCTGCGCGCTGATGTCGAGCCCGGCGGACGTCAGTGCGGCGGTGAAGTGCCGCGCCGCAGCCAGGTCGTGGAATTCCAGCCCCACCATGTGGCGGTAGCCGGTCACCGAGGCGATCCGCTCCGGGTATTGCGCGGCGAGGCTGCGGACCTCCGCTTCATAGTAGTCGCCCAGGGCCCGCGTCACATCGGTGTTCTGCTGCGCCCAGTGCATGGTGATCAGGTAGGCGAGGGCGGCCAGTTCCTCCTGTCCGTTCGTGACGAGCGCGCCGAACAGCGGGAGGCGGTCGAGCGCCGCGCTGAACAGCAGCCGCGAGGCGGGATATTCGCCGCCGGGGAAGCCCTTGCCGACCGCAACCATGCTCGGATGGAGGCCGTATTCGCGGAAGAGGAAAAGCCCGGGGGCCCAGAGGCAGGATTGGATTTCGTCGCAGAGGGTCGGCACGCCGTGCTTGTCGCAGAGCGCATAGGCATGCTGCAGATAGGCCGGATCGAGCTTGAGCGCGCCGTAGTTCATCATGACGATCTCGTGAATGAAGCCGGCGATCCTGCAGGGGCCTTGCCTGTAGCGCGCAAAGGCGTCGTCGAGATCGGCGATGACGTTGGGCCGGACGGCGTGGATGCGGAAGAAGTCTGCGGCGGCCACCTGGGCTGCTCCCTCGGGCCAGAGTCCCCGGAGGAACTGGGTGGCCAGGGTGGTGCCGTGATAATTCGCCGATGTACCGCCATCCTTGTTTCCCATGACCAGCAGAACGGGGGTGTGGCCGGCCTGCGGCGGCGGTCCATCCTGCGGGAGGACGCGGTGGAAACGGGCGAGCATGTGCTTGATCCCGGCTTCCACGGCGAGACTGCCCGTCTCCAGATTCAGCACGCGGTTGAGCCCCTGCAGCGTCGTGTCGGCGAGGACGGCGCGAAGCCCCTCGTGATCGTCGGTGGCGAGGCCGTGCGCGGCTGCGACCAGGCGCTCCTCCAGGAGGCGGGTGATCGCGCCGCGGGTGTTGTTGTGGGTCGCGTTGGGGATTCCGAGACTGCGAGCCGTGTCGATGAGCCGGTAGCCCGGGAAGGCATGCCCGAGCGGCGTGTGGTAGTGTTCGCTCTTGGTGGCCAGTCGCAGGCGCCCGTCTTCGCCGACGCGGAGATAGCCGAGCGCCGAGAGCGGCGCCGCCGCAGAGGACGAGACGGACGAGAAGGCTTGCGAGGTCGCCCCTTTCGGCGTCTCCCGGATGCCGCTGCAAACGGCCGTGCCCACTTGCGGCAACAGCTCGAGCAAGCGCCGATGGAAGGCCTTGGGGTACCAATCGACCGGACGCCGGGCGAGCGCCTGGAAGCGGGCGGGGGACTGCCCAAGCAGTGCTGCGCGTGCTTCGCACACCGCCGACAGGTAATCGGGACCGACAAGTTCCGCAAGCGAGGTGCGGACAGGGACGAATGGGAAACGGGACGTTTTCATGATGGTGTTGAGGAAAGGTTATCACGAACGGGGAATGACCGCTTCATTCCCTCAAGGGATTGCGGTGCCGCAGACCGGGGAACCGCGCGAAGTCGGCGTCGTTCGAGTAGACCACGCCTTGGTGCTCGATGGCCAGCGCCGCCAGATGGGCGTCCGTCACCAGGTCGCTGCTGAGCACGCCCGCTTCCGCGAATGCCAGCAGGATGTCGACATGCCGCGGACCCGGTTGGAGGACTTGGACGTTCTGGCATTGGAGCCATGAACCGACGTGCCTGACGGCTTCCTCCGGGCGCCACGGGTCGCGCAGAACACGGCGGCTGGTGGCCAGACGGACGTAGCCCAAACTGACCACCCAAGGCAGGCCCACGTTTTCGGTGCCGCTCAATGCCGACTCCCACCACAACTTGGACGCCGCATGCGACGGTGCACCTCGATTGTAGGCATAGAGCAGCAGGTTGATGTCTGGGATGATCACCGGGTCTCCTTCCTGCGGCGATCCGATCCCAAGCGCTCCGTCTCCAGCTCGTCCGCGAGCTGGTTCAGCTTGAGCGGGTCGACACCACCAACGAGCTCGGTTGCCTTAGGCGTAACGGTGAAGCGTGCCGGCATCCGCACGGGCGTCGCGCCAAGCGCCAGTCCGCGGCGCAGGACGTCGTTG
Organism: uncultured Lentisphaerales bacterium; assembly: GCA_964592855.1. Lineage (GTDB taxonomy): Bacteria > Verrucomicrobiota > Kiritimatiellia > RFP12 > JAAYLN01 > JAAYLN01. The sequence continues at coordinate 32,123 of CAZQKI010000030.1, forward strand.
ACCACGGCTTTGAAGGCCACCTGAGTCCGACCCTCGATCCGCCGCAGTTCCGCCGCCACATCGTCATCCAACGTAAGTGTCGTTCTCATGGAGGCATCATGACACGGTAGTATCGTGATGTCAAGATGTCGCCGGCAATTCTCATTTTGACCGCCGCGGCCGCGTGCCTGGTATCGAAATCGCTATTGAAATCGCTATCGCTATCGGAATCGGAGTCGATTTCACCATCGATCCTGGCGATTTCGATCCCGATTCCGATAGCGATCCCGATGAACCGCCCCATATTGAGAATTGCTGGCCGCCACCAGAATCCGGTTGCACAACAGCCGGGAAACGGTATGCTTAAAACCGCTTGGATATGGAGAACAACCCAATGGAATCACACGAAGAGCTTTTTCCGGACCATCAATGGCACGTGTCGCGTACCGAAAAACTGCGGCAGGTCCTGGCGCGGG
>CAZQKI010000031.1:0-31014 GCA_964592855.1 uncultured Lentisphaerales bacterium
ATTTTTTTCCCAGGGCCCGTCAGGCTTCATAACCTGACGGGCCCTTTTTTTGTGCACTGACACTTAGTCGCCACTCTTAGTCGCCACTCTTAGTCGGTTACGCTTAGTCGCTTCTCTTAATCGGCCAATGACTGTGAATCAACGACGAAGCAGTTCGACTAAGTGTAGCCGACTAAGGGTGGCGACTAAGCGTAACCGACTAAGGGTGGCGACTAAGTGTATCTGACTAAGGGGTCTGGCGGTGGCGGCGGGCCTGGAGGAGATGGCCGAGCTGCCGCAGGCGATTGGGGTGCAGGATCAGGATCGCCACGCCGCCGACAATGTTGCCGAGGGTCACGGGGATGAAGTTGCCCCACATGGCCCAATTCCACCCGCCCGGGACACCGTGCGCAACCAGTCCGACCGGGATCAAATACATGTTGGCGATGCAGTGTTCGAAGCCGCAGGCAACGAAAATCATGATCGGGATCGCAATGCAGCAGATCTTCGAAACGACGTCGCGCGCCAGCGTCGCCATGATCAGCGCCAGCAGCACGCAGATGTTGCAGAGGACCCCCAGCATGAACGCCTGGCCGAACGGGGTCGCCAGCTTGGATGCTGCAACCTTCGCCGCCAGCTCGCCCACCGGCGAGAGCGCCGCCGGCGTCCCCAGCAGTCCGCTCGCGCCGACCAGCAGCGCCAGCGCGTAGGCGCCCAGGAAGTTGCCTGCATAAACCGCAGCCCAGTTGCGCAGCATGCGACGCACCGAGATGACACCGGTCATCGCACTGACAATCAGGATGATGTTGCCGGTGAACAGCTCGGCTCCGGCGATCACCACCATCACGAGGCCGCTGCTGAACACCAAGCCGCCGACCACTCGACCCATGCCCTGTTGCATCGCCACCAGGAAGACATGGCCTCCGAGTCCGATGTAGAACCCCGCCAGGATTCCCAGAAGCATCTGCTGCCACGGGTGGATGTTGGCCTTGCGGATGCCGAGCGCCGAAACGGTGGTGGCGTATTCGCGCGTGGAAAGCGTCGGCGTGTAATTGCCAGACGGCAGAGCTGCGGATGCCGGCGGAGAAACCGGCGGTACGCGGGGGCTTTGAGCGGGGGTAGTCATGGGGGAAAGAATAGCGCCTCGGGGCCAGGTGGCGCAAGGGAAGTCCTGCTTGTATTGACTATTGATTTTCTTTGCATTCAGCATATTACTGATGTATTATAGTCTTTTTGCTGAGAACAATACAGGGTCTTACTCGGTCGCTAACGGTCGCAGCAAGCGAGCAAATTGGCAGGCACACATGCATCTATTCTGTTCACTTTTGGGTTGTCGCCCCGCGAAGGGAACATGCCGCTGCAAACGGTGCGGTCGTGATGTCCACGTGTGGGAGATCGTCTCCTCGGAAATGATCCACCAGGAAATGATTGGCCGGTCAAAAGACAAATGTGTTTACCAATGCACGTTCCTGGATAAAGAGGCGTGTACCCGCTGTGGCGCCACTTTTGAACAAAGGAATAACCGAACGCGCTATTACTGAACGCGGAGACGACGACCTATCGGATCTGAAGTTTGAACGAGCCGTCATTGATGGTGATGATGGCGCTGTCCGCAATGCGCTCGCCGCTGTCCTCGACCCCGCCGCCATTGATCACGACATCGCCTGGGATGCCGTTGATTCCCGCAGCCGTCGTCCCCACCCACAGCACGTCGGCTAGCGGACCAGCATGACCGTTCCTTCGGGGTTTTTTAGCAGCCACAGCTCGGTGTCGGCATTGGCTTTGGCCACGGTGTACCCGATGCCGGCGCTGGCGAATTCCGCCGTGATGCCGCCCGATGCGGAAAGGATCTTCCAGGACTTCGTCAGGCCCGGGTTGGTGATGGTGGCGCGCACCGGGACCGTGCCGCCGGAGGAGGCGACGCTGCCGCTGACGTTCAACCTGTCGGCGCTGGCGCCCGTGGCGTCCACATGGAAACGGCCCTCGGCAAAGACCACACTGCCGGTAACGGAAAGCGCGCCGATGCCGCCGACGCGGCCGGGGTCGAGGATGCCGCCGACCGTCAGCGCCGTGACGTTGTTGGTCAGGATCGTTCCCGCTCCGGTCAGCACGCCGCCGTTCTGTACCGTGACGGGGCTGAGAATGCGCCCGTTGATCGCGAGCGTGCCATTCGCCACCGTGGTGGGGCCGCTGTAAGTGGTCGTCCCGTTGAGTAACCAAAGGCCCGAACCATCCTTCGTCAAGCGGGTCCGATTATTCGCATCCTTGTTCACAATCGATGCGGCGATGGTGTTGGTTGCGGTGCTCGATCCTTGTAGAGTCAGGGTCTTACTACCCGTTCCAGTGGCGGTGAAGGCGCTGGTGAAGACCAGCGGTCCGGTGCCCGCGGCCTCCAGTGTCCCGCCTCCGGTCGTGCCGGCCAGATTGATGACACGGTCGGTCGTCTCGCCGGAGCCCGCGTAGGTCAGTTGGCCAGTCGTCGAGTTATAGCCCAGCGAGATCGTGGCATTGGCCAATGCGGGGGCGCCCAGACTGCTACTGGCGGTTCCACCCGTGACCCGGTTCAGCGAGGACACACGGAGGATGCCGTTCTGAATGGCGGTAGCGCCGCTGAAGCTGTTTGCGCCCGAAAGCGTCCAGAGGCCCGTGCCGGCCTTGGTCACGCGGGTGAGATTGGCGACGGTATTGTTCGGGATGTTCCCGGCGACCTCGCCCGCGCCATCGGTGGACCCCTGCAAGGTCAGCGTCTTGGCCCCCTCGCCGGTGGCCGTCAGGTTGCCCGTGAACTTGAGCAGACCGGTGCCGGACTGGTTGATCGTTGCGCCACCCGTTGTTCCGGCGAGGTCGATCACGCGATCCGTGGTTTCGCCCGCCCCCGTGTAGGACAGCGTGGCCGCCGTGCCGACCGTGCCGATGGAGATGGTGCCGTTATCGACGGTGACCGGCGCGCCCAGGTTGCTGCTGGCCGTGCCTCCGCTGACACGGTTGAGCGACCCCACGCTGAGCGTACCGGCATTGATGCGCGTTTTGCCGGTGAAGGTGTTGGGTCCGCTGAGGATCAGCGTGGTGCCGTTCTTGGTCAGGCTGCCTGCGCCGGAGACCACATTGCTGAAGGTCATGGCGATGCTGGCAATGGGGGTCACGGTCAGGTTGTTGTTCAAGGCAAGGGTCCCGCCCAGAATCTGCGTGGTCGGACTGCCGCTGCCGCCGGTGATGGTAAGCGTGTTGCCGCTGCTTCCGGCTTGGACGGTGATGCTGTTGGTTATTGTGCCCGTGTTATTCATCTTGTACGTGGCGTCCCGCGAACCCTCAGTGTCGCCGATCAACAGGTTGCCTGTCCCTGGGCTAGCAGACGAGTAAATGCCGCTTTTAATGGTCGTACCGCCGCTGTAGTTCCCGCCTGCAGTGAAAACAGCCCCGGAACCTATCGAAGCGACAACCACAGAAACCGACGTATTGCCATCGTTCAGTAAGCCGCTGTCGCTAATGTCACCAGACCCGGCGCAGTTGACCGTCCACGTGATCGGAGCGGTGGCCGACTCCCATCCATTAATATGGTTTCGACAGTTGACCGTTGCGCTGGAGTTGTTGATCCAGGTTTGGCTCTCACCAAGCCTCATTGCCACGGTCGTGCTGGAGGTGCCGAATGTCACGGCACCGACGCCTGAGTTGACGGTGACACCCCCGCTGCCAACGACTAGTTTTTTGCTACTGGCGGTGAACGTGGTCTTCCCTGGGCTGATGAATGTGAATGACTTTGCCGCTTGGTCTACGGTAAGCCCAATACTCTGATCCGCCGTGACACCGGTGATATGGAAGACGAGATCATCGGCACTTCCCGGAACGGCTGCGGGGTCAGGCGTCGTTGCGGCCGAGTTCGTGGACCAACTCGCGGCCGTGTTCCAGCTTGTCCCCGAACTGTCCCAGTAGATTGTCGTTGCCCAAGCAGGCGCGACGATGTTGGCCACGACAAGGACGGCAACGGATATCCAGAGTCTGGATGAGATCGCGGTCTTCTTCATGTTTTTCTCCTGGTTCAGCGGTCGAAGGATGATATATTCGCACGTGGTTGGGGCGACCCTTTGGCCGCCCGTACGTTATCTGAGTTTGTCGCTGGGGAATGGCTTGCCGTTGAGAGCGTCGCGGACGAAGACGCCCCAATAGGGGGTGGGGGTGTAGTTGAAGTCCTGGATGATCATCGGGCCGCACTTGGGGTGGAAGCTGAAGGCGGTCCAGTGAATCTTGTATTTCTGGATGCAGCCGATCATGTCCTCCGCCCAGCCTTCCAGCGGGAAGCGCTCCGACGGACCGATAAAGGAGAAGTCCGACCAGTCCCGGATCGCGCCGACTTCGGTGAGGATGACCGGATGCTTTTCGGCAATGTCCAGTCCGTTGGCCTGCCAGTCCTTTTTCCACGGGTAGTTGTGCCACACGTACATGACGCCGTTGCCGGCGGGATCGTCCAGGGCGAACCCCTTCAGGACGCCGGAGAGGTTGTAGGACCATGACAGGCCGCCGGCGAGCACCATGTTCCGGGCGCCGGTCGAGCGGACCGCCTCCACCAGCTGCTGCATGCCCACCGCCTGGAACGTCGTCAGCTTCTCCTGGTTCTCGACAGCCACGCCCTCCTGGCGCTTGACCTTGTCGGTCACTTCGCCGCCGTTCCGCCAGACCTCCCACGTGATATCGTGCGGTTCGTTGAACAGCTCGAACAGCACGGCGGGGTTGTTGGTGTAGCGCGCGGCGGCGTCCAGCCAGAACGCGCGGTGCTGTTCGGTCGGCGCACGGAAGCGGTGAAGGTCCAGGATCAGCCAGGCCCCCTTGGCGGCGCAGAGGCGGATGGCGTCGTCCACGGTCTTGCGGTACTTCTCCTCGCCGCCGGGTCCCGAGCCCTTCTCAGGACGGCCGAACCAGAGGTTGTCGTTCACCGCCAGGCGGATGATGTTCGCGTTCCACTCGTTAAGCGCCACATGGATCGACCAGAGGATGCTCTCGCCGGGGCCCCACTGCATGCTGTCGCAGGAGAGTCCCTGCAGCCAGACCTCTTGGCCGTCGGAGGTGACCAGCTTGTTGCCGGCGACCTTGATCTCCCGTGTGATCGGCGGCCCGGCAATCTCCCGTTCCAGGATCGCCGCCCGCTCGTCCTTCTGTTTCTGCTCGGCGGCCTTGGCGGCGATCATGGCGTCGGACGCCGCCGCATCCAGAACCGTCAGCCGGAAATCGTCCAGGTCCAGCGTTCCGGTCTTGACCATGAACAGGGACGGCATGAACTCCAGCGACACGGCGCTCTCGGGGATCGTAAACCGGTTTGTCACGCTCCGCCAGCCCTTGCTGGTGCCGCGGAAATACGGGGTCGGCGCGCCGGAAAGTTTCTTTTTATCCGGTCCGACGAAGTTCATGATCATCCGCCCGTCGTACCAGACCTGCGCACCCGGGGCGATGTTCTCGTAACGGACCCGGAAGCTGAGTTCCAGCGCGCGGTCCCCTTCGGCCAGCGGAATGATCCGGTAGAGGTTGATCAACTTGCCGGGATTGGTGGCGCGCAGACGCAGAAAGTGATTCTCCGCTTCTTCCATGCAGTAGATGTTCGTGCTGTTTTTGCCGAACCAGTGCTCCGCTGCACCGTTCTTGAGCGACTCGAAATCGCCATTGGCCAGGAGGTTCTGGCCGGCTTCCCGTTTGACCTTTGAACGCACCGCCGCCGCCTGTTTCACCGCCTCCTGCTTGAGCAGGGCAGGATCAACCGGGGTCAGCAGAAAGTCGTCGAAGTCGATCGTTCCAGACTCGACCCGGAAAAGCGCCGGCATGAATTTGAGGATGCGCGCATTCGCCGGGACGGCGAAGAGGGTGCTGCGCTCCTGCCATCCGCCCGTGTCCTTGGACGTGCTGGGGGCTTTCGGGGACGGGCCGACCTTGCCGCGATCGGCATCCATGAAATCCAGCATGATGCGTGCGTCAAACCAGCTCTCTTTCCCGCGCTTCAGTCCGGTGACCCGCTGTTTCCAGGTCAGGCGCAGCGCCTCCACGCCCTGCGGCAGGCGGATTTCACGGTAGACCATGTTCATTTTATCGGGCTCGGTGCTCTGGAGGCGGAGGAACCGGTTGCCATCCTCATCGCCCCAGGCGCCCCCAGCCGGAACGGGCCAGTCCTGAGGTGCGGTTCCATCCGGCTTGGCGGCTTCGAAGTCGCCATTGGAAATCAGATTTTCAACCGCCCCGGCGGGGGGAGCGTCCGCTCCGGCGGACAGGCGCGGGCCGCCGGCCAGCAGGGCGCAGGCGGTGGCGAGGTTCAGAAAGGCGCGAGGCCTCATTACGTGTGTCTTCATCGTGTGCTCCCGGACTGGCGTTCTGGCGGGACGATCCCGCCGGGTTGAATAGGCTCGGCAACCGAATTGCGCATCACCAGTTCCACGGGGAGCGAATGCCGCTCCACCGGTCCGCCCGGATGGCTCATCTGGCGGCACAGGGTCTCCATGGCGGTCTTGCCGATCTCGAAGAACGGCTGACGCACCGTGGTGAGCGGCGGGGTCAGCATCTCGGCCAGCGGAGCATCGTCGAATCCGATGATGCTGACATCTTCCGGGACCCGCTGGCCCAGCGTCGCCAGCGCCCGGTAGACAGGCCGGGCCACCGCGTCGCAACTGCAGAAGATCGCCGTCGGAGGGAGGGGACGGTCCATCGCCCGGCGTGCGGATTCGTCAACCTGGGCTGACCAGTCGCCCAGCGGGTCCTGCACCTGGAGATCAAAGACCAGCGTGCGGTCGAAGGGAACCCCCGCGTCGGAAAAAGCGTCGCGCAGTCCGTCCAGGCGCCGGCGAACCGTGCCGGCCACCAGATCTCCGATAAAGGCGATGCGGCGGTGTCCCCGCTTCAGCAATTCGCCGCCGGCGGCATAGCCGCCCGCGTAGTTGTCCGCCACCACCGACGAGACCTCCACCCCGTCCGCCTGCTGGTCCACCAGGACGAAGGGAAAATCCTTCAGCTTCAGCAGCAGGACCGCCTCGTGGAAGACCGAGCTGTGTACCGCCATGATGATCGCCCCCTGCGCCTGTGAATGCGGCAGCTTGCGGAGGATGCTCAAATCGTATTCCGTATCGCCGTGTGCGTCGTACAACTGGACCTCGATGCCCGATTCCCGCGCCACGGACTGCACCCCGCGCCACACCTGCATCGACGTCTCCCAGTTCAGGTTGCCGGCAATCACCTGGATCTGCCGGGTGACATCCTCCGGTGCACGGACAAACAGCCCCTTGCCTGGAACCCGGTGAATCACCCCCTCGTTGATCAACACCGTGCTCGCCCGTCGCAGCGTCATGCGCGCCACGCCGAAATTGCGCGCCAGCTCGTGCTCCGATCCAACAAACGCACCGTGGGCATGCTTTCCGCTCCGTATGGACGCCCTGATCTTATCCGCCAGCGCCTGATACATGGGAACACTGGTACTTGTACTGGTATAAGTCATGGAGTCGACATTATAGACGGTTTGCGTGTTCGGTCAACTGCTTATTTGCCTTTTTGAAAAGGCTTGGAACCATCGGTGCCGAGGCTCTGCCCCGGCGACGCGGTTGCCGCGGACGGTGGCGCCGTCTCCTGGGCCTGATGTTCAATCGCCTCAAAGTGGCGCTTGTCCGCCAGTGAGACGTGACCCACCACCCGTCCGTCATCGAGCGGATCGGCCAGCCGCCGCGCCAGGTCGCGGAACAGGGCGCGCATATCCCGGATGCCGCCGACCATGAACCAGACTGTGGAGACCGCACCAACTGCCAGGGCGGTTACAATGGTCGTGATGTAGAAATAGACCCCCCAGCGCTGCGGCGGCCAGGGCGAGATCAGGTTCCACACCAGCGAGCCGCAAAACATGATGCCGAACCCATAGACGATCGACCAGATGAACACGGACCAGGCGATGGCCTTGTCGCCGCGGGTATATTCGGGTGTGATGCCGATCAGCGTGCTGAAAAGCCTGCGCCGCAACGGGGCTTTTGACGCAGGTGCCGCCAGGTCGCCGCCGGCGTAGATGCCGCGGTGCAGGAGCCGGTCCAGGTTGAACGGCTCCCGGCGGGTGAGCAGCGAACCGATCAGGTAGCTGACGACGCCGAGGACCATGGCCAGGAAGTAGATCTCAACCGAGTTGACGGGGAACTTGATCGGATCCATCTCCCAGACGACGTACGGGTTCAAGGGCGCGGAGACGGTTTTGAAGAAATGCCCGACGGCTGCGGTGCGGCCGCTGGCTTCGAGCCACGGGTAGATGACGGCGGCCCAGTTGCGCTGCAGGATCAGCCCCAGCAGCGACGTCCCAGACCCGAAGAACAGCGCGCACCAGGCGCCGAAGGTCGTCCCGAAACGCGTGTAGAGTCCGCCGATCATGATCGGGCCGGCCGCGCCCAGCCACAGGGAGCACATCAGCGTGACGAACATGTTGATGAAATCAAGCTGGGCGAAAAACAGCGAGACAATGAAAAAGAAGATGCCCACGCCGACCGTGCACAGCTTGAGGTAGTTCAGGTGTTGGGGAATCGACAGCTCCGTCTTGCGCAGCGGCACGACAATGTCCTGGATGATCGTGCTGGAGGCGTTGAAGATGCGCGAGTCGTCGGTCGAGATCAGCAGCATGACCATCAGCAGCGCGAACAGTCCCATCAGCAGCGGCGAGAACAGCCCGCCCAGCAGGGTCGGCATCATCATCTGGTTGTAGAGCGAACGAAACTTCTGGAAGACCAGGTTGGCATGCTCGGTCTTTTCCTCGCGCAGCGTTTCCAGCGCGTTATCCAGGAAGGGTGTGTCGGGGTTGCTGTCGCGGGAATAGGGCCTGTCGGTGCCGATGGCGTGGCGGGCCACGGGGAGCGCGGCGGCGCCGGCGACCAGCCGGGCGCGGGTCACGGGGTTCGCGACCACCTCCTCGGCGACCTTCGCCGTCAGGCGGATGCGCACGTCGCGCGCCTGCGGCGCGAAGCGGTCGGCCAGCATGAACGTGATGAGGAATATGGCCACCAGGGAGATCATCGTGTAGGCGAAGCCGTTGCGCCAGGTGCCGAGGATGCCCGCCATCTTCTGCTCGTGCGGATTGCGCGCCGTGCCGCTGGTGTCGTTGCCGATCCAGGAGGCCCGGTTCAGCATGTTGCCGATCATCGTCACCAGCAGGGCGAACAGATTGAAGTCGCGCAGTCCGGACACATCCATCGGGTTGAGAAAACTCTCCCCCGCCTTGCGGTCGAGCATCACCGGCGCGACATCGCCGAACCATGAGATGTGCGTCAGGACGAACACGGTGAAGATGACGAAGATCGGATAGCTGATGATCCCTTGCAGGCTGTCGGTGATCAGCAGCGAGATGCGGCCGGCGGGCCAGATCACGGCCACGGCGATGATCAGCAGCAGCGCCACGATGATCCCGTAGGTCGGGATCGTCAGGCCGAAGAGGTTGAAGCGGTGCGGAATCCCGATGAAATAGATGAAGAACCGCACGGCGACGGCCGGCCCGATCGCATTCGTGATCATCTCCGCGATGGTGCGGATGCTCGCCGCGACGATGCGGAAGGAGTGGCTGTAGCGCAGCTCCAGGAACTGCCCGATGGAGAGACAGCGGGTCTGCCGGAACCGGTAGACGCAGTACCCGGTCAACGACATGAAGACGGAGAGCGGAACGTTGATCGCACTCCAGAAGCCCATCGCCATGCCGACCTGGTAGTTCGACTCGCACGCCGCGACGAGCGTGATCACCGAAAGCCCGGCCGCCAGGTCGCCGACCGAGATCACGTAGCGCCCCGCCACGCGTCCGCAGACCAGATAGTCGGCGACGTCCTTCACGTACCGCCGGGAGTAGAAGGCCACCCACAGCACAACCGCCAAAGGCAGCACCACGATGATCCAGCTCAACCACGTCATAGCATTCCTCGACACGCTCCCGGGCGACATCCATGCTTCTGACCGGTACTTATACTGGTATAAATGGCCATGCGGCGTAAAATACACGCTCCGTCTCGCCCCGTCAACCGATTTTTAAGGTCGATTCACGGATTCCACATACACTCCCTGCAGCCGGCAGGCAAACTACTAGGGAAATTACTGACATGCGATTCAGCATCGCAATGATTTTCATCCCCCGATTAATTTGAAATAATAACATACGAAATTGGACTGTGGACTGTTCATCCGTGTCGCGTGGAGATCCTCAATGAAACTTGTCGTGTGGTTGTCGGTCGCTGGCGTGTTGTTCGCAGTTGCGGCCTTCCTGCTGACTCAGTTTAGCGCGAAAACAACAACGAAAGGCGCCCATTTCTATGTGGTGGGCGTCCTGGCAAGGGTCCTGTGGCTGGCGTCCTGGATGGGGGCCATGTGCCTGGCCTTGATGAAGGACATACTGTGAAGGAGCGGCTGGCAGATGCTGAATGTTTTAAAAAACCAGCAATGGTGGTGGACAATCCCTAAAAAAAGTGTAGTGTAAGAGAAAACATCGGATTTATCGTGGTATGAAGCAGGACAAAAACGACGCGCATGATCTTGCAAAAGCCCGATCAGCGGAGCGGGAGTGGGGGGCGCGGCGTTTGAGCCTCGGCCGCTGTGTGGCGGCTTATTTTCTTGGCGTGCAGTGCGCGTTGCTTGCGGGGGACGATCAATCGACGAATCAACCGGTGCGTCCCATACGAAGCGAGCGGGTGGTCCTCCAATTGTCCTGGCGGCACAACTTCCAATTCGCCGGCTATTACATGGCGAAGGAGAAGGGCTATTACCGCGAAGCCGGCTTCGACGTCGAACTGCGTGAAATGCGCAACAACAGGTACACGATCGAGCAGGTCGTCGCCGGGCAGGCCGATTACGGCGTCAGTTCGCGCCTGCCCGAGGCGATCTTGTTGGATGCCCCCGTCGTGGCGCTCTCGGCGGTGCTGCAGCATTCGCCGGTCGTCATCGTCGCCACGGAAGCTTCCGGCATCCGGACGCCCCGGGATCTCGCCGGGAAACGCGTGATGATGGGCGGCGGGCCCGTGAGCTTCGAGGTCCGCTCGATGCTCCACGCCCACGGCGTCTCGATGGACCAGATCGTGATCGTCCCGCATGAACAGACGGTTGATGGGCTGATCGACGGTCGCGTGGACGCCAGTATTGGAATCATCACCGATGAGCCCTTCGATCTGCAGAAAAGGGGCATCCGGTATGTGATGTTTACGCCCGAGGAGGAAGACGGTGAGTCTTATAACCAAATGCTGTTCACCTCCCGGAAACGGGCGAAGTCGAGCCCGGCGCGGGTGAAGGCGTTCCGCGACGCCAGCCTGCGTGGCTGGTCCTATGCGATGACGCACGTCGACGAAACTATCGACACGATCATCCGGCTTTACGCCCCGGGCTCGGATCGCGGCAAGCTGGAGCACGAGTCCGTCATCCTGAGAGGTCTGATGGCGCAGGACCTGGTCCAAATCGGCTACATCAACCCGGCGCGTTGGGAAAGGAAGTTGCGAAGGCTCGCCGAGATCCTGCAAGGGACGACCGATTGCCTCACGCAGGAGACCATCGACCGATCGCTGTTCGACGAAGCCGACGCGCACCCTGCGCAACGGAGGGCGAGGACGCTGATGATTTGGATGGGGGTGGCGGCATGCTTGGTGGGCTTCTTCGTGATGTCGACGCTTTCGCTCCGCCACGTCGTCAGGCTGCGGACGGCTGCGTTGTCGGCGGCCAATCACGAGCTGTTACAGGAGACGGCGCGACTGACGCAATCGGAGTCGCTGCTGAACATTCAACGGGATTTTGCGGTTGCGGTGTGCGAGGCGACGACGCTCAAGGCGTGTTACGAGCAGGCCTTCGATAGAATTGTGCGCATTCCCGGCGTGGACTGCTGCGGCGTTTACCGGCGTCAGGAAGCGACCGGAACGTTTTCGTTGGAAGCGCATCGTGGTTTCACCGAGGCCTTTGCCAAGGCCTATTGCGAGTATGAAAACGCGCTTCCCCAGCTCCGCGATATCCTGGCCGGGAGAGCCGTTTGGTTCAGCGGCGAGCTGCTGAGCCAGGGGTTCGGCCCGGTCATGCAGGCGGAGGAACTGCTTTGTGCCTTCGTTGTCCCCGTCCGCTTCGACGCCGAGGTTGTCGCCGCCCTGCATGTCGCCTCGCATGCAACGGCGGAACTGCCTCCCCATACGCTGGCGACCATCGAATCGCTGGCGATGCAGATGGGAAGCGTGATCACCCGTCTGCAGACGCAGGAAGACCTGCAGGCCAGCGAGGTGAACTACCGCAGCCTGGTCGAAAACAGCATGGACGTGATCGTCATTATCAATCGGGAAGGCGATCTCCGTTTTGCCAACCGGCAATTCGAGATCCTCTCGGGCTACACGCAGGCGGAACTGAGCAGCCGGCCGCTGGGCGGCTGCTACGTGATTCCGTCGACGGTCTGGCAGAACATCCTGGCGGATCTGTCGTTGCCGCAGGCGGATGGGGTGGCCCCCAGGTATGAAGCCGAATTTCTGACGAGGACCGGCAAGCTGGTGCCTGTCGAATTCGCCATCAGCCGCACCGCCTGGCACGATGAACCCTGCGTGCTCATCACGGCCCATGACAGCTCCGAAAAACACAAGGCGGAGCTGGCCCTGCAGGAAAGCGAACGCCTCTTCAGAAGCGTCTCCGAAGGGGCCTTTGACGGCCTTGCCCTTTTGGACCGGACCGGATGCTACGTCTATGCCAACATGCAGTTCTTGCAGATGATCGGCTATACGGCCGGTGAACTGAATGGCGCTTCCTTTTCACTCTTGTTGCGCGAGCATGATCAAAAGGTGTTAGTGCAACGATTCAAGGACAGGCGGGCTGGGATTTCCGTTCCCTCCCGGTACGAACTCGTCTTTCAGCGGAAAAGGGGGGGAAGCGTTCCGGTCGAGGTCTCCATCAAGGATATTGTCTGGCACGGGGAGCAGGCCTTTGTGGCGGTCTACCGGGACATCTCCGAACGGCGGCGGCTGCAGATGGAGATTCTGAAGATCCACGAGTGGGAGCGGACCCGGATCGGTCAGGACCTGCACGACACCATCGGGCAGCAGCTTGCGGGCATGGCCTACCTCCTCGGGGTGCTCGCGCGAAACCTGGACAAGGAGCAATCTGTGCATGCCGGCACCGCCGCGCAGCTCTCGGAGATAGGCCGGAACGCCCATCAGCAGCTCCGGGATGTTGTCCAGGGGCTGTTGCCGCTGGTCGCGGAGGAAGCGCTTGGGGTCGGTTTGAAGCGCCTGTGCGAACAGGCGCGGGAACGGATGGGGATTTCGTGCGAACTCCGCGAAACCCTGGCCAGGCAGGTTCACGATGTCGGCAATGCCAACCATATCTATTACATCGCGCAGGAAGCGGTGGCGAACGCGGTGAGACATGGGAACGCCAAGACAATCGTCATTACGCTGGCTATGGAAGGCCGTCACGGCTTGCTTCAGATCGATGACGACGGCTGCGGTTTCGACATGGACGGCCATCGAGCGACGGGTTCGGGGCTCCGGATCATGCGCTATCGCGCGGACGTTCTCGGGGGCACCCTCTCGGTGAGCCGGCGTGGCGACGCAGGCATGTCCGTGCGCTGCACCTTTGATCTTTCAACGCCTCTCGTGCATAAACAAACAAATAGGGAAACAGCGAAATGACAGCAGATAAGGCTGTGTCACGCGGTTCGGCAACAAACAAGGCCGTCAAGCCGCAGATCATGATTCTGGACGACCATCCGCTGGTCTGCAAGGGCCTCGAAGACCTGCTGACCATGGCCTCCGAAATGGAGGTCTTCGCGGTGTCCAACAACGCGTCCGAGGCCCTGCAGAAGCTGGAGAAAAGCCAGCCGGATCTGCTGCTCCTCGACCTGTCGCTGCCGGGAACCGGCGGGTTGGATTTTCTGAAGGATTTGCGCATCCGCTACCCGGACATACCGGTGCTGGTCCTGTCCATGCACGAGGAGAACATCTACGCCGAACGCGTGCTCCACGCTGGCGCCCGAGGCTACATCATGAAGCAGGAACCCGGCGAGAAAGTCATCGAAGCGATCCGCACCATACTTTCCGGTGGAGTCTACGCGAGCCAGAACCTGCTGTCGCGGATCCTCGGGCAGCTCGCTTCAAGCGGTCGTTCTGGAGCGGGCCGGATCGGACTTGAGGCACTGGGCGATCGCGAACTGCAGGTCTACTCCCTGATTGGCGAAGGCCTTTCCACGAAGGAGATCGCCACCAAACTCCATCTGAGCGCAAAGACCGTGCAAACGCACCGCGAGCACATCAAGGAAAAGCTTGGCTTGAAAAACGCCAGTGAACTCACGCACTCCGCCGTGATGTGCAACAAGAGCGGATGCTGAAAGCATGGTCCATCAGCAATATGCTGACATACCATCAGGCGGAAGCTGGCTTAAAAAAGGTTGCATGCCGATTGGTTGTTTTTTTTCAACGTGGTAAAACTGACAACGACACGGCGGGTTGATTTCTTTTTCATCTGTTTTTGCCGGCTTCGATGGAAGTCGAGAGGTGTGTGGTGGCTTTCTGACAGGACTCTCGTGCAGCAGGATGAAGCGGTCGCCGCCCGTGTCTTCCTTCATCGTTAGGCATCCACCGATGTAATTCCTTCCCGGATGGCGTACTTCGTCAACTCGGCCACGCTGTACAGGTTGAGTTTTTCCATGATGTTGTGGCGATGGGTCTCCACGGTTTTCACGCTGACACTCAATTCGTCGGCGACCACCTTCGTGCTCTTGCCCTCGGCGATGAGTTGCAGGGCTTCGCGTTCGCGGTCGGTGAGAACGATAAACGCCGGATTCGCGCTGCTGGAAGACGACAGCCCGACGTACTCGTCCACAACCCCGCGGGCAACGTCCGGGCTGAGGTATTTCCGGCCTTTCATCACTTCCCGGATCGCGCGCACGAGTTCCTCGTACGCCCGGGATTTCAACACATAGGCCCAAGCGCCGGCCTTGAGCATTTCCCGGACGAGCTCCCGATTGGCATGCCCGGACAGGGCTACAACTTTGATGTTCGGATTAGCCTTAAGCAGCGTATGCGTGGCCTCGATCCCGTTCAAAATGGGCATGGCCACGTCCATCACGACGATGTGGGCTCCGGATTTTTGCGCAAGCTCGACAGCCTCCTTGCCGTTCTCGGCCTCGGCCACGACGGTCAGGTCCGGTTCATTGCTGATCAGGGACTTGAGCCCTTCGCGTATCATCGCGTGATCATCCGCCAGCAATAGCCTTACAATCATCTTGGCTCACCCTTCCACGTTTTCCGACATTCCAGAGGCGATTTAACAAACCGGAGAAACTTTATCAAATGCCAACTGCACGCGCAATCTTACTAAGGCTTTTAGCGCCTTCCCATGAGGGAAAGGCGAATAGCCGGATTCCCGGCAAGCTGTTAACCTACCCCTTCAAGGACTCCATGAACACCCTGTCGCCAACCGTTCAAACGTTTGCGGGAAACGAGTCGCCTGTCGGCGCCTTGAAGCGCGCCTGCTACGATCTGACCGGCATCGTTCAGGGTGTCGGATTCCGGCCGGCCCTGTACCGCCTTGCGCGGCAGACCGGACTGGGAGGCCAGGTGCAGAACCGGTTCGGTTCCGTTCGCCTGGAACTGGAAGGCCCGCCACGGAGCATTCACGACTTCATTCAATCGCTCCCGCAGTCCCTGCCGCCGAATGCCAGGCTCGAAGCCTGCTTGCTGGTGGAGGAGCATTCCCTGGCCGGACCGGAGGAAATCCGGTCTTTCTCAATCGCGGAAAGTGGCGGCGGCGAATCCGCCAATGTTCTGATTCCCGCGGATCTTGCGATTTGCCAGGACTGTCGGAGGGAAATATTCGACCGGTCCGACCGGCGCTACGGCTATCCCTTCACGACCTGCACGCAATGCGGCCCCCGCTACACGGTGATCAACGGCATGCCCTACGACCGGGCTCGCACGACGCTTGCCGGCTTTCCGTTGTGCCCCTCCTGCCACCGCGAATACGAGGATCCCGGTGACCGCCGTTTCCATGCCGAATCGACCGCCTGCCCCCGTTGCGGACCGCGGCTTTCCCTGGAGGACGCTTCCGGCCGGCCCCTGCCGGGCGATCCTCTGACGCAGGTCCGGGCCGCGCTGGCCGACGGCGCCATCGTGGCCATTCGGGGCCTGGGAGGCTTTCTCCTCGCCGCCGACGCGCGCAACCGCGAAACCTTGATCACGTTGCGCCGCCGGAAAAACCGCCCGCATAAACCCTTTGCCGTCATGGCGCGCCAGATCGATCTCGTCCGCCGGCTCTGCCGGTGCGAGGCGGCGGCGGAACGCCTGCTGATGTCGGCGGAGGCGCCGATCGTCATTCTGGATCCGGCGCACGAAGCCCGTGAAGCTGCCGACCTGCCCCTCGACCTCATTGCGCCGGATTCCGGCACCCTGGGGGTCATGCTGCCGACGACGCCCCTGCACCTGTTGCTGGCCGAACCGCTCCACGACGATCGCATTCCTCCGTTTGACTGGCTGATCATGACGAGCGGCAACCGGGGCGGCGAACCCATCTGCATCTCCAACGCCGAAGCGCGCGAGCGCTTAGCGGGCATTGCCGATTGCTTCCTGCTCCATGACCGTGAAATCAACCTGCGCAACGACGATTCGCTCTGCATCCTTCAACTCGGCGAGCCACAGGTCTGGCGCCGGGCCCGCGGTTACGCGCCCAACCCCGTGCGGCTCGCCCGGCCGCTGAAGCGCTGCGTTCTGGCCATGGGCGCCGAACTCAAGAACGCGATTGCCGTGGCGTTCGACGACCGGGCCGTGCTCTCGCCGCATGTCGGCGACTTGGAAACGGCCGAGGCGGTCGCGGGCCTGTGCCAGGTGGCCGAAGCCCTGCCCCGTTTCGTCGGACGCTTGCCGGAAACCGTCGCCGTGGATCTGCATCCCGACATGCACTGCAGTCGACTCGGCCGGGAAACAGCCGCCCGGCAGGGCATCCCGGTGATGGAGGTCCAGCATCACCATGCGCATGCGGCCGCGTGCCTGGCGGAGCATGGCTGCCAGGAAGGGCTTGGCTTGGTTTTCGACGGCACCGGTCTGGGCACGGACGGCCACATCTGGGGCGCCGAACTGCTCGCGGTGACGCCCGATGGCTATCAGCGCCTGGCTTCGTTTGAAGGCGTGCCGCTTCCCGGTGGCGACGCCGCGGTGCGACGGCCCGCGCGGCAACTCGTCGGCCGCTGTTTTGCCGCGGGAATGGAACTGCCCGCGCCCCTGCGTGAGTCCCTTGGCATTTCGGAGGAGGAATACCGCGGGTGGATGCGGCAGTGTGCGGCCGGTCTCAACACACCGATCACCCATTCGGCCGGCCGTCTCTTCGACTCGTTTTCGGTAGCCCTCGGTCTGGCCAGTCCCGTGACCACCTACGAAGGTCAGACCGCCATCCGGCTGGAAGCGGCAGCCCGGCGTTACACGGGCGGCGCGCGCCTTCCCGCGCTGCCGTTCCGCACCGTGGAACGCGACGGGATGCTGTGGATCGACTGGTCCGCGGCCTTTGTCGTGCTGCTGGCCGACCCGGCACGCCCGGCCGGCCATGCCGTCGAGGCCTGGGCGCTGGCGGCACACGAAGCCGTCGCCGAGGCAGCGCTGCAAATGGTTGCCTACGGCGCCGGCCGCACGGGCTTGAGGGAGATTGCCTTGACCGGCGGCGTGTTCATGAACCGGATTCTGACCGAACGGCTGTCAGCCCGGCTGAACGCGATGGGACTGAAGGCGAGACTCCACCGCGCAACCCCTCCCAACGACGGCTGTATTGCGTTGGGCCAGGCGGTGGTGGCGGGAAACGCGCCGTCGGCGATGGGGGCGTCATGAGCCGGAAAACCAACGCAAAACACGAGCCGGATTCCGACGTGGTGATGGGCCTGTGGGATCATATTGAGGACTTGCGGGGGAGTGTTCTGAAATCCCTGGGCGCGCTTTGCGCCGGCACGGCGGTTGGCTTTGCCCTGGCTTCGCCAGCCTACGAGGTTCTGTCCCGGCCGCTCAAACACCTCGGCCGGGAAATTGTGGAGCTGGTTTTCACAAGTCCGCTGGATGCGTTCATGGCCCGGCTCAAAGTCGCCCTGGCCGTTGGATTCGTACTGGCGCTGCCGTTGATCCTGACCTTTACGTGGAAGTTCATCGCGCCGGGCCTTCGGAAAAACGAAAAGCAAATCGTTTTTCTGGCCGT
Organism: uncultured Lentisphaerales bacterium; assembly: GCA_964592855.1. Classification (GTDB taxonomy): domain Bacteria; phylum Verrucomicrobiota; class Kiritimatiellia; order RFP12; family JAAYLN01; genus JAAYLN01. The sequence goes on from CAZQKI010000031.1 coordinate 18,130, forward strand.
CGCCATCGGAACGGTGCTCTTCTGTGCCGGCGCGACGTTCGGCTATTTCATGCTTTCGATCGGGCTTGAAGCCCTGATCAAGATGGGCCTCAGCGGTTCCGGGGCGCGGCATCTCTGGACCCTGGATGCCTATCTCGGATTCTGCCTGCGCTTCATGCTGGCCTTTGGCGTGGTCTTCGAACTGCCAATCGTGATCGTCGTGCTCAGCCGCCTCGGCGTCGTCACGACAGCGGACCTGCGGCGCCACCGGCGCTACGCCATCCTGGGCGCCTTTATCGTGGGCGGCATCCTCACGCCGCCGGATGCCTTGACCCAGACGATGCTCGCCGTGCCCCTGCTGTTCATGTATGAGCTGAGCATCCAGGTTTCGGCGGCGATGGACCGGCGGAAGAACCGGGAAAATCCCGAGGGTGAAGCGACGGTGCTGGAGAATCAAACGGAAAAATAGGAAGGCGGTATCTATGTTCGGACTAGGCTATCAGGAACTGTTGATCATTCTGCTGATTGCGCTGCTGCTCTTTGGCGGCAAGAAGCTGCCGGAAGTGGCGCGCGGCCTGGGGCGGGCCCTCCGGGAATTCAAGAATGCCCGTGAGGACCTGGGCGACGCGCTGCGCCGGGAGGAGGAAAATGCCGGCAAGCGGGACGTTAAAGACGGCGATAAACCGGGTGAGCCGCCTGCCGTGGCCGACCGTGGCAGCGACCAACCTCCGAACAAAGCCTGATTACCGGGAGCATACGCTATGTGTCTAGCCATTCCCATGCGGATTCTCGAGATCCGCGCCGACGGCATGGGCGTCGGCGACCTCGACGGGGCGAAACATCAGGTGGACCTGTCGCTCGTCGCCGGTCCCCGCGTTGGCAGTTACGTCATTGTCCACGCCGGCTATGCGATCGAGACGCTTGACGAGCAGGAAGCAGATGCGCGGCTGGCCCTGTTCAAGGAACTGGCCGCGGCCTGGGAAGGGGGGGGGCCGTGAAGTATCTCGATGCCTTTCGGGATTCCGCCATCGCCGAACCTCTGCAGCGCCGGTTGAAAAAACTGGGCGATTCGCTGGCCGGACGCACGGAGGGCGTGCGGATCATGGAGGTCTGCGGCAGTCATACGATGTCGGTCGCCCGGTATGGCATCCGGCAGTTGCTGCCTCCGAACGTGACGTTGATCAGCGGACCGGGCTGTCCGGTGTGCGTGACCGCGCCCGGCTACGTGGACACCGCGATCGAACTGGCCCGCCGGGGCGTGACGATCGCTTCTTTCGGCGACATGCTGCAGGTGCCCGGCTCATCCGGATCGCTGGGTGAAGCCCGCTCCGAGGGTGCGCGGGTGGAAGTCTGCTACTCGCCGCGGTCGGCGCTGGATCTGGCCGCGGCCGATCGGGACCGGGAAGTGGTGTTTCTCGCCATCGGCTTCGAAACCACGATTGCGCCGGTGGTCAGCCTGGTGGATCTGGCCATCCGGAGCGGCGCCGGAAATATTTCACTGCTCACCTCCTTCAAGCTGGTGCCTCCGGCGCTGCGCGCCGTGCTGGCCGATCCGGAGCTCCGGATTGACGCGTTTCTCTGTCCGGGCCATGTGAGCGCGGTGACCGGTGCGCACATTTACGAACCCTTCGCGACGGATTTCGGCAAGCCTTGCGTCATCGCGGGCTTCGAGCCGCTGGATATCCTCTTCGGCCTCTGCGGCATCCTGGGACAGCTCGCGGAGGGGCGGGCCGAGGTCGAAAACCTTTACGCCCGCGTCGTGCGCGAAGATGGCAATCCGCTGGCGCGTGCCGTCATGAAACGATTTCTGCAGCCCGCCGATGCCCACTGGCGGGGAATCGGACGCCTGCCCGACAGCGGCCTCGTGCTGCGCGACGAATTCGCCCGCTACGACGCGGAAAAACGCCTGGGCGTTACGGTCGGACCGGGCCGGGAATACCCCGGCTGCATGTGCGGGGACGTGATCAAGGGCAAACGCCTTCCGATGGAATGTCCGCTGTTCGCGAAGCGATGCACCCCCCTGGATCCGGTCGGTCCGTGCATGGTGAGCGTCGAAGGTTCGTGCGCGGCATACTACAAATACGAACGCGGAACGGAACCATGAGAACATTGAACAGCGTGATTCAACTGGCCCATGGCGGCGGCGGCGTGCTGTCGCGGAACCTGATCCGTGATGAAATCGTGCCGCGCTTCGGGGGCGGCCCCCTGGAAGGCCTGCCGGATGCGGCCCGCGTGCCGATGGCCGGCGGCGACATAATTTTCACCACCGACAGCTACGTGGTCCAGCCGCTGGAGTTTCCCGGCGGGAATATCGGAAGCCTGGCTGTGCATGGGACGGTGAACGACCTGGCCGTGTGCGGCGCGCGTCCGCGCTGGCTCTCCCTGGGGCTGATCCTGGAGGAGGGACTCCCTTTCGAACTCCTGCGGCGCGTGCTGGATACGATCCGCGACGCCGCTGCGGCCTGCGGCGTGCGCGTCGTTACCGGCGATACCAAGGTGGTGGCCCACGGCCAGTGCGACGGCCTGTTCATCAACACGGCCGGCGTGGGCGAGCCCATCGAAGGGTTTCGCCTGGATATCGGGACGATCCGGCCCGGCGATCGCGTGCTGGCCAGCGGCGCGTTGGGCGACCATGGCATGGCCGTGCTGGCCGCACGCCATGGAATCGATATCACGGCGGGGCCGGTGAGCGACTCCGCGCCCGTGCATCGCCTCGTGGAAGCGGCGGTGCCATTCGCTTCCGGCGTGCGGTTCATGCGCGACCCGACCCGCGGTGGCGCGGCCGCCGTGCTCAACGAAGTCGTGGAGCAGCGGTCCTTCGGCATCCTGCTCCGCGAGGCCGATTTGCCGTTTTCAACCGGAACCCGCTCCGCGGCCGAACTCCTGGGGCTGGACCTCCTGAACGTGGCCTGCGAGGGCCGCGTGATCGCGATCTGCGATCCGGACAGCGCCGGCGGCATTCTCGAGGCCTGGCGCCGCATGCCCGAAGGGCGACAGGCCTGCCGGATCGGCACGGTCTCCGACCGGGCGGGGCGGGTCATGCTGGATACCGTGATGGGTGCCCGGCGGCTGGTGGACGTGCCGCAGGGCGAAGTCTTGCCAAGGATCTGCTGACATGCATGAACTATCGCTGGCCCAGGCGCTGGTCGAACAGGTGGAAGCCATCTGCAAAAAGGAGAACGCCGACGCGGCGCTCTCCGTGACCGTCAACATCGGCGCCCTTTCGGGCGTGAATCGCGAGTCGTTCGCGTTTGCGTACCCGTTGGCAGCGGAAGGAACCCGGATGAAAGGCGCCACGCTGAAGATCGAAGAGACGCCCGCCGGCGTCACCTGCGGGCAATGCGGCAAGCAATCGCAGCCCGCCGTCGACAATGTGCGCTGCATGCATTGCGGATCGCGTCGCGTCGAGATTACGGCCGGCCGGGATTTTGTGATCCAGTCGGTGGAACTGCGCACGGTTTAACGCAACAAGGAAAACATCATGTGTAAAGATTGCGGCTGTCAAACGGCACTGGCGCGCGGCCAGAAGCACGTCCATACCCATCAGCATGCGGACGGACAGGTTCACAGCCATCCGCACGATCAAGGCGCCCCCCATGGACATGACCATGACCCGGAGTCCGGCGCCACGCGGACGATCACCCTCGCACAGCGGGTTCTCGACCGGAATGATCGCATCGCGGCGGAGAATCGCGAGTGGCTCGCCGCCCGCCATGTGGTGGCGCTGAACCTGATCTCGTCGCCGGGCACAGGCAAGACGCTGCTGTTGGAACGGACGCTCGAGCGCATTCGCGACCGTGTGTCGTGCGCCGTGATTGCAGGCGACCAGCGCACGGACAACGACAAGCAGCGGCTGGACAAGACCGGCGTGCCTGTGGTGCAGATCGAGACACACGATTCGTGCCATCTGGATGCCGAGCGCGTGGCGCAGGTTCTGCCACAGGTTGTCCGTGAAGGCACGCGACTGCTCTTCATCGAGAATGTCGGCAATCTGGTATGCCCGGCGGCTTTTGATCTGGGAGAGACCTTCAAGGTCGGATTGCTGTCCACGACCGAGGGCGAGGATAAGCCGGCCAAGTACCCGGTCCTGTTCACCGGCTGCCGGGTGGTGGTGTTGACCAAGACGGACTTGATTCCCTATCTGGACTGGGACATTGTCAAGTGCCGGCGATACCTCCAGCAGGTCAATCCGGGCGTGTTTATTTTTGAACTGAGCGCCAAGACAGGCGAAGGTCTCGATGCCTGGTGCAAGTACCTGGAGGGGTTGTGATTATTCTGTCACAGCCTGGATGGCCAGCGCGATGACTTTGGGCAACACCGCCGCGACTTCGGGGGAGAGTTCCATTCCTGGCGCCAGCGAGGCAGGCTGAACGCCCAGCACGAGCACGCGTCGCGGCGCGCATCCGAGCTGTTCGGCCATGCGCAGACTGTCGATCAGGCCGAATTCATGCAAGGACAGCGCGTGCTCCTGCTCGATCAGGTCGCGCGCCTCACAGCGGTAAATCGTTCCTGGCGGGCCAGCGCCCGATGCGGCATCGATCACCACGATTATGGGGCGATCCGCCAGGGCGTCGATCAGATCCGCGCCCGATGTGCCGCCGTCCAGCACTTCCACGCCGGCCGGCAGTTGCCCTTCGGCCAGTTCCCGCACCGCGTGAACACCGACACCTTCGTCGCTCAAAAGCAGGTTGCCGATTCCCAGAATGAGGGCTTTTGTCTGTGTTTCATCCGTCATGGTGTCACCCATGCATATTACCGCATGGCGGCGTAATCTGCATCACTGGAGTTTGCGAAGCCAAAAATGCGGCGGGCCGCCCGCAGGCGGCCCGCCGACAGACCTTTCGCGACCTTTCGCTATTTTTTTGTCACCGGCATCACGTCGGTCGCACCGTTGCAGGTCGCGCGCACATGGCTGGGAACCTTGCTCGGAGCGACGCTGACCTTCAGTTCCCATTTACTGTCGGATTTCACCACGCACGAGCCGATCCGGGTGCCCGACAGATAGGACACCACAACCGTTTTCCCGGCCGGACCTTTGCCCTGAACTTTCAGTTCGCGGTTGTCGTGGTTCCATTCGGCCTTGGTCATGTCGAACGTTACACTCACCACGGCCGTCTTGTAGGTGGCGGTGATCGAAACGGCCGCTGCGGGCATGGTTACGGTCGTGTTGGCCGCCAGCGTATTGGCGACAGCGCCAACATCGCCCGTCCAGCGATCGAAGACCTGTCCGGCAGGGGCCGCAGCGGCCGCAATGCTGACCACCGTTCCGGCCGCGTACTGGCCATCGCCGTTACCGCTCTGTACCGTGAGGGCGAAGGTTGCGTCCTTATAGGTCGCGGTCACCGCCGTGGCCGCCGCCGGCATCGTGAGCGTCGTGGCAGCTGCGAGCGCATTGGCCACTGTGGCGCCGGTCCAGCTGTCGAACAGCTTGCCCGCCGGAGCGGCGTCAGCCGTGATATTGACCACCGTTCCAGCCGCGTACTGGCCATCGCCGTTTCCGCTGTTCACCACAAGGCTGAATGTCGTCACAGGCGCGCTGTCAGTCGCCGCCGCGATGCGGAAGCCGACGAAGGCGCTATCGAGGGCCGGATCCTGGCTGTCGCGGTACCAGGCATTCAACAGAAGCTGGTAATCGTCATAGGATCCGCCGCGCAGCCCGCGGTCGCCATCGATGGTCGTCTCGTTCCACTCCCAGAGGTTGCCTGCCTGGTCGCGTGTGCCGTAGAAGCCCTGCGCCTGCACGTAGGCGCCTGCGGCCGTTGCCGCCCCGACAACGCGATCATAGTTCGCCGAGTTGTCGTTGCCCGGAGCCGTCCCAGCCTGGGGTGGCGCATCACTGCGCGTGGGATAGAGCCAGTAGAAGGCATCCACCCCGCCCTGAAAGTAGGCGGCCTTGTACCATTCGTCCTCGTTGGGCAGGAAGAATCGGGCGTCCGGATTCCGGGGTCCGACAGTCACCGTGTCGCTGAAGGCATAGGCGCCATTCTCCGCGCCGGCGGCTCCCTGCGCGCCGGTTGGCTGTCCGTTATGCAGCCAGTTGGCATAACGCAAGGCGTCATACCAGCTTACAAAAGACACCGATTTTGCGCCGTCTGCCGCAGCATAGGTGTAACTGCCCGGACTGCCGGATCGCGTGATGCCCATGCTGGGATTGTACAGGCCGCGCGAGTCGGTTGCCGCCACGGCGTTGAGAAAGGCCGCATATTCGCCCCGTGTGACTTCCGTGACGCCGATGCGATAGGTGTAACCCACCGAACCGAATCCGTTGGCATCGGCGATATTGCCGCTGTCGCCTACAGGCACCAGCGCAGGCTCAGCGCCCAGCGCCAACCCGGCGGCCATCAGCCCGGCGACGGCGCCGACGGTCAGCCACGAACGCAGACCGCGCCGAATACGCGTTGGGTTTTCTCGATTGTATGTTGTGGTCATGGTTTTCCCCATAGTTGCTGATGCGGTTCATTAGATTCCGGTCGTCAGGTCCACGCGGCACACTTCGGCCTTGCTTCCCGGCCGCACCATGTGAACGGAGCAGGACAGGCAGGGGTCGAAGGAATGCACGACGCGCAACAGTTCGATCGGGTTCTGCAGGTCACTGACCGGCGTTCCAATCAAAGCCTGTTCCATGGCGCCATGCTGTCCGCTGTCATCCATCGGCGAAGCATTCCATGCGGTCGGCGTGATGATCTGATATTGCGTCAGCTTGGCGCTTCCGATCTGAGCCCAGTGGCCGAGTGCGCCCCGCGGCGCTTCGGTGAGGCCGATGCCTGTTCCCGTGTTCGGGGTGGCCTTGTGCGTATACACCGCCCCGCCCGGCACGAGTTCGTTGAGCCAGCCGTCCATCGCGTCCGCGATCTTTTCGGTTTCCAGCGCTCGGGCCACGATGCGGTCCATCGCGGAAATACCGTAGCGGTAGTCGCCATTGATCCACATTCTGGCCAGCGGGCCGACTTCGTGCACCAGGCCCTGATAACGCGGCGCCTTGATCCAGGAATAGGCCCCGGCCTTCTCGGCGTCCGGTTCCGTCACCCCGCTTGCCGGCGTGCGGTTCCCGCTGTTGGCCGTGTACCAGGAGTGCGACACGTACTCGCGAATCTGCGCCTCTTCCATGGCTCCGTAGCCTCCTTGGGTATACCGTCCGCGCGCCAGAAGCTTGGACGAGCCGGCGCTGTTCAGATCGAACACGCCGTAGGCGAGCAGGTTGCCACAACCCCTGCCGATGCCGGCGTAGGACGGGAAAGCGCCCAGCAGCGCTTCGCCGTCGGCCAGCATCACGTTGGAGACGAACCCCCGCAGTTCCGTGAGCAACGTCCGAAAAGCGGTGATATCCGCCGCCTTCACCGGCTTCGTCGCGCCACCGGGAATGAAGTTCACCGCGCACGGCATATGGCCGCCGAAGAGGGCGCCCATCTGGTGCGCCTTTCGCCGCATAGCCAGGGCTTTGACATAGTTGTTGACCAGCGCAACTGCCGTGGGCCCGGTGATCATGTCGGGCGCCGCCAGATGGGGCCGCCACGGCGACATGTCCAGGATGCCGTCGGTGTTGATGTAGTCCGGGGCCGCCAGATGGTAGAAGTGCAGGATGTGCGACTGAATGTAGTTCGCCCCGAGGACGAGATTGCGCACGATCCGGCCGTTCTGCGCCGGCGTCACCGCATACGCGCCTTCCAGCGCCAGGCTGGCGGCCATGCCGTGCGAGATCGGACAGACACCGCAGATGCGTTGCGTCAGATGCACAGCGTCGCGGGGATCGCGCCCCGTCAGAATCCGTTCGAATCCGCGGAACATCTGCCCCGCGGCTTTCGCGTCAATGACCTGCTGGACCCCGCCTACGGTTTCCACGGTCGCTTCGATATCGAGGTGCCCCTCGACTCGCGTCATTGGACTCACAGTGATTGTTGTAGACATGATGATCTCCTTTCTTGGGGTCACTCAATTTTCTTGTAGAAGGGCGACATTCCGTCCGGGAACGTCTTTTCCGTGCAGCCGATGCAGGTGGCTCCCGCCGCCGAACACCAGCTCACGCCTTTCTGTCCCGCCGCCCCGCCGTTCCAGAAACGCTCATTGCAGTCGGCGTAAGTCGAGGGTCCCCGGCATCCCATTTCCTTGGTGCAGCCGCCCTGCCCCGGCCGATGCGCTTCCTCCGTATCCTTCAGATGGCAGTCTGCGTGCAGCTTCTTGCCGTAGAAAAGCGTCGGCCGGCCGAAGCTGTCCAGCGTGGGGGCGGCGCCATTCGCCAGTATGGACGCCACGGTGCCGACCACCCAGTCGGGGTGAATCGGGCATCCGGGAATCTTGATGACCCGTTTGCCGTCATAGTAATCCGCCAGTCCCTGCGCGCCCGTGGGGTTGGGCGTTCCCCCCGGAATGCCGCCGAAGCAGGCGCAGGTGCCGACGCCCAGGATGAACGCGGCGCGCTCGGTGTAGCGATCCACCGCTTTGGCGAAGGTCATTCCCGGCCAGAGGTTGCAGAATTTTCCGCCACTGCCTGTGGGAATGGCGCCTTCCAGCACCAGCACATATCCGCCCTGCCGGTACGTGCGCTCGATCTGCGCCACCGCCTGATTGCCGGCCGCTGCCGTCAGGTTGGGATGGAAGTTCAGATCCAGCGTATTGACCGCCAGGTCGTCGATCGTGGCGTAGTAGATCGAGTTCAGCAGAGACACGGAACAGCCCGAACAGGACTGCCCCTGCAGCCACAGGACCGGCACGCCGCCGGCCGCGGTTTCTTTGGCCCTGGCCTCGCCGACGAACTTCGTCAAACCGGTCGCCTCCAGCCCGAAAGCGGCACCGATCGCCGTGCTTGCGCGAAGGAAATCCCGGCGCGTCAGCCCCATTTTGATCAGATCACAGTTATTCATCCTAATTTCTCCTTAGTGCTGCGATTGCATCTCTCAACCCGAGGCTCCGGCCCGCGACGGCGCTGTCCTGCCCGTTCACGTCTTTAGCCTCGTTGCCGCCATTCATTGCAGCGGCCTTTCCGACTCCGGCCCGCCGGAGCCAGAGACCGACGCGATCCGTGTCCGCCCAGATGGACCGAAGCGGATGCGTCACAAATGCTCTGCGTGTCATTCCCGTTCCCATTCCGTACGTTCCTTGTCTTGCGGCGTTTCAGTTTCTCACCCGGCGACTCAGACGACAGGTGCTCTCGCCATGCAAGCAATATAGGGGATGCCCTGAGGCCGACGTTAGAGGAAGGTTCTATGAAGACGGGTAGACTCCTACGTTTCTACGGTTTTTCGGACACATTTCTCAGGTTGCGGATCGGCCAAGCCGGGATATGATGTTCCTATGAATGAGGAAGCGCTCGAGCAAGTGCTGCGCGAGGCCTGCGGTTGCGAGGCCATGAAGAAAATGGATGCCCTGGTTCGGGAATTATCCGGCCTGGGATTGCTGGTCGTGTGGTCGATCGGCGCGGGGCGTAGCGGCCAGGTCTCCGTTTCCGGTTCGGACCGCCAACTGCCGTCCTTCTGCCGCATGCTGCACGAAGCGCCCCGGGGCCTGGATCAATGTGTCACCTGCCATTCCCTGCTGGCGCTGGCGGCGCGCAATCACGGCAAAGCGGTCCAGGGCTGCTGTCACGGGGGTGCCTTTGTCATCGCCGCTCCCGCCCTGGATGCCGGCCTGCCTCCGGATGCGGGCCTCATTGTGCTCAGTTCCTGCACCTTCGGCATGCGGGACCGCAAGCAGGGCTGGCGTCTCACCCGTGAAATCGCGCGCGATCTCGGCGTGGACCTGACCCGGTTAAGGCACGCTTACGAGGAATTGCCTCAGTTGCGGGGCGAACGGCTCAAACTGGTCACCCACCTGGTGGAAGCGAGCGTAGCGACCTTGACCGAGTACCTGCGCCCGCGCCTGGCCGCCCTTGCCAGTCCCGCGGCGGAACCGGTGGCCCGGGATATCGAGGACAAATTCCGTCAGGCGCTCAAGCATTCCCGCGAGGCCGCCTTTCGCAACACCGCCGGATCGTCTCAACGAACGCTCGTGGAAGTCGTGGCCACCATTGTAAGCGAGAATCCGCAGTTGCCGGTCAGCGTCGCCGATGTCGCGCGCGCCGCGCAGATCACCCCCAATCATTTTTCGCTGATCTTCCGCCGGCAGATGGGAACCACCTTTTCGGAGTTCCTGGCGGAAAAACGTCTGGCCCGCGCTGAGGAACGGTTGAGCGATCTCACGCTGACCATCGGGCAGGTGGCGCGCCAGTCCGGGTTCCCCGACCCCAACTACTTCGCCAAAGTGTTCCGGAAGAAAACCGGAACAAGCCCGCATGAGTGGCGCATGCAAGCACACGGCGACGACCCGCTCGGCAGCCGGAAGCAATGATCAACGACGATTGAGCGCCAATTATTCGAGCCAGAGGTCGGGCCAGCAGTCGTTGCCCGTATGGAAGGTCAGACGCACGGCGCTTTCCGGCGGGGAGGCGGGTTCCCAGGCGAAGATCTCATAGTCCGCGCTGTCGTTCTCGTGCCCGCCGGTGCTGGCGCCGAAGACCAGGACCTGCCCGTTCCGCGAGAGGCGCGGAAAGTATTCATGGCTGAATTCGCCGGGCATGTCGAGCCAGCGCTCGGTCGCACCGGTTGCGAGGGAGTAGCGATAGATGACATTCTCCAACCGTCCGCCATGGCCGATGTAGACGAGCGTGTTGGTGGTGGCCCAGGCCATCTGGCAGGTCTGAAAGGCGATCGTCTGCAACTTGCCCGAGGCATCGAGCAGGCCGGTCAGGTGCTGGGCGCCGCGCAGGGCGACGGCCAGCAGGCCGTTGTGCGCGTTGTAGTCGGGGGTCTTCAGCGTGGTCTGCGCCTTGACTCCACCGACGCCGGGCCTGGCCAGCACCCGCTCGGAGCCGTCGGCAAGATTGCGCCAGACGGCCTGGTCGTTGTTCCGGAGAAAGGTGATGGACTCGCCGTCTTCATTCCAGGTGGCAAAGAAGGCGTTGGTGGCGATCCGTTGTTCGCTCCCCGTCTTCAGGTCGGTGATCCAGGTGTCCCAGAGGCGGGGGTTGCGCTGGGATGCCCAGGTCGCCTGCGACCGGGCGAACAACACACGGGTGCCATCGGGCGAAATCCGGGGGTAGGTCTCGGCGTGGGGGTTGCGGGTCAGCCTGCGAACCGCACCGGAAGGCCACGTCATCAGCAGGATGTCGTGGTTGCCGTGGCGATTGGAACTCCAGACCAGATGTCCGGAGTGGCGGCCCGTCAGCCCGCGGATGGCGGACAGCGCCTCCGGCGGGGTTGCGACCTCCGCGCCCTTCGAAGGCGGGGTGAGGCTGCCGGCCTTGCGCAACGTCCGCCATTGCAGGGCGGCGTAACCCAGGGCCACGACCAGCAGGCCCGCCAGGCCGATCCGGAAAAGCAGGGATGTAACACGCTTGGGTGCCGTGGCGGGGGCCGCCGTCCGGCGACGGCTCAGCGCGATGACGACAAAAGCCGCACCGCCCAGCGCATAGGCGGCGATCTGCGTGACGATGTGCAGGGCGAGCATCGCGAGCATCGCCGCGGCCGGCGCGAAACCGAGCAGGCCCCAGACGGCCGTGCTTCCGCCTTCGTAGACGCCGAACCCCATGAAGGAGGGGACGGGGAGCGCGGCGGCTCCCTCGCCCGCCAGCAGGGCCGGCAGGACCTGGCGCGCCTGCGCGGCGGCCAATTCCGGAAGGTGGATCTGCGTGACGCCCTGGAACACGAGGAGGAGGCCGGCATACTTGAAGAACCTGACGCCCAGCGAAAGGAGAAAGGCGGCCAGGAGCAGCCGGCGGTCGCGGACCCGCACGACGGACTCGAGGGTGCGGACGATGAAGTCCGCGATCTTGCGGAGGCGTTGCGTCTTGAAGCGCGCCGACCGGCTCTTGCAGAACGGGAGGACCCACCCGGGCAGGAGCCCGAAGAGCCCCCAGAGCCCAACCAGGCAGACCACGGTCAGCAGCACGGCCCCGCTGGCCAGCATCGGCCAGGTGGCCTGGCCGCGGGTCCAGGGCGCGGCGACCGCCAGGACCAGCACGGCGGCGAGCGCAATCATGTCGAACAGGAAACTGATGGCCATGCTGCCCAGACAGGTGTCCGCGCCGACCTGGTAGCTCCGGTTCATGAGCGCCAGATAGCCCAGTTCACCGGCGCGCGCCGGCAGCAGGTCCACCAGCGCATTGCGGACCAGCGTGGCCAGGAAGGAGTGCCCCATCGAGGGGATCTGCGGTTCGTGGGCTCCGCGCAGCAGCAGGCGGTAGCGTTCGGAGCGGAAGAAGGTGTGCGTGAGCATGCACAGCAGGTAGCCGCCCAGCAGCAACGGCGCGATGTCCGTGATCAGCAGCCCGAGCTCGGCCTCCTGCCGGGTGCCCTGCGAAACGAGATGGAAGACCAGTCCCAGCGTCAACAGCGAGACGGCGGCGGATAGGAGCATTTTTTTCATACGGATGGGAGTATGCCCGAAACAGACACGGTTTTCAAGCCGCGCCGGTAATGGGTCAATTGCCGGGGGGTGCGATTTCAGCGCATGGCCGATGATTTTGATTTCGTGCGTTTGAAAGCCAATCAATCCGCAGGGTTCACCACGGAGACGCGGAGGCACGGAGTCTGGGAGGGGAGGTTCACGCAACTTCATGCTTGGCTGACCGGCGGTTGCCGTTGAAACAAGCGGAGTTGCTGCCAAGCCTGAATTTGCGTGAACACCTGGCAGGGAGCACGATCCATCCTGCACACGTGCAGACCATCCCTGCCGTCTCAAAAGGGTGTTGCGTGAAGGCGCATCCGCTGCATGCCATGTGCCGGGTCAGGCCCGGATACACCGAAAGCGGATGCGCCTTCACGCAACCTCTCCTCCAGGTCTCCGTGCCTCCGTGGTGACGTTGTCGCAATGGCCGAGAGCTTTAACGAATGAAAAATCCCCACACAAGCCCGGAAGCGCCCATTGAACCCTGTC
>CAZQKI010000032.1:0-30301 GCA_964592855.1 uncultured Lentisphaerales bacterium
ACCTTGCGTTGAGGGAGACGATGTGTCAAGATTGTCGGCGTTGTGACTGCATCAAAAACACGCTCTCACAGGATATGAACATGGACGCGAAAAAGTCAAACGCAAACGAGGTTCCCGCCGCATTGGGATTCGAACCGGCTCTCGCAGAACTTGAAACCCTGGTCCAGAAGATGGAACAGGGCGAGATGGGGCTCGACGAGATGGTCAAGGCCTTCGAGCGGGGACAGAAGCTCGTCCAGCACTGCTCCACGAAGTTGAACGAGGTCGAACGCCGCATCGAACTGCTGGTCAAAGGCCCGGACGGACAGGCCACGACGAAGCCCTTCAACGCTGGAGAGTAGTCAAAGGCGGCTTGTGGCAATCCGGCGTGCCGCGTTCATGCCGTAGATCATGTGGCCGGTATCGTTCGGATGCACGCCGTCGGAAAGGAACGCCTCGACCGAAGGCAGGAGCTGATCCGGCCGGACCCGCACGATACCTGCCCGTTCATGCACGATCGCGCCGAGCCCGCTGCGGCACTCCGCCAGCGTACGTCCCTCGGCATTCGGCCCGGGGTTGATGTCCATGCCTTCACGCCCCGCCCAGATCGGCTCGAAGACGAAGACGGGCGTTTGGGGATACCACTCGCGGATCCTGGCCAGCCACGGGCGCGCCGGAGCGATGTCGCGTCCCTGGTTCCAATCGTTGATGCCATAGGCCACGGTGATCAGATCGGGGGCGGGATGCGGGGGCGCGCAAAGGCCGTCGACATCGAATACATGGCCGCCGACGCCCTGGTTCATGAGCGTCATGTCCAGCGCCCGCGCCATCACAGTCGCATAGGCCAGGGCCGGATGGTGCGCATTCATCCCCTGGGTGATCGAGTCGCCAAAAGCCAGCAGCAGCCGGCGCGGCGATTCCGCCTCGCAGCGCGCGCCGTCATCCAGGCCCATCGCTCGCACGATCGCCTGCCGGCAATGCGGAAGATGAACGACCACCGAACGCATCTGTCCGGCCTCCCCCGGCAGTGCGGCCTGCAGATCGATGCGGGCGGGACCGTCGGCGGCCCCCGCCGATGCGATGAATAATCCGTCGACGCAGAGATCCACGAAGCTGTACGCCCGCACCTGGGTCGTCAGATCGAGCGTCAGCGCCAGCTGGCGGCTGTCGGTCTTGAAGGCCAGCGTCACGCCGGCGGAGCAGCACGCACGATCATACCGCCCGGCGCTCAGTTTTTCATAGTAGGCCAGCGTTGCGGCTTCGAAACGCTCAAAGCGGAGCCCACCTTCGGTTTCCACGGTTTTCACAATGCCGCGGGCGAAGGCGGCGATGGCCGGCAACGGGAGGTTTTGCATAAGGATGACGATTATCGAGGATTGCCTTCATGGATGTCAACTTCACGCCCGCGGATGCGCCTGGCGGTAGATGTCCTTGAGACGCTCGACCGTCACATGCGTGTAGATCTGGGTCGTCGACAGGCTGGCATGTCCCAGCATTTCCTGGACGCTGCGCAGATCCGCGCCAGCTTCCAGCAGGTGCGTCGCAAACGAGTGCCGCAGTTTATGAGGGGTCAGCCGCGCGGGCAGGTCGGCGGCGATCAGCCAGCGCTTCATCTGACGTTCGATCGAACGGGGCGTCAACCCTCCCCCCATGAGATTCATGAACAGGGGGGCCTCGGGCCCGCTCGATTCGGGCCAGATCATCGCGGCGAATGCCAGTGCCTGCCGGAGCGTCTCCAGGGACGACCGCCCCAATGCGCCCAGGCGCTCCTTGCGCCCCTTGCCGCGCAGCCGAACGACGCCGCCTTCCAGATCGGTTGCGCCGCGCGTCAGCGCCGCCGCTTCGGCCACGCGCGCACCCGTGCTGTAAAGGAGTTCGAAGATCGCGGCATCGCGCCAGGCCGCATAGGCGTCGATCGGCGGCGAAGGGACGCCGCTCCGCTCCTGTCGCGCCTGTAGCTCGGCCAGCGGCGCATGCAGCAACATGGCGACCTGCTGAATGGTCAGGATATCGGGCAGGCGCCGTGTCAAATGGGGACCGCGCAACCCCGCGCAGGGATTGCGCTTGCCCCCGTCCTCGCGGATCAGGAACGTGTAGAAGGAGCGGACCGCCGCGAGTTTCCGCCGCGTTGTCGCGGGAGCCGCCCCACCCTTCTGGCAATCGACGAGAAAGCCGCGCACCGTGAAGCGGTCGGGAACCGACCAGTCGAACGGCGTCGGTGCCTTCTCGCCGAAGGCCCGCGCCGCGAACTGGGCCAGATCCTGCAAATAGGCCGAGCAGGTGTGCGCCGAGGCGTTGCGTTCGACACGCAGGTATTGTTCGAAACGCCGGCACAACGGATCTTGAAGCAGGCCGGGATGCAGGGGCAGCGGCTCGACGACCGACCCCGCCTCCACATAGGCCAGTTCACAGCACAGGGGGTCATCGCCGGCGGACTCCGCCCGATGCTGCTCCTGCGCTGGCTTGTCGGCATCCTCCCACACACATTACCGCCGCTGTTCAGACTTCCTCTGAATCTGCTTCCGCCGGGGTCGCAGGCTCGGTCTTCATGCCCAGCGCGGCCATGCGCTGATCGAAGTTGCCGATCTGCTCCTTGTAGCGCATGACCAGCTTCTTCATGGCGCCGCGCTGACGTTCGGACAAGGCTCCCTTGCGCGCGAACTGATCTGATACGCTTTTGACAAAGGACTGGTCGTCGAAGACGCGCTTGCCGCGCTTGGTCGGCTCGCGCCACTCCTTGATTTCAGCCAGCGCCTCGAGCAGCAAGGGGCTTTCATTGTCGGGCGCCAGGGCATCGGGCGTCACGGTCATGCCCAGCGTCGTGCAGAGCTGCTCGAATTGCGGAATGCGGCGCGCGTTTGAAATCAGGACGCGATCCAGGGCGTTCACCTGGGGATCGCTCAAACGGCGCCCCGTGCCGACCTGCTGCTCAAGCGAGGTGACGAAACGGCGCTGCTCCTCGGAAAGATCCAGCGTGCGCAGGACATCGAACTTCGTGCTGGTCTCCGGCCGCGGCGGCTGCGCTTCCTCGGCATTCGCCAGATCGACAAAGCCCAGCCCCACCATCTGTTCGCGCACGCCCGGGATCTGCTCATGGTAGCGGAGCGCCATCTTGACGATGGTGTCCAGCTGACGTTCGGAAACGGGGCGTCCGCCAGAATTGAACTGCTCAGCGACCGATTCGATGAACTTGGCGTCGTCGTAAACCCTCCGTCCGCGCTTCAACGAGGGCGCCCACACCTTCACCTGGGGAAATACATTGAGCACCGCCTGCACCTTGTCGCGATCCGCGGCGGGCTCACGGGCATTCTCCATCCAGGCGGAAAACTTCACATGGAAGTCGGCCATCAGCTTGCGCCAATCCACCCGGCCCGCCTCGACTTCGTCGAGCTGCTTCTCCATCGATGCCGTGAAACCGACATCGAAGAGGTCGCTCAACTTGTCGACCAGCAGGTCGCAGACCTGGAAACCGAGCGGGGTCGGTTCCAGCGTGCGCTTCTCGCGGGTCACGTATTCGCGCTGCGAGAGGGTTTCGAGAATGGCAGCATAGGTGGAGGGACGTCCGACGCCGTCCGCCTCCAGCGCCCGGATGAGTGCGGCTTCGGAGAAGCGGGCGGGAGGCTTGGTCTCCTTGCGCTCGCTCAGCCACTTCAACAGGTCGACCGTTTCGCCCTCGGCCAGTTCCGGGAGACGCTCGACTTCATCGCTCTCGTCCTCATCAGCCCCTTCTTCCTTGCCGTTCGCCAGGGCCAGGCTCTTGCGGATGTCCAGTTCCATCACACGCAGGAAGCCCGGGAAGGCGACTTCCGTCGCGGTTGCACTGAATTGATAGCTGTGTTGCTGTGCGGGCGGCGGCATGGAGTCGATCAACACCGTCCGCTGGTTCATCCTGGCCGACGACATCTGGCTCGCGACGAACCGGCGCCAGATCAGATCGTAAAGCCGAAGCTCCGTCGGGGACAACTGGCCGGCCAGGCTCGCGGGCGTCCGCGTCACGTCGGTCGGGCGGACGGCTTCGTGCGCCTCCTGGGCGTTTTCACGGCTCTTGTAGACATTCGGGGTTTCGGGACAGAAGGCATCGCCGTAAGTCTCCCGCACATAGGCCCGCGTCGCCTCCTGCGCGTCGCGCGACACCACCGGCGCGTCGGTACGCATATAGGTGATCAAGCCGACAGGGCCGCCCTGGCCGAAGTCGACGCCTTCGTAAAGCTTCTGGGCAATGCTCATGGTGCGATGCGGCGAATAGCCTAGAAAACTGGAAGCGGCCTGCTGCAGCGTGCTGGTGATGAACGGCGCGAGGGGACGCCGTGTCACGGTACGCACCGCTGTCGACTTCACCCGTAGCGCACGGCCATCCAAATCGGCCAGCGCCGCCGCCGCCTGCTCCTCGGTTCCGACTTTGGGCTTTTCGCCATCGATGCGCGACAAACGGACCGTGAAAGGCTCGGCGGCCGGGCTTTGCCGGGCAAGCTGTGCGCCCATCACCCAGTACGTTTCGGCGACAAACGCCTGAATCAGGCGCTCGCGTTCGCATACCAGGCGGAGGGCGACCGACTGCACACGTCCTGCGCTCAGCCCGCGCTTGATGCGACGCCAGAGCATCGGGCTCACCGTGTAGCCGACAATGCGGTCGATCACCCGGCGGCCCTGCTGGGCATCGACACGGGCCATGTTGACATCGCCGGGGTGTTCGAAGGCCTCCCGCACCGCCCGCGGCGTGATCTCATTGTATTGCACCCGGTGAAAGGGCTTGTTCTTGGCGGCCGTTGCCAGCACCTCGTGAAGATGCCAAGCAATGGCCTCCCCCTCGCGGTCCGGATCGGGGGCCAGGTAGATGGCATCCGCTTCACGGGCGGCTTTGCGCAACTCTTCGACCACCTTGGACTTGCCCGGCGAAACGACATATTTCGGCTCGAAATCATGTTCGATATCGACACCCAGCACCCGTTGCGGCAGGTCGCGGATGTGCCCGACCGACGACATCACCTTGAAATCCTTGCCTAAAATCTTGCCGATTGTCTTCGCCTTGGCCGGCGATTCCACGATTACCAGATTCTTGCTCATAAATTCGTCCTTTGTCGTGCAGGAAAATGCGCCATCGATCCCGCTTTGTCAAGTACAACGTTTGACGCGCGCACCGGGAAGGAGCCGGATTCTCCGCTTGATCTGCAAACCCACCAACAAACCATTCACGCGTCCGGCATCCAATGCGGAAACCCGGACCAGATCGTCGACCGCCAGTTCCTCGTCGCCCAGCGCCGCCAGCAACTGCGCCTCTTCCGGCCCCAAGCCGACCGGCCGTTCGGCCGGATCGGGCGGGGCGAGCGGCACAGGCCTGTCGCGGGGAATGGCGATCAACTCCTGCAGTTCCTCGGCGATCTCATCGACATCCGTCACCAGACGCGCACCGTTGCGCAGCAGCCTGTGGCAGCCCTGCGAAGCCACTGAATCGATCCGCCCCGGCATCGCCATCACCGTGCGTCCCTGCTCCAGCGCCTGATCGACCGTGATCAGCGTTCCGCTCTGCAACGACGCCTCGACAACCAGCACGCCCGCCGACAAGCCGCTCACGATCCGGTTGCGCATCGGAAAGGTCTGCCGGTCCGGCTGCCGTCCAAAGGGATACTCGCTGACGACCGCTCCGCCCTGCTTGGCCATCTGCACCGCCAGCGGACGGTTCTCCACGGGATAAAGGCAATCCAGCGCTCCGCCCAGGACCGCCACAGTCCGCCCGTTGGCCTCCAACGCGCCGCGATGCGCCTCGGCGTCGATCCCGAGCGCAAGGCCGCTGACGACGACGTACCCCGCGCCCGCCAGCTGATAGCCGAAGCGGTGCGCGCTCTCGCAGCCGTAGCGCGTCGGATGGCGCGTGCCGACGACGGCGACACCGGTACCCTGCAAGGCCGCAACGTCGCCGCAGACGTAAAGCACCAGCGGCGGATCGTAGATCTGCTTGAGCAGCTTCGGATAGTCGGGCTCGTCCCAGGAGATGATTCGGACGCCCAGTTCCGCGGCACGCGCTTCTTCCGTATCCCAATCGGCATGAACAAAGGCTTCGCGGAACTGCGCCGCGCGCGTTTCCCCGATACCCTGTACCGCGACCAGTTCAGCCTCCGTGGCATCCAGACTGGCCGCGGCCGAACCGAACTTCGCGATCAGGCGCTTGGCGGTTACCGCGCCCATCCCGGTCACCCGGTTGAGCGCAATCAATGCCTGCCGTTCGGTCACGGTGCCCTCCCGCTAATCGACCGTGGAAGGCTGCACCGCCAGCGACTCGAAGTCGGTCAACGTCAAGGTGTCGCCGGAGCAGACTGCCGCCTTCAGCGCTTGATTCTGCGGCAACTTTTCCCCCACCCAGTGGCGCGCCACCAGCAGCTTCTTCGGGCTGGCCGTGGCATGATCGCAGAAGAGGGCGCCGACCAGCAGGTTGATGGCCATGTCGACCAGCTTGCGGGCGTAGAGATCGCGGTAGCTGTTGCTATCCGGACGCTCCTTGACAAAGGCGACGGCCGCCTCCAGCGCCGCGAGGCCTTCGTGCAGCTTCGCGACCAGCGGTTCAATCTCCGCGGACCACGCGCGGCCGGCCAGCACTTCCCTGATGATTTCGACCGCGCTGCCGTTCATCACGCCGGCAATGGCCGCGACGACCTGCAACTGACTCGTCCCCTCGTAGATCGTCGTGATGCGGCTGTCGCGCACCAGGCGTTCCACGGGATAGTCCTTCATGTAGCCGCTGCCGCCCAGAACAGCCATGGAGCTGTTCGATACGCGCATCGACATCTCGGAGGCGTAGTACTTCGCCATCGGCGTCAGCACCTTGTTGTCGCCCTTGTACTTGCGGCCGTCGGCGCGCGCCCGGTTGACGGCTTCGGGATTGCTGTCCAGCTTCCCGGCCAGGCGCAGCTCAAGACCATGCTCCAGATCGACGCAGAAGGCGGCGAAGTAGGTCAGGGCGCGCGCCGCCTGCAGATCGACGCTCATCTCCACGATCAAGTCGCGCACGGCGGGCAACTGGTCGATCGCCATGCCGAACTGCTTGCGCGTCTGGGCGTAGTCGCGCGCCGCGCGGCAGGCGGCTTCGCCGATGCCGAGGCTCTGCGAGGCGATGCCGATGCGCGCGCCGTTCATCAAGCTCATGACGTAGGTGATCAGGCCGCGCTGCCGCTGGCCGATCAGCTTGGCGGGGGCGTGGTCGAAGAAGAGTTCGCACGTCGGGCTGCCGTTGATCCCGAGCTTGTGCTCCAGACGGCGCACCTTCACCTTCGGCCCCTTGTCGACCAGCAGACAGGAGAGTCCGCGGCCATCCGCGATGTTCGGCTCGGTGCGGGCCAGCACCAGCAGGACGTCGCCGCAGCCGTTCGTGATGAAACGCTTCACGCCGTGCACGAACCATTCGCCCGCCGCATTCTGATAGGCGCGCGTCTTGACCGCCTGCAGATCGCTGCCCGCATCGGGCTCGGTCAGCACCATCGCGCCGGTCAGTTCGCCGCTCGCCATGCGGGGCAGATACTCCTGCTTGATTTCGTCGCTGGCGAAAGCGTTGATCGTTTCGGCGATGCCCTGGAGGCCATACATGTTCATGAGGGAGGCGTCGGCGCGGCTGACGATGTCGTTGGACATCGAATAGAGCAGTCCGGGCGCATTGAGTCCCCCGTAGCAGTAGGGCAGCGTGAACCCCATCAGATCGGCCTGGCTCAGCAGGCGCAGGGCCTCATCGATGCCGGGGGTGTAGGTCACGGAACCATCCGTGTTCAGGACATTGCCCGTCATGTCGGTGTGTTCCGCCGTCGGGGCGACGCAGTTACCCGCGATCTCGCCCACGATGCCCAGCAGCCGCCGGTAGTTGTCCAGCGCGTCGGCGGGGTCGGCAGGCGCATGGTCGGTGGAGGCCTTGAAGCGGAAGTCCTGCTCCGACAAGGTCGCCAGACGGGCCATGTCCATGTGTTTGAAGAGAAATTGAATGTCCTCGTTGTCTTCGTAAAAATTAGCCATGAGTAGCTGCTCCGTGAAATATTGGGTCTAGGCCTTCGCGTTCTGCTGAATCACCTGTTCAAGGCTCGCGCCGCCGCGGATGGCCTTGATCATCATCGGAAGCACCTCGTTGAGGTCGCCGACGATGCCGTAGTGGGCGACGCCGAAGATCGGCGCGTCCCGGTCGTTGTTGATCGCCAGGATCTTCGCCGACTCCTGCATCCCCGCGCGATGCTGGACCGCGCCGGAAACGCCGCAGGCAATGTAGAGCGCCGGTCGGACGGTCGTCCCGGTCTGGCCCACCTGATGATCGTTCTCGATGTAGCCCAGGTCCACCGCGGCGCGGCTGGCACCGACGGCACCGCCCAGGACATTGGCCAGATCGCGGATGAGGCGGAAGTTCTCGCGGGTTCCCACACCCGCACCGCCCGTCACGATGATGCGCGCCGCCTTCAGGTTGACCTTCTTCTGGCGGGCGATCTTCTTGACGACCTTCACGGGCAGCTTCATTCCGTCCAGCTTCGCCGCAACGGGAATGATTTCGCCTTGACGCGACACATCCGCCTCGGTCATCTGCATGACCCCCTCGCGGACAGTCGCCATCTGCGGCCAGCGGTAGGGATTGACGATCGTCGCAATGATGTTGCCGCCAAAGGCCGGACGGACCTGCAGGAGGAGGCTGGCGATTTCCTGCTTCGTCGACGGATCGGTATAGTTGCCGATCTGGAGATCCGTGCAGTCCGCCGTCAGGCCGCAGCGCAGCGCCGACGCCACGGTCGGGGCCAGATCGCGCCCCATTGCCGTCGCGCCGAAGATGCAGATCTGCGGCTTGACCTCGGTGATGAGATCGCCGACGACCTTTGCATAGCTCGCCGTCTGATAGTCCTTCAGGCGGCTGTCGTCGGCCGCATAGACCTTGTCCGCGCCATGCTGGATCAGCGTCCGGGCCAGACCTTGAATCTGATCACCAGCCACCACGCAGGACAGCGGCACGTGGAGCGTATCGGCCAGCAGACGGCCCTTGCTCAGCAATTCGAGCGGTACATCGGACAGCTTCCCGCCCTCCTGCTCCGCAAAAATCAAGACTTCGCCTTTTCGGTTCGGTTCCATGTCAGTAAGTTCCTCTTTCAGCCGATGGTGTGATCTTCGATCAGTTCGCCGATCAATTGGGCGACACTGGCCTGAGTGGCCGCAAATTCCTTGTAGGCCCCGCCGGTCAGGACGATGGACTGAATTCGGTGCACCCGCGTCGGGCTCCCTGAACCGCCGCACCAGACCAGGTCGGCGCCGATGTCGTCCAGATTCCACTGATCGATGAGGAGTCCTTGCGCGGCCAGGGCCTCGCAGCGCCGCTTCGTCTCACCGGCCCGGTTCTCGGGCGATTCCGCCGGCAGCTCGGCTTCGACCGCCTTGCCGACTTCGGCCGCCGCGCGGGCTTTCTTGAACTTCATGACCTTCTTCATCGCGGCCGGCCGCAGTTCGTTGGCCGTGTCCATGACCGTGAACAGGACAGGCAACTGGGCGAGCGCCGTCTCGGTTCCGGTCCCGATGTTGCGATGCACGCGCGCCTTCCGCCCCTCCATCTTCAGCGATTCGAGGTAGGTCATCAGCGTAAAACCAAGCTTTTCGGCCATTTGCGGACCGACTTGGGCGGTGTCGCCGTCGATCGCCTGACGCCCGCAAAAAACGAGGTCGGGCTTGATTTTGGAGACGGCGCAGGCGAGGATGTAGCTCGTCGCCAGCGTATCAGAAGCCGCGGCGCGGCGGTCCGTGATGAGGATGCAGCGGTCGGCGCCGCGCACCAGCGCCTCGCGCAGGACATCGCAGGCGCTCGGCAATCCCATGGTGACGACCGTCACGGTACCGCCATGTTCGCTCCGGACCCGCAAGGCGGCCTCGAGGGCGTTCTTGTCTTCCGGATTGAAAATGGCGGGCAAGGCCGCGCGGTTGACGGTACCGTCAGCGCGCATGGCGTCGCCCGTGATCTTTTTGGTGTCAGGCACTTGCTTGACACAGACAACACTCGTATAGGCCACGGTTTTACTCCCAGTGGTTGGCGGTTTTAAAGTTCAAAGGCGTTGCAAGTGCCTCAAGAAAGTCGGTACTATACCTAGCCTGTTCCACCAAGTCAAGAAGCCAACTGTTACACTCTCGCCATCCAAGGCCGTTGGGTTTGAGTTTTGGCTTGTGTCGGCGGCGGACAACCTATAAAATTAGCGGCCTTGTTCACATGGCCAGGCAACTGGCGATGCGGATTGAAGCGAGGTGTCGGGGCCTGCCCCGGCATCGAGCGGATTAACCCCGGACGGGTTGAGTTGGCAACACGACGAAGTCCTTGCCGCAGTTTTGCGGATGCTCGTCGTGTCGGTGGAACGTTGGCATCGACGGCCCGAGTGGCGCCGCCGTACGCCGATGGCCGTGGCTTTCCTTCCCCGCTTCGCGGTTTAGTCAAGGAAAAGCACATGGACGCACCTGCAAGTCTCACCGGGATCGCGCTGAAGGACCTTCTGGACGCCGGCCTTCATTTCGGCCACCAGACCCGTCGCTGGAACCCGAAGATGAAGCCCTACATCTTCGACAAGCGCAACGGCATCCACATCGTCGACTTGACCCAGACCATCGTGAAGATCGAGGAGGCGGCCAGCTTTCTCCGCGACACCGTCCTGAGCGGCAAGAAGATTCTTTTCGTCGCCACCAAGCGGCAGGCGCAGGACATCGTCCGTCAGGCCGCCGCCGATTGCGGACAGTATTTCATGACCGCGCGCTGGCTGGGCGGCACGCTGACCAACAACCAGACCATCCGCAAGAGCGTCCGCCGCATGCGCCAGATCGAAGCCATTGGACGGAACAACAACGGCCAGCTCTCCCCCTTCAAGAAGGAGGCGGCCAGCCTCCGCCGCGAACTGGACAAGCTCGACCTGAACCTCGGCGGCATCGCCGACATGGAGCAGATGCCCGGCGCCATGGTCGTCTTCGACATCTGCCGCGAGACCATCGCCGTGGCCGAGGCCAACCGCATGGGGATTCCGATCGTGGCCGTCGTCGACACGAACGCCGACCCCGACCCCATTGATTATGTCATTCCCGGCAATGACGACGCCATCCGCGCGATCACGCTGATCACCGAAGCCTTCGCGAAGGTCATCAAGGATGCCAACGGCGAATGGTCGCGTCTCGCGGCCGAACGCAACCGCAAGATCGAGGCCGAACGCGCCGCCGAAGCCGCCGCCATGGCCGCCCGCCGCGCCGCCGACCGCAAGGAGGGTGGAGGAGAAAGCGGCGACGATTCCGCCGCCGAAGCCAGCAAGGCGAAGCTGAACAAGCAGCGTCGCTCCGCCGCGAAGATCGCGCAGGACGCCGTTGCCGCCGCACATGCCTCGATCGAGAGCAAGGCCGCCACCGCACCCGTCGCGGCCCCCGCCGCTGCCCCCACAGCTGCACCCGCCACCGCTCCGGCGGTCGTTCCCGAAACCCCCGCCGCTGAATCCAACTAAGCACCCTTGACAAGAAGGAGTTTGAAACATGGCTGAAATCACCACATCAATCATCACCGACCTGCGGGCGCGGACCAACGCCGGCATGATGGACTGCAAGCGGGCACTGACGGAAACCAACGGCAACATGGAGGAGGCCATCAAGATCCTCCGCCTGAAAGGCCTGGCCATTCAGGTCAAGCGCGCCGACAAGGAGGCCAACCAGGGCATCGTTCAGGCGGCCGTCAAAGCCGATAGCTCGGCCATGGCGCTGGTCGAGGTCAACAGCGAAACCGATTTTGTCGCCAAGACCGACAACTTCAAGGCGTTCGTCAACGCCGTGGCCGCCAAGGTTCTGGCTGGCGACGAAGATGTGGCCGGGAGCATGAAGGATGACCTGGTGGCCATCGTCTCGACCACAGGCGAAAACGTCCGCATCCGGCGCACCGCCCGCTTCGTCCGCACCGGCAACGCCGTGATCGAGTCGTACATCCACATGGGCGGCAAGGTCGGCGTGCTGGTCGAGTTGGACTGCGGAAAGGCTGCGTCAGCGGCGAACCCCGCCGTCGCGACCCTCGCCCACGACATCGCCCTGCAAGTCGCCGCGGCCGCCCCCCGCTGGCTGGACCAGACCCAGGTTCCCAACGAGATCCTGGAGTCTGAAAAAGCGCTCTACCGGAAGGATCCCAAGCTGGAAGGCAAGCCCGAGAAGATCGTCGAGGGCGCCTTGATCGGCAAGGTCCGAAAATTCTACAGCGATGTCTGCCTGGTCAACCAGGTCTACGTGAAGGACGACAAGCAAACGGTCTCGCAGGTTGTGGAAGCCGCGGCCAAGGCCATGGGCGACACGATCATCATCCGCCGGTTTGCACGGTTCCAGCTCGGCGCCGCCTGACCTACACGGACATGCCCTTCACCTTCACGACGCTAGCCATCCCCGAGGTCGTCCGAATCCAGCCCCAGGTTTTCGGCGATTCTCGGGGGTTTTTCGCCGAGACCTACCAGGAACAGGCTTTTAACGAAGCCGGCATCACGTCCCGTTTTGTTCAGGACAACCACTCCTTTTCGATGCAAGGTGTCCTGCGCGGCGTGCATTACCAGCTCGCCCCGTTTTCGCAAGGCAAACTGGTGCAGGTGGCGGCCGGCAGGATCTGGGATGTGGCGGTCGACGTCCGCGCGGGGTCGCCGACCTACGGCCAGTGGGTCGGCGCGGAGCTTTCCGAAGAGAACCATCACGCCTTGTGGATCCCGCCGGGATTTGCGCATGGCTTCGTCGTGCTCAGCCCGTCCGTCCATTTTCTCTACAAGTGCACAGCCCCCTACGCGCCGGCCGCCGAACGCGGCTTTCGCTGGGACGATCCCACGGTGGCCATTTCCTGGCCGACACGGGAGGTCCAGCTTTCCGCACGCGACACCCGCCTCCCAGCATTCAGCGACATCGAGCCCGTCCGGCTCTAGCAGCCTGTCGGACTTAGGCGCAAAGGGGAGATGCCTGCGGCGCGCTGATCTGGGCGGGCCCCCTTTTGCATGGGTGATGGCGAACGCCCCATGGGTATCCGCCCTGGAGCGTCAGTTCGTCGAGGGCGGCGGCTACAGCGAGCAACTTGCCGCCGCGCGCCTCGCCGAACGGGAGCTGCGCAAAAACAATCCGACCGATCCGACCGATCAGTCGGATCGCATACCCCCTTGCCCGCAGTGCGGCCAGCCGATGGTCCTGCGCACCGCCCAGAAGGGCAATAACGCAGGGAAACAGTTCTGGGGCTGCTCGGCCTATCCCGATTGCAGGGGTCTCGTTGATCTCTGACGGATCCAATCGCCTTGACGTCCGCCTCTCGCTTGGGCTACTGTCTCGCTACAGGGCGATGGGTCCGGCAGCCAGCCGTTGCGCCAGATAAACAGAGCCGTATATTTATGGAGGACGACGTATTTATGAGCTTGGACAAAGCCTGCATCTCATTCCGTATCGGCACCCCGATCTGGCTCCCCGAGGCCCGGTTTAGCGAGCAGATGGCGCTGTTCGAGAAATACAAGGGGATCACGGACGAGGTGACGTTCTTCACCTCGGAAACCCATCCGTGCCTGCCGCTGAACGTGATCCAGGAACGGGCGAAGCTCCTCGCCCGGCGGATGGACCAGGTTCGCAAACTGGGGTACCGGACCGGGATCAATCTGCTGTCCACCATCGGCCACCACAACGAGAACCTGCCTAACTCCCTCTCCGGCGATTACACCCTGATGACGGACATCGAGGGCAAGACCTGCGAGGGCTCTCGGTGTCCGAACGGCGAGGCTATGCGGGAGTATATCCGAGAGGTCTACCGGGCCCTTGCCACGGCCCGGCCGGACTATATCTGGATCGACGACGATGTCCGGTTCGGCCATATGCCGATCGGCGCCGCCTGTTTTTGCGAAACTTGCCTGGCCATCTATGCAAGGGAATCCGGCAAACGCATGACGCGCGAGGATCTGAAGGCCGCGTTCAATACCGGAATGATGGGGGATAAAATCCAGAACCGGAAATCCTGGCTGACGCACAACCGCCAGACGATCGCCCGGCTTTTTGAACTGATCGAGAAGACCGTACACGCCATCGCACCGGCGATGCCATTGGGGTTTATGACCGGGGATCGGTTCTTTGAAGGCTACGATTTCGACACCTGGGCTGACATCCTGGCCGGGCCCAACCGGTGCGAAGTCATGTGGCGGCCGGGCGGCGGTTTCTACAGCGACGAGGCGCTCTGTCAGTTGGTCGGCAAGTCTCACGATGTCGGCCGTCAAGTATCGATGCTTCCCGACTCGGTGGTGTCGATCCAGTCGGAGATCGAGAACTTCCCCTATCAACGGCTCAAGAAGGCGGCTCACACCACCGCCTTGGAGTCGGCGGCGCACATTGCCGCGGGCTGTACGGGGACGGCGTTCAATGTGCTCCAGATGTACGACGAGCCGCTCGACGAATATGAGCCGCTGTTGGCCACGTTGCATCAGGCCCGGCCGTTCTACGATCTGATGGTCAAAACCCTGGGGCGCGCCAAGCCGCAGGGGCTCTTTGCCGCATGGAACAAGGATTCGTATGCGGTCACCAGCCTGGGCGCTTCAGCCAAATGGCCAATCTCGGACAACGGGGCGGTCATGGTCGGCAAGACCTCCGAAATCCACGAGATCGGAATCCCCGCTGCGTATAGCCTGCAAGGGTCGCAGCTCACGGCCCTGACCTCCGATGCGGCGCTGGCTCTTTCGGAAGCGGAGTTGAAGACCGTTCTTTCCCGCGGCACCTACCTGGATGGGCCGGCCCTGACCCGGCTCAACGAGATGGGGTATGCGGACTACACCGGGTTTACCGTCGCCCAATATCACGAAATGGATTGCATCGAAGAACTGCTCCCGCACGATCTGAACCGCCCGTTTGTCGGTCGGCATCGCGATAACCGCCAATCATTCCTCTGGTGGAATGTCCCCGCCGCGGAACTGATCCCCGCGGCTGCAAATGCCCAGCCTTTGTCCCGGCTCATCGATTATGGCGGAAAACAGGTTGCCGCCTGTAGTTCGGGCGTCTTCGAGAACAAACTCGGCGGCCGGGTCTGCATCGGCGGCTATTTCCCCTGGACCTATCTCCAGAATCTGTCCAAGGCATCGCAACTCAAGACGGTCTTCCGCTGGTTGGCCCGAGACACCCTGCTCGCCTATATTGCCTCATACCACAAGATCAATCTGTGGGTGCGTGAAGCGGGTCAGGGCCGGCTCGCGGTGGCGCTGGTCAATACAACCCTCGATGCCGGGCAGAACGTGGAGCTGATGCTCCGCACCGAGAGCACCGGAATCAGCATCTACAACATGGCCTGCGAGAAAACGACTGTACGGGCGGCAGGGTCCGACGGTCCGTATAGGAAGTTCCTCCTTCCGACGGTCCCCAGTTGGAGCATGCTGTTTATCGTTGGTTGAACGGGGCAGCGGCATGGGGCGCCATGGAGTTATGACGGATCGGTCGGATCAGTCGGATCGGTCGACGATCCCGCCCGGCAGCATGCGGAAGGGTCGCTCGTCCTCCCCGATCACCCGCTCGACACGGGGCCCCTTGAAGACGAAGCAGGGGAGCATGATGCCACCCGTGCCGAGTTCGAAGTTGCCGACGCGGATCACCTGGAAGGCCAGCAGATTCTCTTCCCCGGGCTTGACGGCGTCGGTCAGATCGAAGACGTGGGGCGTAGTCAGGCCGCCGCTGCCGAAGCCGACAAAGCGGCCGTTGCACCAGACGCGGATCTGGTTGTCGACGCCGCCGACGAACAGACCGTAGTTCTCCGCCTTCGCCGGGAGGGTGAATGGAATGCGGTACCAGACGGCACCCTTGCGGTAGCCCCCGAGCCCCTGGGCATCCCAGGTCGAGCCAAAGGTCTGCGTCGTGAAGTAGTGCGTGTCGTTGATGTCGGTGCCCTGGTAGTTCAGCTGCTCGCCTTGGACCTCGCGGTCGAGCGCCGTCTTGAGCCGGTCGGGGATCTTGTAGACGATCGAATAGTCGCCGGTGGAGTTCGTGATGCCGACCGCGAGGAACTTCTGGAAGAAGCGGTCAATGAACTGCAACCCCTGCTGTCCGACGATCTGGACGTTCTGCACGTTGGCCGTGTGGATGCCGTCGATGATCGCCTGGTAGGTCTGCCGCGCGGCGGGAAGATCGAGCGCATTGACCTCCCGGCGGAAGGCCAGGTATTTGCGCAGGTGCTCCAGCGGCAGATGCGCGTAGGCGATCCGCTTCCGCTCCAGCTCCATTTCGGCCTGCTTGGCCGCCTCGGCAAAGAGCAGGTCCATCTCATCGATGAAGGCATCATCGTAGATCAGCGGATAGGCATAGACACAGCCCGCCTCCTGTCCGGCCTTGCTCTGCCGTTCGGTCATGGCGAGAAAATGCCGCTCCATCGCGTCGGCGCCCTTGCCGTAGGCCTTCTCGCAGTAGTGGCGCAGCACCTGCTTCCAGTCGAGCGTCGGGTCCCAGGACAGGCGGACGGCCAGATAGGTGTGCGGACCATTGATCGCCCAGTCGTTGTAGAGGTTGAGGAGGATGCCCGAGACGTTCAACTTGTGGAAATAGGGAAACTCCTCGCCCCAGATCTTGAGCTTGGTGAAGGGGAGGTAGCCGTCGGCCAGATTCCACGAATAGGGCCGGTAGTACATCACACTGCCCTGCTCCCGGTGGAGTTTGCCCCAGAGGTCGAGGACGTTCTTGTAGTAGTAGCGCGACTTCGAAGAGGTGTCACCGATGCCGTGGAAGCGCGAGAGGTTGATGTCGGCGATCTCGATGGCGACCCGCGGATCGGGCTTGACCTTCACCGGGTAGTCGGCATGCCAGGAGTAGAGGTAGAAGCCGAGATGGAGGTTCGGGAAATCGTCTTTGGTCTTCTCGAGCAGCGTGTTGAGAAACAGCACCACGTGATCGGTGCCGTCGGGCTTGCCCGAATCGGGAGAGATCCTTCCGGAACCGGCTGCGACCGACTCGGCCGACTCGGAGACGCCCCCGCCATCGGACGGTCCCATCGGGATGCAGACGCGCTTGTCCTTCGGCCAGGCATTCTTCTCGAACTGCTGGCGGATGTACTGCACGCCCAGTTCGATGACCTTCGGGTGGGTGGTCTCGATCTGGACACCGCCGCGAGTCAGGTTGCCGCTGGCATCACGGCGCAGCGCGTACATCGTGGGGTCGGCGTCGAACTCCGCCTTGAACTCCCGGATCAGGTTGCCCCAGGAATGGCCGCCGATCGGAAACGCGTCGCGCCGTACGAGCTGCTGGCGCATCCGCAGTTTCCAGCGGTCGAACTCGAAGCGCGCCTGGGCGCTGCGGCAGTAGCCCCCGTACCAACTGTAGCGGAGGTTCCAGGCGGGCGCGAACTCCGCATCCTGCTCCGCGACCGCCACGGTGTCGCGCCGCGGAATCGACTCGCCTTCATCGCCCGGCATCACCCAGTCGCAACCAAGCTGGTTGAGGAGTTCGTAGAGACCATAGGCCGAACCGAGATCGCTGCGGCCCGCCACCAGCACCAGGCCGCCGCCGCTCTTGATCCGGAAGGCTTCAGGGAACTCGGCGTGCCGTGTCGGATCGCCGCCCAGCTTCCCGGCCAGCGTGCCGACGACGATCCCCGGAGCTTGTACCGCCAGGGGATCGTCGGTCACGACCACCTCCAGCCGGGCGCCGCTCATCTTCTGCAGATGGTCGTTGAGGTCGTCGAGCGCGTTGGCCAGGCACTTGGCATCCTGGTCTTCCGCCGACAGGGCTGCAAAACCCTTGGCGACACTCACCTTCGGATCGAAGACCCGCGAATCGGCCGTCTGCGCAAGCGGGGCATGATAGAGTTTTGCCACGGGCTTGCCGCCCCGGACCCACTCCACCGGTGCGGCCGTGACGGCTGTGGCGCATACCAGCAGGGAATTGACAAGAAAACGCTTTTCGGCACACCACGGTCGGCCTCGGCCCGCACAGGCCGAAAACATGCCGGAACCGGTCTTGAGTGTCGAATTCATGGTGTGAAGCGTGGCGGAAACGGGTAAAAACGTCAAGACC
This sequence comes from uncultured Lentisphaerales bacterium, assembly GCA_964592855.1. Taxonomy (GTDB): domain Bacteria; phylum Verrucomicrobiota; class Kiritimatiellia; order RFP12; family JAAYLN01; genus JAAYLN01. The sequence continues at coordinate 17,968 of CAZQKI010000032.1, forward strand.
ATAACAGATCACCACAAACCAGCTTTTTGGGGCGAGATTCATGTTCGGACACGTCGATCACCTCGACGGCGTTGCCGGCGACCTTGGCCTCCTCGGCGGTCTGCTTGTTGCGCTGGCCGCGCATCTTGTTGCTATACCCGACTTCGCCTATCTACGGCGGGAAGCCAGCCTTCGCGGCCAGGGTCTTGAACCCTCTGGGCCAGTCCATCCGGGTGGTGAAGTTGTTCCACCAGGTGTCGCTGGTCCTAAGGAATCGGCCATGCACGAAATGCACTTTCCGATTCACAAAATTACTGCGGTAAAACATGAGCGGTGAACCGAAGCTGGGCGTCTCCGATGCGCGCGGAACGAGCAACCCATACGTCAAAGGCTCGTCTTGAAGAACCGGGTGCGATAGCATACCGCCAGGACTGCCAAGACGATGGGTAGACGACTGTGCGACTGAGGACCGGACACAGCGTGGCATGGATTCCTTCCACCGTCATCAAAACCGCCGTAAGATGCAAGCCCAGATTCTCAATCTCCAAAGGCTGCTCATCCTTCAGCAATTCGGCCACGATGACCAACAGCCCGCCATTCGGGCTGGCCGGCATGTCGCCGCGGAGGCGTCGCCACGAAACATTTAACAGGTCGAGAGGCCCACCCACCGCTAACTGCGCCGTCGCCGCCCCGCGCAGAAGCCGCACGACCAACAGGTGCTCTCCTTGCTTCAACTCTACCGTAACGGGATGGTCGTGGATGCTGGGAGGCCAGCTCTGGTTGCCGTCGCTTTGGGATAGCGTTTCACTGATGAGCGTGCCGTCAAGATACGCTTCATACCAAAAATCCGCGCCGAACCCGAATGTCGCCGGGCCTGACTCCCCGGCGGCAAACGGAATGTAGACGAAGGCACTTTTCTTGAGCCTCAGCGGTCCGGTCTCTCCCATTAACGGGGCGAGGTCGAGTATCCGGTCTGAGCCAAAGCTGGCTGGCTGTGCCTTGGCCTGTCTTCCCCCCAGTTCCAGGATGTCGGGAACCCGCTGAAGTAATTCCGGAGAAGGCACGCCATCCTGCGGCACGAACGGCGCGAAAACGAGGCACGCCGCCGGCAGCGCCACGTTTCCCTTGAAGGCAAATGGAACTGGGAGTGCGCCCGTTGGAGCCTCTTGAGAGACGGAGAGTTCCACCGGACGGCTGGGCTCGTCAAAACCGACCGGAATGGCCAGCGTTAAAAACTCCCGCTCCAATGTCGGCAACTCGCCATGGGGCACGGCTTCCAGCAACACGACTTCGAACGGCCGCAGGGCGATGCCGACTTCAGTTCCATGCGCTTTTCCCTTCCCTGTCAACCGTGCCGGGGACGGATACCAACGGTACAAATCCCAGCCTTCCGCGCGGCGGGGCAACCCCCAGGCGTCATGGAGTTGCAGCGTCAGGAGGCGGTCGTTCCATGTGGCATTGTTGATCGCCAGAAAGGCTCGCTGGCCATCGGCGCAGATATAGCCATAGGGCTCCATCTTCCGCGGATCGCCCAGGATCAACCGTGAGTTTATGAAGCATGACGGGCGCGCCTTCATGATCGCGATGAACTCGCCCATCTGTCGGCGCTCGACGGGGTTCAGCCATTGCGGGTCACTCCACGGTTGGGCCAGGGCGTGTCCGCGGCAGATGTCCATCACAAAGCCTTCCTGCCAGCGCTCCGTGCCGACCCCGCTGTTCCACTTCTTCCAGTGCGAAAGCCACACGCCCAGCGAATCCGTCCCCAGCCAAGGAACATCCTTTGCATACATGTGGCCTTGGTCAAGTTTACGCGTGATGCCGTCACGAATGAAGGGCGCCGGCAGGTGTCCCGGACTGGCCGCCTCCATTTGCACGCCGGTCTCGAACATGGTGTCGCCGAACAGCAGCCACCAGGGCGAACGGTAGCCCCAGTAGAGCATGATGAAGACATCCGGGCACTCGGCATCCAAGGCCTGGTAGAACTCGACGAGGGCTTCGTGCGTGGCTTCGTTGGCATACACGCCGGGCAAGTGCTCGTGTCGGGGGTTCGAGCACTGACTGCGAAAGTTGTCAAACTTCAGTAACCGGACGCCATTCTCCCGGATGTGGTGGCAGAATCCCTCCTTGAACAAAGAACGGATCGGCTCGGTCGCGCGGCAAAACCAACAAACCTGTTGTTCTCCCACTCCAAGATCAACAAACTCCTGACCCACGGTCTGAGCAATCGCGCCATGGGTTGCCGGATTGCCCCCGATGGACCAGCCGCAACCGGTGCTGTCGATCCAGAGTCCGAGCTTGAGGCCTTCCCTGCTCAGCGCCGCCTTGATCGTCTCGAACTGGTTGGGGAATCGGACCGGATCCGCTTGTTTGGTGTCGCCTTTGTTGTCCACCCAGAAATCAACCGAGAAGAAGTCGAACCGGCAATCCGAGTCCCGTTGTCCCTCCGCCACCTTCCCGATCATCTCCAGCACAAAGGCTTCGGTTTCATTGAACAGCGCATCCTTGGGCGACGCACCGACGTCTTCCTCGCGACGCGCGCCAAACGGCTCGAGAATGGCATAGGGCCGGTCGTGGCCACGCCGCACGCGCCGCATCCGGCCGCGCACGTGGGCCACGAATGCCTCGCGTCCTCGGCCGGCCGCGCCCACCCCGTAAACCGCTTCCATGCAGGTGAAGCTTTCGCCCGGAGGGAGCCTGGCCCCGGGATAATGCCGCAGGCTGACCTCGCCGGCGTTCCGCGTGGCACAGCCCGCAGGGTGTGCCAGACCGAAGAAGAACTCGCCAGCCGCATAGACAGGAAAGCCCTGCAGCCCGCCTTTCATCAGGGCCGTGTCCCTGAACGACGGCGGGTAAACCTCCAATTCGCCACCCGACAGTTCCGCGTCGGCGCGGTACGTCCCCAGCCGCACGTTCAGCAGGCGATTCCACTCGGCAGGGCCACGGTTGGTGATGGTAACGACTTTCCGCAACACGGGCTCGTGATCGTCCCACCGATACGTCACCGTCACCTCGACGCCCGGCTCATCGCCCGCCAACGCGATGACCAGCTCGTGACCCGGATCTTCCGACGGGGCCTGAGTGTTCACCACCCGCAAGCGCGGCGTCTTCAGCGGCTGCCCGGGCAACCCGAGGTCGAACTCCACCTCCGGCCCGTTGCCCAGGCTGAGGGTCCGGCCAGTCAACCGGTTCTGCCACGACACCGCGCGCAAGCCGTCCGAGGTGTCGAGCGTGAACACTATTGCCGCTGACTGGAGGGTGGTGAGGCGATGGCCTTGTTCACGGTTGGTCATGGGTCTCCTTGCCCGAGCGCGGGGTGAACCAGGCCGCCACGAAGGTCTCGCCCGGCTGGATCGTTTTCGGGACATGCTTCATTGGAGGCTCTTGCCCCATCATCTTCTGCGCGGCACCATACCGCGCCCAAAGCGAACAAGAAATGTATCCCACATTTCGGAGCGTTTGTCCACCCCCCCCGTTAAAAATTCGGTCTTGAAGTTGAATGCTCCCGCCCGGTGCTGTCATGACAGGAACGAAAACCGGGAATCGGGTGACGAGAACGGATAACGAGTAGCGAGCATTCCCATCGTCCACCGCTCTCGTCGCCCGCTATCCTGAGCCGAAACGCTCAGCCCTCATTCATGCTGAGATTGCTTATAGGTTGGACTGAACTGAACCCCGTGAACGGCTACGTCATGTCTATCCCCCGGTTTCCACGCGGCGACAAACGGTCCACCGCGCTTCATCCGCCGCCCGTCACTCGTTCCCGTCGCATGCGAGATATGCCCGATCGAGAACCGTGAAGGTGATGAACCCATAGTTCTCCCGCTCCCACAGCACGCCGATACGCTTGTCCGCCAGACGCTCCATGTCGGAATAGGCGGCCGAACCGGCGGCAATCAGCCGCTCGCGCGGGAAACTGATCCCCTCGTCTTCGCTGACGCGGACAACCAGGTCGGTTCGGCCCGGTCCCCGCGGCCCCGTCCAGATAATCCGGTCGGCATCGTCCCCTGCCCCCTTGAGCGTGAAGCGTTCGATCGCACAACAGACCGGGCTAACGGTGGGGCCGGGATAGGACTTGGACCATGTGCGTCCGCCATCCTCGCTGATTGCGAGCCAGCGGTGTGTGCCGAGCGCCTGGCGGCAATCGAGCAGCAGCCGTCCGTCGGCAAGTTCAACCACCTGATCCTCGTTCACGCCATCCGGCGCGTCGGGGACGCAGGCGCCCCGCTGCCAGGTTTTTCCATGATCCTCGCTGAACACCGCAAACACACCCCGCGGCTCGTCCTGTTTCCAGCAGGCAAAAACCAGCCGCCCCTGGCGATCCTGAATGCCACCGCCGGGACCGACAACGGTACAGCGCCAGGTCGGGCTAGCCATGTCGCGACACACCGCGGTGATGTCTTCAGGCGCCGACCAGGTCGCTCCTTCGTCATCGCTGTACCGGACCAGGTTAACGATATCGTCGGTGCCGGGCCGCGCCTGGCCTGAACCGCATGCCGGCCGGCAGCGGATGTAATGGAGCCAGATCCTCCCCGTTTCGCGATCGCAGACGGCCGCCGGATTGCCCGCCGACCAGAGTGTGCCGGGAGCCTCGATCACCGTCATGGCGGACCAGGTCTTCCCCTGATCGCGGCTCCGCTTCACCACCTGATGCAGTTCGTTGCCTTCCGTCCCCGGATCGCCCCGATGGTTCTTGCGGGCTTCGGCAAAGGCCAGAATGGTCCCGTCTCTGGCCACGGCCAAAGCAGGAATGCGGTAGGCACAGAAACCATCCTGTCCCGAGGTGAATACATCAACATGCATGAGTTCGTTCATCATTCTCCTTTTCCGTTGCTCGTTCGCTGCATGCCTCTCACGAGCGGTTCGAGATGCTCGAAGTAGATCTCAGCGATCAGGGTCGAGCCATGCAGGTTGGGATGCTTGTCGCCCTTCAGACCGGCAGGATTGTCGGCCAGGTTGCTGTCGCGGCGCCGCCCGATGTGATGCCCGGGGTCGTTGTGCCAGTCCCAGTCCCCCGCGGCACTCCTGCGGCGCAGGGCGTCGTTAAGATCGATCAGCGGCAGGCACCGCTCCCTGGCCAGGTTCCGCACCTGCTCATCATAACCGTCGCAATTGGCCGGAATCGTTGTACTGAGGACGATCTGCGCCGCGGGATGCCTGCGATGCGTGATGGCCTGGGCTTCCAACAGCTTGGCCCGGAAAGACTCAGACGTCACGCCTTTGCTGACGTCGTTCAATCCGTACCGGAACATCACGATGTCGCAGCGCGGAAAGACGCCCAGTTCCCGCTCCAGGCGGCCGCTATCGACGAGCCGTTGCAGATACTCGCCGCCCTCGGCCAGCCCGTGCACATCGATGCGGTGGTCGGCAAAGCGATCCCGCAGCAGCAATTCCAACCGCCGTGTCAGCCGATGCTCGTAGGGCACATAGCAGGTCATGTCGGTGCTGTCGCCGAACACCGCCACGGTCACGTCGGCATCGTCGTGCCAGGCCGGCAGGGGCTCGACGCGGAAGTTGCGGACACGGAGCCGGCCACGCAGGCGGAACCGGATGTGCAGTTCGACGGCCGTCAACGGACCGCGGGCACGGCATTCGCACGTCAGGCGCCGCCAGGGCGTCGACCCGGTGTCGGGGTAGAGAAAGGTGTCCCAGAAGATCGGATCGCTGCCATACTCCAGATTGCAGAATAACGAACAGTCCGAACCGGGCACGCCCGTGACGCCTTCCGTGCAGATCTCCGCGGAAATCCGCAGCGGCGCGGCCGGTGCCAGCGGCACGGGAAACCGCCGGATCCAGTCCTCCCGTTTCGGGTCGGCCCGGGCGTTGATCAACTCAACCGGCTCATCCCATTCAATCCGTCCCTTGGCGCAGGTGTTCATGTTCATTGTTTCCTTCATGCCGCTCCGTCAAATGCAACCGCAGATCCCCTTGTAGACATTGACACAGCCGGAGAGAATGATGACCGCATAGACCACGAGCAGGAAGGGGCGGACCGAAAAGCGCTGCGCCAGGCGGAAGCCGGCCAGCCCGGCCAGGACGACCACCGGCGCCAGCAACGCGGCACGGAGGCCCAGTTCGCCCGAGATGCCGCGGGCGCCGCACATCACGATCAACAGCCGGTAGGCATTGCCGCCCATGAAGACCGCCTGGATGGTCCCGATCGACTTGCGGGGATCGTCCTCCTGGGCGTAGAGGTACATCACCACGGGGGGCCCGCCGCTGGAAAACGCGCCGCTGAGCAAGCCGCTGAACAGGCCGAACACCGGGGCGAAAATCAGCGGGATGCGGCGCTTCAAATGGGGCGAGCAGATCCGATTCACCGCGAATGCGATCAGAACCAGACCGAAGGTCAGCCGACAAACCGGCATTTCGCCGTAGCGCAACAGCAAGTGGTACCCGACCGGCACGCCGACGATCAGTCCGAGCCCCATCAAGCCAGCCTGCTTCCAGTTGACCTTCATCCGCCCGTTTGTCAGGAGCAGAAGCGCGACCACCAGCACGAGCGAGAGCATGGTGGCCAGCACCGAGGTCCGTTCAAGATCGGCGCCCATCATCGACATGGCGGCCATCAGGATGATCCCGAAGCCGAAGCCGCTGAACCCCTGTGCCAAGGCCGCGCCCAAGGCAATCGCAAAAACAATTGAAAACCCGACATCCATAGAGGCGCTGAGTCACCCTTCAGATGGCGTATTCAATCACCGTCAGGCTCGCGGGCGGCAGGGTGAGCGTGGTCGTCAGCGGCTCGGTCGTGGTGGCGATCCCCACACGGTCGGGCCGAGCGATGGTGTTTTCGCTCCACAGGCCGCCGTCGTTGGTCAGACGATGCACCGTCATGGTCTTGCCTTTCAGCGCGACGCCCCGCAGATCGAGATTAACCGTCAGCGGACGAGTCTCCAGCTTCTGCACAATGGAAAGCGTCATTTTCCGCCCGGCCTCGTCAATGCTGACGGCCGCATCCACGGCGGGGATGTCGTCGAAATGCTCCAGCGTCGGCAAGTGCTCGTTCTTGGCCTTTTCGATATCGACGATGCCGCAGAAGAATCGCTCGTGCTTGGCCTTGAACACCGGCGCATCAACCACGGTTTCGACCATGCGTCCGACATGGGCGTCGCGGATCAGCTTGTGCGCGTACCAGATGGTCTGCCGAACCATTCGGTCGCCCTCCGTGAAAATGGGGCCGAGGGCGTTCACCGCCAGCGAGATGTTGGCCAGGTCGACCGCATCGGCGTTGCGCAGGATGACGTGCATCAGCGAGGCCGCGGCCAGGGCGTCGGCGTAGTGGAAGATCTCCTCGACATCATGCACCGGAGCATGCGGGGCGCGGTACCAGAGGTTCCATTCGTCGAAGGCGATGCCGGGACGACGCGTGACCACCGGGAGTCCGCCCAGATCGCGGTGGACGCGTGTGCTCACGCCCAGCGGCAGGTCCATGGCCTCGTCGATGACCTGGTTGACCCCGCGGAACATCATTTCGCAGATGCGCGACGCAGCCATCAGGTCGGCAAACACGGGGCGTCCGAAATAGTTGTGCATGCTGATCGAGTCGGCCAGGCCGATCAGGCGGAACATCACGATGCGGTCCCATTCGGGATCGGGACGGCCCAGCCCGCAGACCACCACGTGAATGCCGGGATCGACCGCCTTCATTTGCCGGATCGCCTCGGCGCACCAGACGGCGTAGTCGGCGGCCGTCTTCTGGCCCGCCTGCCAGCTTCCGTAGATCTCGTTGCCCAGCCCGAAGTATTTCACGCCGTAGGGTGCTTCGCGGCCGTGCGACCGCCGCAGGTCGGCGTAGCGCGTCGGCTGCTTACTGTTGAGGTATTCGACCAGATTGGCGGCATCCTCCGGGCTCTGGGTATTGGCGTTGACGCACAGGTAGAGCTCCGAGCCCAGCTCCTGGCAGAGCGCCCAGGCTTCGGGAATGCCGAAGGCGGTGGACTGGGCCTGTCCGCCGTGTCCGCGGAACAGGCGGGCGCGGGGGCGCGCGGCCACCGGCCCGACCAGATCCTGCCACTCGAAGTAGGAGGCGGCGCAGCCGCCGGGATAGCGCAGATAGCCGGGCCGTTCCTCGCGGAGCGCTTCGACCACGTCGGCACGCAGGCCATCGGCGCGGGCATGCGCACTGGTCGGATCGTAGAGCCCGCCGTTGATGCAGCGCCCCGTCATCTCAATGAACTGGCCGAAGAGCCGGTCATGGACCGTTCCCAGCGTTTTGCCTGCAAAAACGATGATGTCAGCTATATCTGTTGACTGGTTCATGGTTCACTCCGTCCGGATGAGATGATAGATCGACGGGTAGCACTCGCCGATCTTGAAGGTGAGCCAGCCGTTTGCGTAGACCGCCGGGATCTGGCCCACATAGAAACCTTCAGCACTGATGCTCCAGACCTTCAGATCCGGACGGTCAGTCTTCAGCGAGATTTCGGCCTCGATGACCTCGACCTGGATCGGGCAGGTGCCGATGTCGACGATCTGATCGTTCTCCCGCCGCTCGCCCGTGTTCTTGGCGCGTCCGATGGCGGAGAAGAGGATGTTGTCGGTCTTGTCGAGGTTCTCGTTCGTCAGGGAGGAAAAGGCCACGACCGCAAAATCGGTCTTGGATTTCACGGCGAGTCCCGAGGTTTCGAGCTTGCCGTTCTTGCCCAGAAAACCATACAGCACCTGCGACCGCGGCGTATCGATCCGGCCGAATTCCTTGCCCCAGTTCCGGTAGAGTTCGCCGGTGTCGGAAGTGACTTCCTGTTTCGATTCGTCGAAAAACGCCTCGTCGTAGCCGATGTGCGTCTGGGCCGTCGCGGACACAACGCCGTCGTATTCGGTTCCGACCCGGGTGTATTCCGGCAGCACGCACATGTTGGCGGGGGTCTTCGCCCGCAAGTCATCCACCTTGACCGCGATGCTCCCCTTGGACGGCTTCACGTCCCCTCGGCGCATGATCAGCGCCGCATGGTAGAACACGCCGAACTTGGCCGGGTCGTTCCAGGTCGCGAACTGTCCCTGACGGTGGTAGCCGTGGCCGATGCTCCGGGAACTCACCTCCATCCCGAGCGGCTGGTACTCGGTGTGATGGTTGCTGTAGGCGTAGGTGTGGATCGTGTAGCCGGCCCAGTTCTGGAGGCAGCCGACCGCCGCCATCATGATCGGCGACTCGGCGCGGTAGTCGCACGGCCACACCATGTCCCACTCGGAGACGAAGTACGGCCGGTCCGGCAGCCGGTTGAACGCCAGCGGGCCGAACAGTCCCCGCTGCTGGGAGATGCCCAGATCGATGCACCGCCGGTTCGTGAGGTCGAAACGCCCCCAGGAGAAATAGGTGTGGCCGTCGTTGTAGTCGGTGACATGCTGCGTCTTCGTGACCGCACCGTTGATGGTCCAGTTCGTCCCCGTGATCGGGATCTTCACGCCGAGACTGCGCTCGTAGGCGTACATGTCCTTGTAGTGCGTCTCCATGACGTGAACCTTGAAGCGCACCTGATCGTCGTCGTTGGCGTCGGGATCGAAGGTTTCGGCATTGAAGGTTACGCCGTTCTTCGCTGCCCACGCCTTGTACAGGTCGCAGTAATGGCTGAAATACGGCTCGATCTTCGCGACTTTCCGCGAAAACAGGTCGTCCTCGTTCACGATCTCGGAGAGGGCGATCACCGGGTCATCCTTGTAGGCCAGCCCCGTGTAGGGGTTGACATGCGTCCACAGTTGCTTCATGAACGTCTTCTGAAGCGCAATCAGCGTCGGGTCGGTGCAGTTGTACGGCCGGGCGCAGTCGCTCAGCAGGGCGGCGTTCGCGACGCCGTCCCCCGACTTGAACTTGCGGTAGGTGAGCAGGTCGAGATAGACGTAGATCCCGTTCTTCTTCAGGCAGGAAATCAGGTAGTCGAGCCGGTCGAGGCTCACCGGGTCGGGTGCGCTCGAATTGGCCTGGCGCGGGCCCTTGGTGAACTGAAAGATGTTCGGGGTCGCCCATTCGGAGTCCATCTGGTGGAACCGGACCATGTTGCAGCCGAACTTGGCGAGACGCTCGGCGACCTGCTCGGCATAGGCGTGCGACGGGAAGCAGAGTCCTGAGTTGAAGTTGGTTCCCCAGAAGCGGGCCTCGGCGCCGTCCTCGAATTCGAAATGGTCGCCAACGGCCTTCAGAAAGCCGTGCTTGCCGGCGGGAGCCTCGTCGGCGTAGACGAAGCGCAAGTCGAGCGGGGCTGTGTCCGGATAGGCAGGAAAGGGAATGAATCGTGACATGTACGTGTCTCCTGGTTGGTGTTTTTCTTAACAATCCTGAAAATCATGCAATCCTGGCTAATGCCTCGGCCGCGCGGGCGCGGATCTCGTCGAAACAATCCTGGAAATCATGCAATCCTGGCTAAGGCCTCGGCTGCGCGCGCGCGGATCTCGTCGAACCGACCCGCCTTGATCAGGGCGCGCTCGGCAATCCATGAGCCGCCGATCGCCGCCACCACCGGCAGGTCGAGATACTGGCGGGCGTTGTCCACGTTGATCCCCCCGAGCGGCAGGAACCGGACGCCAGCCTGGCCATAGGGCGCTTCGAGCGCCTTGAGCATCTTGATGCCGCCCGCTTGTTCCGCGGGGAAGAACTTCAACAGGCGGTGCCCCATGGCCAACGCATTCTCGATATCCGTCGGCGTCATGACCCCGGGGAAATAAGGGAGGCCGATGATCTCGGCCTCGGCCGAGACCGCGTGATTGAGCCCGGGGCTGACGGCAAAGGCGGCACCGGCGGCGCGGGCCACGCGCAGTTGCTCCGCTGAGAGCACGGTGCCCGCGCCCACGAGCAGTTCCGGCCGCTCCGCCGCCACGCGGCGCAGGCACGCCACCGCTTCGGGCGTTCGCAGAGTCAGCTCGATCGCACGGATGCCTCCCGCGATCAACGCGTCCGCCACGGGGAGCGCATCGGCCTCGGCATCCAGCGTCAGAACGGCCACCACCCGTGCGGCACAAATCCGGGTTTCGACTTCCTGTTTCGTCAATTGCATGTCTTGTTCTTCCTTGGCGAACGGTCAGCGTTGCACCCGGCCCGAACCCGAGCCGAGCATCAGGGCTTCGACCTCCTCGGCGGTGACGAGGTTGAAGTCGCCGGTGATGGTGTGCTTCAGCGCACTGGCGGCCACGGCGAAGCGGATGGCGTCCTGCGGGGCGCGGAAGCGTTCCGAACGGAGCGCGTGGATCAGGCCGGCGCCGAACGAATCGCCGCCGCCGACACGATCCACGATGTCGCGAATGGCATAAGGCTGGTAGGTGCCGGAGCCATCCAGGGGGGCGAAGCAGGCGGAGTCGGTGGCGCGGCTGTAGAGCATCGCCCCCCAGTTGTTATGATCGGCCGAGTAGCTCTCGCGGAGCGTGATGGCCACCTGCTGCACCGAGGGGAAGCGCCGGGCGATCTCGCGCGCCACGTCGATGTAGCCCGCCGCGGCGATGGTGCCGCTCTCGACGCTGCTGCCCGCAGCGTGGATGCCGAGCACATCGGCGGCATCCTCCTCGTTGGCGATGACCAGCGAGACGTGCTGGAGCAGTTCGGTCATGCAGTCGCGCGCCAACTTTTTGGGTTCGCGGCCGGGATCCCAACGCCAGAGCTTCTTGCGGAAATTCAGATCGACCGAAACGGGAATCTTCCGCGCGGCGGCTTCGCGGCAGAGGGCCAGCGCGGCCGCGAAGGCCGGCTGGCTGAGCGAGGGGGTGATGCCGGTTGTGTGCAGCCAGTCCACGCCTTCGAGCGCGGCCTTGAAGTCGTAGTCGGCCGGGCCGGCCAGCGCGACACTCGAACCGGCTCGATCATAGACCACGACGCCGGGGCGCTGGTTGGATCCGGTTTCGACAAAATAGATGCCGAAGCGTCCGTTTTTCGCAAGCTGCACTCGGGCGGTGTCCACGCCATAGCGCCGCAGTTCCGCCAGCAGGCAGGCGCTGATGGCGTTGTCCGGTACGGCTGTCATGAAGGCCGAGCGATCACCGAGGTGCGCGAGCGAGACGGCCACGTTGGCCTCGCCGCCGCCGAACGTCGCGCCCAGCGAGCCGGGCAGGCACTGGCTGAACCGCTGGTGCCCCGGCGTGGACAGGCGCAACATGATCTCGCCGAATGTCAGTACCATATGTGTATTCCTCGGTTGGCGCCAAATCGAGCATTGAACGCCCATTGTCCCAAGCCATCCCAACGGCGCCAAAATCGGGCAGGAGCCAAGCCATCTTACCGATTGGGTGAAATCGGAAGGATGTCAGATTGCAGCATGGGCTGTCAAGCACCCCGAAGGCACCCCGAAGGTACGTGTCAAGACACCGCGGCAAGAAATCTTCGGGGTTAACCCAAGTTTCGCGGCCACCCAATGCATTTCGTGAAATTTTGGATGGATTC
>CAZQKI010000033.1:0-29801 GCA_964592855.1 uncultured Lentisphaerales bacterium
GATCATCGTCGGATACCCGGGATAGGCTGATATAATTGGTATAGGCCATTTATGGACAGCTCAGACCCCTCTTTCAGTTGGCTTACGATCACCTGAAATCGGCCTATCAAAGAACAATTGACTATCGATTAATCGTCGTATTACAATAGGCACCGGTTTGGGGTTGTCTGCCTGAATGGCTACAAGTGACTGTAGTCCATTTGCGGTCTGTTTGCGGATGCTGCTCGCCGATGAAGGCGTGGCAAGCGGGTGCGAGGAGATTGACCATGAAATCACGAGTTGCGAGAGAAGGGTTGCCAGGCGGGCCGGGGCATGTAAACACGCACCGGAACAGGTTTGCGGCAGTGTTGACAGGCCTTATTTGCCTGAGTCTGCTCGTTCTGTTGTGCGGAATTCACGCCGCTGCTGAAACCACAACCTGGGACGGGTCGGACGGAGACTGGTCCAATGACCTGAAGTGGGATCATGGTGTGCCGCAGGACAACGATGAAGCCGTTGTCAACGCCGGCACGGTGACCGTGTCGAGTCCCACTGCGGCACTGACCTCTTACACCCATAACGGTGGCGTACTGCTCTTCACGAACTGGTCGACGCGGCTGCAGGCCGCGACCGTCACCCTCAATGGCGGCAGCTTGACCCATGCCGTCTGCAATATCAGCGCTGACCCCGGCAACACGAATCGCGTCTGGATCGTCTGTTCAAACCTGACCGTCGAGGCCGGCGGGCTTGTGGATGTAAACGAGAAGGGCTATATCGGCGGTTTGGACGGAACCACTACGGGGGGCCAGGGCACGGGCGGAGGCGGCAACGCCGCTCAGACCGGCGGTGGTGGCAGCTACGGCGGGACCGGCGGCAATGGTTGGCTCGGGGGTGCGGCGGGGCCGATTTACGGGGCGGCAAACGCACCCACCGCACCGGGCAGCGGCGGCGGCGCCTCGACAGTTCTCCGCGGCGGAAACGGCGGAGCCGGAGGCGGCGCGGTCAGGATCGAGGCCGACGGTGCGGTGACGATCAACGGCACGGTTACCGCGCGAGGCGGCCGCGGAACAAACGTTCCCGACAGGCGCGGCGCAGGCGGGTCGGGCGGAGCGGTTTACATCACGTGCAACCGGCTCGCGGGGATCAACGGCCTCGTGGCGGCCGACGGCGGCTCCTCGCTGAACGTCGGCGGCGGGGGCGGAGGCGGCCGGATCGCGCTCAACTATAATGAAACGGCCCAGCGATCGGGGCTGAAGCCGCGCGTGCGTTTCTCCTGCGCACGGGGTCTAACGGCGAAACCTGCTTCGGCTGCCCATGGCGACCTCGGAACGTTCCATGCGCCAAGCGATGCGGTGCTGGACGGGGTGTGGTTGCCACACACCGCACAACTCGTCGTTCCTGCGTTCGCTTCCGGGTGGGTGCAAGATCGCCTGCTTGTAACCAATGGCTGGGTACGCTTCATCGACGCCGGATTCCATCTCGTGGTAAGCAACAATCTGACGGTCTCCGGCACGGATGGGATTCTTGAAATGCCGGCCGGAGGACAGATCCATTGCGGAGGCGACCTGACGCTCGAGCGAAGCGGACGACTGCATGTCTACAGCGCGCCGACTAACAGCATGACGCCGGACTACGGCGCACTGGTTGCCGTGACGGGAACGCTTCGCATTGCGGACTCCTGCTGGGTCTATCCGCACTCGGACGGGGTGAACGGGGGCTCTCCGCTGTTCTCTGTCGGCGCCCTTTCCATAGCGGCAGGTGGGGGGATTGATGCCGATGGAACCGGATATCGTGGCGGGTACAACACCGATGGCTATGGCCCGGGAAAAGGGAGGAAAGGCACTTCTGATCGTGAAGGGAGTGGCGCCGGCCACGGCGGCGGCGGCGGCCGCGCGCCTACGGTCGCGGGCGGGGGGGTCTACGGACAGGACATTGCACCGCATGCACCTGGCAGTGGTGGCGGGTCGCGTGCCAGCGGGTACGGTTGCGCGGGCGGCGGACTGATCCGTATCCAGGTCGCGGGTGATAGCGTGATCGACGGCACATTGCGGGCGGACGGAGGCGCGGGGATGTACGGCGGCGGCGCGGGCGGGGGTATCTGGTTGCTGGGACGGGGCGCATTCTCCGGCGGCGCATCCGCCCTGCTGCGTTCGGCCGGAAGTGCAGGCAGCCTGAGCGTGAGCTACAAATGCGGGGCCGGGGGAGGAGGCCGCATCGCGATTTGGGAGAATGTGCCCGAGTCGGAGGACGCACTCATTCTGGCGGGCGATCTCAAGCGTGTCCGGATATCCGCAACTCATCCAAAGTTCCAGGGGGTTGCCGAGGCACCGGGGGCCACTACCGGATATGCGGCGGGGAGTGACGGCAGCGTGATGTTCCTGGTTATGCGACCCCCGGTGGGCACAATCATTACCATTCGCTGAGCAGTCTTCGCTCACAGAAAAGCAACCGTCCCGGCACGCCGGCGACACAGGAAATATGCCATGCGTACAGGCCTACCCATATTCGCGTTCATGTCTTTCCTGGTGGCGACAGCAGTCGGAGAGCCGCCGGACTGGCCGCCGGTGCTGGTGATCGACGACTTCGAGTCGGGGCCGGCCCAATGGGAGAACCGCGACAGCGGCACGCTGTCCCTGGCCACGAACGCCCCGCAGGGGAAACAGGCCTTGTCCTGGACCGCGGGCGATGATGGACAAGGTCGTATCGTGTACCGCGAGCTTGACCGGGGGCGGATCGATTTCAGTCGGTACGACCTCCTCGTGTTCGAGGTGAAGATCGACGGCAAGCCGATCTGGAACCTGAACCCCGTCATCCAGCAAAGTCCCGCCGTCTATGGCTACCGCGGCCTCTTCTACAGCCTCGACACCCTCCACCCCTTCGGAACCTGGTTCACCTGCTCGCAGGATCTGACCCGCTGGGAGAATGCCTGGCCCGACTCCTTCAATCCGACCAATCAGGAGTTTCAGTTCGAAGTGCATCAGCTCGCGGGGGCCGGCGCGACGCGCATTCTTCTGGACAACATCCGCCTCATGCGCAATCCCCTGAAGCTGCGTCCGTCGTATCCGGGCCGCTGGGCCCGGTCGTCCGATGGTTTGCAAACGACCGAGTTCGACGTGCCGATCCACAATGCGGGAGAGGTGCCGTTGACGGTCCGCGCCGCCGTGGCGCCGGGCGGCACCCTCAAACAGTTCGAGATCGCCCTTCCCGATCCGCTGACGATTCCGCCCGGCACTACCACTTCGAACAACGCCGGCAAGTCCGCCCAAAGCCTCCGCATCCGGATCCGCGCGCCGGCGGCTGTCGTGGCGGGCCAGCCCCCCTGGTACGGCGAAACCGCCCGGATCGCCGTCACCGTGGACGAGATTCCCGGACTGGTGCTCTACACCGATCTGGCGGCCGGGACGAAGCCTGCGAAAATCACGCATCCCAGCATCATCTGCCCGCCTGGCCGGATGGCGGAGCTGCAGGGGCAATACGCTTCGCCCGAAAGCCGTAAGGCGATGGATCCGGCCTTTCTCCAGATTGTGTCGCAAGGGGAAAAGGCCCTGGAATACAGTCCGGAATATCCTCCCGTCGCCGCCACCGGCCGAACCACCGATCCGGTCTCCGGCGCGAAGCTGGTCGAGCTCGACGTGCCCTCCCTTCCGTGGAAAGTCTACCAGGACCCGGTCTCGGGCCGTACCTACTCGGGGCCGATCTACGATGCCGGCATGCAGGGCTGGACACAAAAACACCTGGCGAACGGCACCCAGGCCAAGGCGCTCGGACTGGCCTTCATCGTCACCGGCGACCGCCGTTTTGCCGAGAAGGCCGCCTCCATACTGCGCCCCTACATCGCGATCTATCCCACGCTCCCGCTCGTGGCTCCGGACCAGGGATGCTCCGCCGGCAGCATCACCTCCGGCACGGTGCCGATCGGCAGCACCTTCATGCGCGAGCAGACCTGGCTGGCGGACCTGGCCGTGGCGCTGGACAGCATCCGTCCCGCCGGGGTCTTGACCGAGGCGGACCTGCAGGGTTTGGCGGAGCAGGTGTTCAGCCCCTCCGCGCACAACATGATGGACCACAAGGTCGGGGTCATGAACCTGCAGTGGATGATCCAGTCCTCCTGCCTGATGGCGGGACTGGCGGCCGAGCTGCCCGACGTGACGGCCCGGGCGCTTCACGACTCGCACGGCATCGCCCGGCTGATCGACATCGGGTTTCTCGACGACGGCAACTGGTGGGAGAACCCGAGCTATCAGAATGTCGCCAAGATCGCGGCCTACCCGGCCCTGGTCATCGCCCTGCACAACGGCATTCTCCCGTGGAATGATCAGTACCAGACCATCCTCAAGTCCTCCTACAAGCTCTACGGACCCGATGGCCGCAGCCCGACGCTCGGCACCGGCGGGCCGGCGGGATACGACAAGGACGATGCAGCCATCGCCGCCCTCGCGGAGTGGATCACCGATCCGGAACTGGCCTGGGTGGTCTACAACCGGAAGGCGGGGAACCCGCGGGACAACATCGGCCTCCTGGCGCGCTTCCGGAGCACAACGCCGCGGATACCCGCCGACAAGGCCGTCTCGCCCATTCCGGAAGCGACCACGCTGGCCCCCGACTACGGCGGCATCTCGCTGCGCGTTCCCAAGACGGACCAGTACTGCTATTTCCATTTCGGACGCGAGCTGACGCACGGGCATCGCAACAAGCTGTCGCTCAACGCCTACGGCAAAGGAGGCTGGTTCGTCCGCAACGTCGTGGGCGGGTATGAGAGCAACTTTGCCGACTTCCTGGAGACCAGCGCCAGCGCTTCGAGCATCCTGGTGGACGGGAAGAACGCCGACCACGACACGGGCGAGCTTCTGTTCCAGGCCTCGGTTGACGGGATGGAAGTGGTCTCGGGGCGCGAGGTCGGCGCGTGGAAGGATGTGGAGCACGAGCGGACGCTGGTGCTGACCGACCGGCTGTTGATCGTCCTCGACCGCTGCCGCAGCGAGAAGTCCCATGTGTACGACTGGCTGCATCACACGAGCAATTGCGGACTGGAGCTCGCGCCGGATCAGACCGAGGCTCCCGGCATCGAACGCTTCGGCGACTCCAAGCACTTTGATTCACTCCCGCCGACCGGCCGCTTCAAGGGCGAGCGTCCCGCGCAATGGACGCGCAAGGATGGCAGCGGGCTCGTCACGGCCTCGCTGCCGCTCGGAACCCGTTACACCACCCGAGTCACCGACACGTACAAGCCGCACGAGAGCGTCGTCTGGCGCCAGAAGGGTGACACCGTGCAGTTCGCGGCGGCGTTCCAGCCGCTAGCCAAGGGCGAGACGGGCGAGGTTCGCATCGAGGCGGTGCCGGTCACCGACGCAGCGGGTGCGGCGGTCGGGCTCGACAAGGGACAAGCCGTCCGCGTCCTCTGCGGAGGCGAGACAATCACCGTGCTCGTGAACTATTCAAAAGAGCCTCTGGCCGCGGGGCCGGTCCGCTCCACCGGGCGCGTGACCGTGTCCAGGTCCGCGCAGCAGAAACCGTAGGCCCGGCGGGTCCACACCGAAAAGATGTGGCAAACCATGGCGACAATGCGAACCAACGGGATGCGAGTCAAGGTAATGGCGCATGAAGCCCTGAAACCGGGGCTGAAGCCCCTGACAGGCTTCCGCCTGAAGGCGGGACTCCGGCATGGTGTGGCTGGTGCGCCGACGTTGGTTTCCAAGGCAGACGCTGAGGTCGGAGTCCCGGCTTCAGCCGGAAGCTGGCGAAGGCCTTCAGGCCTGGGTGACGGTCGAGTAACGGTTGTCTTCTACCTGTTCTGCCGACGATTACGGCAAACGATTGAGGTGTCTCAGACCAGTGCGGCCTCAGGCGGCCAAAGGCCGCCAGTTGGAACAAAACGGGAGAACGCTCAACGCTCAACGCTCAACGCTCAATGTTCAACTTTCAACTTGAGCGTTGAGCGTTGCGAGTTGAACGTTGAGCGTTTCAGTTCTCAGACCAGCGGGGCCGCTGCCCCGGCCGGGGCATTTGGATCGAGTATGAGGCTTTCGGGTGCGGCTCACCGGGACGGTTCGCCCTACCTTTCTAGCCCGGCGCCTTCGGTTGTACCGAAAGGTAGGGCGAGGCGTCCTCGCCGAGCCGCGCGATGGGTATCTCAGATCAAGGGCCCGGCGTCCGCTCATTCAATCCGACATGCTTTCCGCGGGAGCGCACCCTTGCGCTTGGCGTTCTTGCTGTGGGGCACGGCGGCCAGCGTGGCATTTGCCCAGGACCCGTCGCCGGCGGCCTTTCGCGAGGCCATCACCACGCCGCACTGGGAGTGGGTGGACCGGCATGCCGGCGGCACCGTCCGGGCGCTGTTCCTGACCAGTTTCCTGGGGACGCGCGAACCGGAGGAATTGGCGCAGCGGTTCGATATCGCGGTCGATGTCGTTCCGGTGACCGGCAATCCGAGCGGCCAGCCGACCGGTTATGACGAAGCCTACCTGACCAATGCCCTGGCTGCCAAACCCGACGTCATCTTCGTGGCCTACCGGGGTGCCCTGGGTCACTTGAGTTCCAATGCGCTGGAGGCGCTGACCCGCGCCGTGACCGGCGGCGCGTCCCTGCTGGCGCTCTCTTCCGGCAAGGTTCCCGAGGCCTGGCGGGCGAAGCGGCAGGAGTCCTTGAATGTCGAAGCGATGGAGGTAGCGGACCGGAACCTTCCGGTGTCGCGACTTCAATTTCCCTGGGGCCGGAAGGATGGGCGGATCGGCCTGGAGGTCTTTCAGGTCGGCGGCGGCCGGTTCATCAACATCGGAATGGGGCATGGCGCAGGCGGAGGCTTCAATGCCTTCATCCCCGCCGACGCGGCCTCGCCGGAACTGCCCGCGAAAGTCGAGACGGCCTATGCGGTTTTCGCGC
Organism: uncultured Lentisphaerales bacterium; assembly: GCA_964592855.1. GTDB lineage: Bacteria > Verrucomicrobiota > Kiritimatiellia > RFP12 > JAAYLN01 > JAAYLN01. The sequence continues at coordinate 6,859 of CAZQKI010000033.1, forward strand.
GCATCATCCGCTGGGCCGCCGGCAAGACAAGCGCAGAGGCGTGCAGCCTGCGGTGGAGCGCGACGCCGACACTGGGCATTCCGCTGGACGTGGAGGCCGTGCTCACCGGGCCTGCGGCCGCGCCGGTCTCGCTCGAATGGGAAACCCGCTCCGTCTTCGGCGAACGGATCGACCGTGGCGTCGTCCCGATTCCGGCTGGTGCGGCGACGGCCAAGGTCGCGGTACCGCTCGCCCGGGCCGGCGAGCTTACGCTGCTCTATCGCGCCCGTCGCGACGGTGCCGTCACGGACTACGGGGCCTTGTCCCTCGACGTTCCGCAACCGCTGACGTTGACGAACATGCAGGTTGCCGCGAGCGTGGATGCGGGACAGGCCGTAGCGGTCACGTGGTCGACGGCGCCGGCCGTTGCCCCCGGGGAGGCGGCGTTTCTGGTTCAGGTGTTCGATGCCGATGATCGGCTAGTGGCCTGGAAGCGGGTTTCTCCGGCGGAGCGCGCCTGCCGCCTCGATGGCTGGGGTTCGCGGGGGGGAACGCATCTCCTGCGTCTGCTGGCCTTGACCCGGGATGGCCACATTCTGGATGAGCAGCGTCTGTCCTTGCAGGTCCGGATCGACCGGGCGAACGATCCATCGCGCTACCATGTGATGGTCTGGTCGACCGAAACGGGCGCCACCCAGGATCAATGGCGCTACCGGCGGTTGCGTCAACTGGGGATCACGGCGTTGTCGCCAGTGGGCCGGAGCCTGGACGTGTCGGGCATGGCATCGTCCGCAGGCCTGCGCCTCGCCCCGGTCAACGTCTGCGTTCCGCCCGGCCGGTTCAAGAAGACCTTCGACCCGGCTCAGGAGGAGCAGACGCTGGAAGCCTACACGCAGGCGATGGCGCCGCTGTCGCCGCTGGGCTATTCGCTGGCCGACGAGCCGGGCGGCGTGGATCTCGCGAGCTTTCGCGATTGGGCGGCGGACATTTTTCAGCGCAACGACCCCGGCGCCCGCGTGGGTTACTGCGGCACGCACTTGAAGGTGGGCATGGACGTCCCCCGGATTCTGGCGAGCTGCGATTTCATGATCCACTACTCGCCCCACTACCTCTACACCACCGATTTGTGGCGGGGGATCGAGCGCGATCTCCACCGGGCGTTTACCAAGCCGGACGCCATCAATGCCTGCTATACGCACTACGCGCCGTGGAAGGACCACGAGCCTTACAGCCGCTCGATGCCCTGGCTGCTCCTCTTCGAGGAGGCAAACGGGATCTCGTACTTCGCCTCGGCCGGCGGAAACTTCGCCGTGCTCCCCGGCGATCTGCGGGCCACGCACGAAACCCGCTGGTGGAGCGAGGAGGTCCTGGAACTCCAGAAGGGGGTCGCCACGCAGCTCATCGCCATGGAACGCGATCCGGGCGGAATCGCCATGCTCCTGCCGACGGAGATGCCCGGCGAACTGCTGGACATCGCGCAGCAAGCTGTCAAGATCTGGGCGGAGGCCCTCCGCGAACTGAACATCCCCTATTCATTCGTGGCGCGCGACGCGCTGTCCAAGCTGAACGCGCAAGCGACGCCTTTGGTCATCTGCCCGTCGGCGCCGCTCCTGACGCCTGCTGAACGCAACGGCCTCGACCGCTACGTCACGGACGGCGGCACGTTGCTGGCCACGGCGCCGTTCGCCCTGCACGAACCGCCGGCACCCGCCCCGGCGCAACCCGGTTTCTGGGAAGCGCCGTCCGCGGAGCAAGCGGCGGCGGCGCCCGCTGCAGCGGATGCTCCCGTCAACCTGCTGGACATCGGGTTGCTCTTCGGCATTCAGCGCGAAGCGGGCGTGGCGCAGCCCTCGAAGGAACTCTACGGGGCGATCAAGCTGCGTTCATCCATTCCCTGCGAGGTCGCCTGGGCCACGGGCGCAGGCAGCGAGCCGGTTCTGCTCGTGGGACGCACGATGGGCGATCCCGCGTTTGCGGCGGTGAAGGCGGCGGTCTGCGGCACGTTCGCCGCCAGTCGCGACGACGCGCCGGCGTTCGTCAGGCAGGCGATGTCGACGCCCGCCGCGACGCGTCTTCCGCGAGGCAAGGGAGTGGCGTACTATTTCAATTTCATCCCCGACGCGGCGTCGGCTGCGGTGCTGATCCGAAGGCTGCAGGCCGAAAGCCAAGCGACGCCTCCTCCCGCAACCGTGATGATCGACGGCGCCCCGGCGCCGGCGGTCTACCTGTATCCGCTCCAGGGCAACGGAACCCGGGCGCTCGGGATCATTCAGGATTACGAGCGCGTTCCTCCCACGTGGGAAAACAGCGACCAAAAGACGGCAATCTACCATCATCATGGGCCGTTGCGCTGGAAGGAGCAATCCGCCACCTTGACGCTGGACCGGCCGGTCCACCTCTACGACATGCGCAGTCGCAAGTATCTGGGCCATACGGCGAAGGCGACATTCGGACTGCGGCCGGGCGAACCCGATCTCTTCGCGCTCCTGCCCTACCGCATCGCGGAGGTGAAGGTGACGGCTGCGCAAGCCGTCGCGGCCGGAAGCCCCTTGGCGGTTCAGATGCAGCTTGCGACGGAGGGCACGGAGAGGGCCGGCGACCACGTCGCGCATGTCCGCTTCACGCGGCAGGACGATCTGGACGGCGTGGGGTTTGCCGGCGATGTCCTGCTCAAGAGCGGGGCGGGAACACTCGTCGTGCCGACGGCGTTCAACGACGTTCCGGGGGCGTGGAGGCTGCAGGTGACCGACGTGCTCAGCGGCGTTCGGACGGAAACGCCGGTGCGTCTCGAAGCGGCGGGGAGCCTGGACGCGCCGCTGCCGCGCCGGGAGGTCGGGGTCGAGCCGAAGCCGGTGGCGTGGCCGCAGGGCGAATGGAAGCCGTATGCCGATCCCGCTCCGGAGAAGCTGACCCGCGTCAATGTCCGGGCGGTGACCCCCGCCCGCAACATTCTGAACTACGGGGAATTCAACGGGAAGGCGTGTCTGCAGGCCAAGACGCTCATCGGGTTGCAGGGAAAGAAGGCCGACTACGGGTTCACCTACCTGGCCTGCAACGACTGGAAAAAGATGGGGTGGGACGACGAGCGCCAGATCAAGGCCTACTCCATGTCGGGACTGGGCATGAACAACCCGGCCGGACATCTCTGGTACTACAACGGCTACATCGACATTTTCTTCGACGACGTACGGGTGACCGGCTACCGGATCGCCGACGTGCGGAAGGTGGAGGCCGGTCCGGATGGCCGGGTGGACGTGACCTGGGAGTCGCCCGCCGGCTCGGCCGTGCTGTCGTTCGGCCTGCAGCTGGGCGGCGAGGCGCTGCTGCAGCGTCTGCTGGTGCGTCCCGCCGTGCCGGTGGAAACCGTGACGGTGAAATTCCGCTCCCACATCGGCGGCTTCGGGCAATCGAAGGCCCGCTACGTGCAGACGGCCGCGGGAAAGAACGCGAAGGCCGCCGATCCGAAGGCGACGCCCTGGGCGTTCTATGCCGACGATATTGAAGACCAGGCCTACGGCAAAGGCATGGGCGCCGGCGGAATTCTGGTGTTGCCCGAAGAGTGGGATCGCGTGCAATACGGCATCACCGGCGAACTGGTCAAGCAGGTCGGACTCCAGCCCGGTAAGACGGCGGAATTTCACTGGGCGCTCTGGCTCTATGCGGAGTTGACGAACGAAGAGGCGTTTGAAGCCTTTTCGGCAAGCCGGGTGGAAGCGAACGAGACGTTGAAAGCATTTTTTGGCGGCAATCCGTAAGAAAGTAAATTGCATGTACCGTCAGCAGACCGCCGCCCTTCTTAAAGACACGCCGCTGGTGTTTTCGATTCCCCTGCAGGGGGAGGATTACGAGGCCCAGATTGTGCGGGCCAACGACCACGGCGCCACGCATATCGCCATCGCCGGGCTTCCCTTCGCGTATGACGCGTTGCTCCCCGACAACCGCGATCCGTATCCCAACTGGTCGCAGGGGAGCTTTTCCCTGTTCCGCGTCTTTCCGCCGGAAGGTGTCGCGGAGCACCTGCCGGCGGACCTGCTTGAGCGCAACCGCGCCTATCTCGATGCGCGGATCGGGGCCATGCGCCGCCACGGCCTGCGGCTGGTGGTCAACGGGGCCGAGCCGCTGTGGCTGCCGGAGTCGGTCTACGAGGCGCATCCCCGCTGGCGCGGCGTGCAGTGCGAGCTCGGACGCATTGCCGCGAAGCCCTACTGGAGTCCGTCGATCGACGAGCCGGAGGTGCTGGACTTGTACCGCGAGGCGAGCCGGCGCTTTTGCGAGTGCTACCCCGAGACCGACCGCTTCAGCTTCTGGACGAACGACTGCGGGGCGGGGCTTCCCTGGTCGGCCTACAGCTATCCGGGCATGAACGGCCCCATGAAGCATCGGCAGCGCGATCCCGGCGAGCGGATCGCCGGCTGGCTGGAGGCGATCCGGCAGGGGGCGCTCGATGCCGGCGCCGCGGTGCGGGTCAATGTGCATTCGTTCAGCTTTCCCCCGGCCGAACTGGCCGCCGTGAAGGCCAGGCTCGGCGAGCACCTCTATCTCAACGCCGTCAACGGGCTGGGCAAAAGCATTGCCGGCGCCGGCGCCAGCAGCGGCGGAGGCGTGGTCGGCGCGCAGACCAATCCCGTGCAGGGCCATTTCAACCGCCCGGATTTCGTGGCCTCGCTGCAGAAGGTGTTTGCCCCCGGCGACGGCCGGATGCGCTCGATCACGATGGGGCCGGGGACGGCCGACGAAACCTATGTGCTCATCGAAGCCTTTCTGAAGCAGCCGGGACAGGGGGCGGTCCACCAGCAGGTCGTGCTGCTGGAAGCCGCCCGCAGGACTGCCGGCGCGGATGGAGCGGAGCGGCTGCTCCAAGCCTGGAGCGAAGTGGAGCAAGCGGTGCACGGCCTGGCCCAATTGCGGCAGCGCGGCGTGTCGCACAGCCTGGCCCTGGGGGTGACGACCTCGCGCTGGCTGGTCCGCCCGCTCGTACCGGAGCCGCTAAAACTCACCGACGAAGAGACCGCCCACTACCGGGGCATGCTGTTCAGTTGCGATTCGCCGGAGGTGAACGCCAATCTGTGCCACATTCTCGGCAAGCCCGTCTTCATCGGCGACAGCGTGGTCTGGATGGCGCGGTGGTGCATCGACGAAGCCCAGCGGCATCTGCGGACGGCCCTGGCCCTGGTTGACGGAATTCCGTCGGCGCAAGATCCGGAAACCCCGGGGCGGCTGGCGCTTTACCGGGCGCGGATCGAAGCGCTGCGCCTGGTGTGCGAATGCGGGCGGCTGGCCATCCTGTACCAGCATGCCCTCGATACGGCGCACCTGCCGCGCTTTGGCGCCAATCCACTCGACTTCGACGACAACATCCTGTTCGATCAGCGTGCGCTGGATCTGCGGAAGATCGCCCGCATGGACTTGGACAACACGCTGGAACTGATCGACCTGCTGCGGGGCTTCGGGGTCAACGAGGTGATCGCCCAGGCCACCGACCCGGCCGGCGAAACCGTCTTCCGGTTCGGCCCCGACCTGATCGCCAACCTGGAGCGGAAACGGGCGATCATGCTCCGGCACTGGCACGATTACGAACGCCTCTTCCCGACCTCGAAGCGCTACGAGTTCGAACCGACGCCGCGGGACCCGTTTGGACCCACCCAATGAACAGTCAGATGCAGGGCATGGATCCGGAAGTGGATCGTCAGTTCATGGCCGCAGTGGACTGGAACCGGCCGGATCTGGTTTCGGCGCAGCGGGCGTTCAAGGGCGGGGCGGCATCCTTCGTGGCCTACCTGCGACGCAGACCGACACCTGCGACAGGTTTCTCGCAGACGTATGTCGCGGAGGTGCGTGGACTGGCGTCGGCGTCCGATCGGGAAGCGGCACGGCTGCGCTTGGCGATGGCGCTGGATGAGCCCATGCTCGGTCGGGCGCACGGCAATCCGGTGATTCGGATCGGGGCGGAGAACCTGATCTTGGCGTTGGATCCGGAGGCGGCGGAACGGCTGGGGCGGGCGGTGCTCGCGGGCCGCGACCGATGGAGCAAGGGAAGCTGGGGGACGACACGAGGCATCTGCGATCTGCTGCGGGTGCTGATGGCGGTTCCGGAGGTTCCGGATGAACCGCTGGTCCCGTTCTTCGGCTGGCTGATCGAGCAGGTGCCGGCGGAATGGGCGGTCACTCGCCGATGGTCCGAGTCGATGCTGGGCAGTTCCGGACACAACTGGTGGCTGCATGCCCTGGTCGGGTTCTGGGAGGCGGGGCTGCTGTTTCCCGAGTTCCAGGGCTTCGCCAAGTTCGCCGCCTTGGCCCCCGACTACTTTGAGCACGAGATGCGGCTGCTCCTGTATCCGGATGGTTTCACCCGCGAACGCTCCGGATACCACTGGGGCACGGTGCAGCACTTCCTGGAAGCGCTTCTGCTTGCCGAAGCCAACCACATCCGCTTCAGTCCGACGTTCCACGATCATGTTCGTCGCATGGGGAACACGCTCTGGCAGATGATGGCACCGGACGGCGACATTCCTCGTTTCGGTGACACGGGGGCGGTCCATGAGCCCGGCAAGGGGATTGCCCGCCTGCGGATGGCCGCGGCGCTGCTGAGGCTGCCCGAGGGAAAAGCCGTGGCGGAGTCCTTGATGCCAGACCTGAACGCGCCCTTGCCGACACTCAAGCCGGCAGACCATGGCGAAACCGCCGCCTGGCAGGACCGTGTGTCCATCCACGGCCTGCTGCCCGCCGGCGGTCGCAACCTCTTCGCCGAGTACCGCAACCTGCCTCAGAACCTGCCGCCGGTCGACTCCGTCCTGCCCGATGCCGGCTATTACCTCATGCGCCAGGACTGGTCGGCGCAGGCGGACTACGCAGCCATCAACGCCGGGCATGTCGGCAGCGTGGTGAGCAGCCATGCCCATACCGACCTCCTGAGTTTCGAGATTTACAGCAGGGGGCGGCCGGTCCTGGTGGACAACGGCAGCGGAACCTACGGCGACAAAACGGCCCGTGCCTGGCGGCGGAGCAGCGCCGCACACAATGTGCTGGCCATTGACCAGCAGGACCAGTTGCCCGTGCAGGGGGAATGGCGGTGGGAGCGGGAATGCACGCCCTACATCAACGATTGGCGCAGCGAACCGGGCTTTGCCTATTTCAGCGGCGTCCACGAAGCCTACCGCCATCTGCCCCAACCTGTCACTGCCGTGCGGCGGAAGCTCTTCTACCTGCGCGGGGGGTATTGGATTCTGCTCGATCGTGTCACTCCGCAGACCGACGCCATGCATCGTTATGACCTGCATTTCCACGCGATGAGCCCTGCCCGACTTCATCCCGACGGACGACTGGAGACGCAAGGCAACGGCGGAAACCTGCTGATCGTTCCGGTTGCGGGCGCTTCCGGCCAGGCCAGCCTGGAGCCATGCCCATTCCCGCTGGAGGGCTACGACAACCCGTTGCACCTAGTCTACACGCAGACCGGCACCCAAGGCATTATGTTCGTGACCGTGCTCGTGCCGTTCAAAGATCGGTGCCCGCAGGTCCAGGCTCGGCTGATTCCAGTTCAGGCGGACGACAGGGAACTGAGCCCGTGGGAGGCCACCGGGCTGGTGATCGAAGTCGATGGACAGACCGACCACTACCTCGACCTGCACGTGCATTGGAACCTGCCGTGGGCCATCGGGCCATGCCGTGGCAGTCAACGGCTGTTCCATTCCCGGATCCATGGAACCCTCCCGACCACCGGCGAACCCGTCCTATGAAACCCCGCAACGTTCTCTTCGTCTTCGCGGACTTCATCGGCTACCGTTTCCCCTGATCAACCTAAGCCCGGTCCGCCACGAGCGTCGCCTGGAGGCGCTTGACGTCGATCTTGCGCGGCGCCACGCCCTCCTCAAGCGATTGCGCGACCGCGGTGCCGGCCGCCTGCCCCATGTTGAGGCAGGTGAGCACGAGCCGTGCAGCGGCCTGCGCCATGAATTCCGAGGACAGGCAGCGGCCGGCCACGAGAAGGTTGTCCATCTTCACAGGCACCAGCGAGCGGTAGGGGATGTCCGCCGGCGTCTTCAGAAAGACGCGGTCGGCGCCCTGCCGGCCCCAGCCGTCGGTCAAGTTCTCGAACCCGCAGGGCGGCTCCCACGAGCCCTTGTTGCCCGTTCCGCTCACGTAGCAGACCTTGCCGTCGATCGTCTCCTTCGCCCATTTGATGTTGCCGGGCCCGTCGGGGTTGTGCAAGTCGAAGTGATGGTTGGTCGAGGCCACCGCATCGTTGAACCGGGTCTTGCGCGCGAAGTCGAGCGTTTGCATCACATACTCGCCGACGACCCGGCGGCTCTCACGCACGCCCAGCAGCGGCGCCGTGTCGATCAAGTACGAATTCTCGAATCCCGGGATGTGGCGCTTGATGAACATCGACAGGATGTCCGCCTGTTCGCGGCCTTCCAGATACATGCGAGTCAAGTCGCGCACCGACAGCGGATCGCAGTTGCGGGAATGGGCGAGACAGATGGACACTTCGTCCTGCCCGCAATGCTGGGGACGTCCGGGGACGTGCGTGATCCAGTTGAGGTGGTTGTCGATCATGTACGGCATCTCTCCGTTCTCCACCGAAGTCGCGATGCGCTTGACCCACTGGGCGTCGTCGCGCTTCAAGTCGGAGTTCAGATAGGCTTCCCAGTTCACGCCGCCCAGGCGGAACTCGAGTGAACACGCCTGGTGCTTGCCGTCCTCGGGGCGGCCTTCGTAGCATTCGCACCCGGCGAAGAACGCCAGGTCGGCGTCGCCGGAACAGTCCACGAAGCGCTTGCCGAGGACGACCTCGCGCCCGCTCTTGCTCTCGACCACGGCGCCCACGACCTTGCCCCCGGAGACGATGGCGTCGACGACGTAGGCGACGAGCAGCAGGTCGCACCCCGCCTCGCGGACCATGCGGTCGAGAATCAGCTTGTGCTTCTCGGGATCAGAATTGCGGTGCCAGTGCGCGTTCACGGCCTCCAGCCGATCGAGCATCTCGCGGCTGATGCCGTACGCCGTGTCGAGCGGAATGTTCACCAGCCCCACGGTCGCCAGACCACCCAGCGCGCTTTCGCGCTCCAGCAGCAGCGTCCGGCACCCTTTGCGCGCCGCGGCGATCGCCGCGCCAACGCCCGCCATGCCACCGCCAACCACGACGACATCGTACTCGGCGACCACGTTCAATTCCCGTGCGGACTCCACCGCCCGGCCTTGCTTCAGTTCAACACGCGACATTAACGCGCTTCCTTTCCTTGTTGTTGATTTCGGTTGACGATGCGAATCGCCTCCGAAGCACATTCGTCCACGCACACCGCGCACCCGACGCAACGTTCGGGATTGATGTGCGCCCCCTCATGATCAAACGTGATCGCCTCGGCGTGGCAAACCCAGCGACAGGAGTCGCATCCCGTGCATCCCACGACGATCGCCATTTGTTCGCTCTTCTTCGGTCCGTGATCCATGTTCCGCTCCTGCTCCGTCCGGCCGGACGCCTGATCCGTTTGCCTGTTCAGAACGTTACCCGAATCTCTCCGTCCGCGCCATGGATCCGATTGCTATAGAATTGATCTATTTTGCCGATAACAGTAATATTCCAACCATGCATGACCTCGAACCCACGTTGCGCGCCTTTGAGCGGCAGACTGGCTGCACGCTGACCCTGCACGACCGCATGCACGTGCTTTTCGACGGCGACACACCGCTCGTCCCGCCCGAACGCCACTCGCACCGCAAGACGTTTCCCCATGAATGCGGACAGGAGAACCGCGACGCCTGCGTCCGCCGGTGCGACACGGAGGTGGACGAGCAGGTCGCCGCCGAGCGGCCGCGCTGCTTCCGCAAGACCTGCCCGCGCGGGCTCGTCGAGCTGGTCGCGCCGGCCTACCGCTCCGGCATTCCGGTCGTCACCTTCTTCGCCGGGATCTGGCGTCCGCCCCTCGATGAAGCCGCGCTGCGGTCGATCAAGCTGCTGCTGCCGGTCTTCGCGGCCGGACTCGTCGTCGCCGCCGCCGACTTCCGGTCGGGCAGGCGCAGTGGCGACACGCAAGCGGGCCGCATCCACGAGTTTATCGCGCTCAACTACAACCGCGCCGTCTCCACGGCGGATCTGGCGGCGGCGCTCTGCCTGTCGCTGACGCGCACCTGCCACGTCGTGCGCGAGCATTGCGGCGACAACTTCGAAAGCCTGCTGATGAAGCAGCGCATCCATCATGCGCGACTCTATCTGCGCAACAGCACCTACCGGATCGGGGAGATCGGGCAGCTCTGCGGCTTCAGCAGCTTCGAGCACTTCACCCGCGCCTTCCGCAAATGCACGGGCATGGCCCCCGGACACTTCCGCCAGTGGCGCCGGCAGGCCCTGCACGACTTGACTGGGGTAATCACATGATCTACGAACACGTACAGTTGCACAATGTCGCGGAAGTCCGTCCCGCCAACGGGGGCGTTCGCCTGCAACGCCTGCCGGAGGAGGTGCGTCAGCAGCTCAACCCGAGAGCGCAGGAGCGGGCGCTGATGCCGTTCAACTGCGAACTGCGCTTCACGATGGAAGGAGACGAAGCGCAGGTGACGCTGTCGTCCGAAGGCGAGACGCAGTTGCGTGTCTTTCAGGGAGTATTCGACGGAAAAGCCCCCTGCCTGATCGGGCCGGAACCGACGACGATCACCGTTTCGCGTGCCCCGGTGCTTGCCAAGCTGGACCGACGATGGTGGCAGGATCAGCCGTTCGATCCGAACGTGTTCCGTTGCATCTTCGGCGGACGAGGGCCTGTGATCCTGCACGGCATCCAAGGCAAGGGGGTCCGGCCGCCGAGCCCTGAACAACTGCCCAGGATCACGTATCTGGCCTATGGCACGAGCATTACCCAGGGGGCCAAGAGCGAAGCGCCGCATCTGAGCTACGTGGCCCAGACGGCCTGGCATCTGGGCGCCGACCTGATCAACCTGGGGCTTGGGGGCTCGTGCCATTGCGAAGCGCCCCTGGCCGACTACATCGCGGCACGGGACGACTGGCAGGTCGCGTCCATGGAGTTGTCGGTGAACATGCAGGGGTTTCCGCTGGACGAGTTCCGCCGCCGCGTCGAGTAAATGGTCCGGACCGTGGGGGGCGCCGATCCGCGGCGTACCGTCGCGTGCATCACGCTGTTTCCGTTCCGGCGCGACCTCATCCCGGACGATCCAGAGGCCCGGCACGGAGGAACGCCCGAGCAATACCGGCAAGCGCTGCGCGACGCCGTTGCCGCCTGCAACCTGCCGAATCTGCTCTTGCTTGAAGGTCCCGATCTGCTGACGAACCTCGGCGGGCTGACCATCAATCTGCTGCACCCGTCGGACAACGCGATGATCGAAGTGGGACGCAACCTGGCGGCCCGGCTCCGCCCGCATTAGACCGTTGGCATTCAGCCTGAGCCGGGCTTCCCGGCGATAGGCTGCGACGCCGTGTTCGCTCCATATTGTGCCCGCTCTTCGCGCAGGAGATGCATACAGTGTTCATTTAAACTCTCGCCATGGCGCATAGCGCCAATGGCAAGTGCCTTGTGAAGATCACTTCCGACTCGGACCACAAACTTGCCGGAGTATTCTCTTCCGGCGGTCGCCTCTGGAAGCGGCTCTCTGTCCTGCTCGTAAATGGCGATCCATTCCTCGACCGCTTGGCAGAGTTCTTTGTACACCTTCGCCTCATCGTCCCCGTTGATGCCGCCAAGCATAACACTGGGGCATGTGCCGACATAGCACTGATCCTCTTCCGACCACTCGACAATCTTGAGATATCGATCACTTGTCTTCATTCCGCCACCTCGCGAAGTGCCTGCTGAACGTCACGTTCCTGGTATCGCTTCGCATCATGCGAGGGATTACCACTGAGTGTTATCTTCGTTCCCTTGGCGTGCGTGAAGTTGCGATGGCTGCCTTTGCCGCCACGATCAGCAAATCCCGCCGTCCTCAGGTCGCGAATCAACTCTCGAATTTTCTTTGGCATGAGACTATAGTACTACTATGATACTACCGCCGTCAACGAATAGCGTTTTATCCCTTGCGCCGCAATACCACAACGCAGCGGCGTTGAAGGAAGAATGGCAAAAGGGAGAAGGCGGCGCAAGGGATATAATGTTGTTGAACGGAACCGCGCTGGGGCAAGGCAACAACGCTATGGGGTTTGAAAGGCGATCGGCAGGGCACTCATGTGCGAGACGAGCTCCGTGCCTCCGTGGTGAAGTTGTCGCGATGGCCGATAAAATTGGAGTGCCTTTACGGTTCAAGACCTGCTTGTCATGCTCGCTTTTCGCCCCCCCCGGTGAGCATTACCGCGCCATTACCGCGTAACCGGGTATCCCCTTTACTCTTGCCGCAACTTGAATTATGATCGGCACGAATCGCCCGAGGCTAGAACTATATTGCGACGCTGAGCAACTTTTCTGGCGACGCGTTCGTGAAACCAAGAGGATAGAATGACAGAAAGAAAGCCGAACATCATCTGGTTCATTGTCGACCAGATGCGCGGGCAGGCAACGGGGGCCAATGGTGATCCGAACGTCTTCACCCCGAACCTGGACAACCTGGCCATCGCGGGAACGAATTTTCCCTGTGCCGTATCGGGGTACCCGCTGTGCTGTCCGTTCCGGGGCAGCCTGCTGACCTCGCGGTACGCCCACAACCATTCGGTGAAACGGCACGAGGATCGTCTCGATCCCGCTTTCGAGACCATCACGGATGTCTTCAATCAGGAGGGCTACGAGACGGTCCATCTGGGCAAATGGCACCTGGCGGGGCTCAAGGAGCGCGAAGGCCGCTCCGCGCTCCGGACCGTGCCGCGCATCGACCGGGGGCGTTTCAGCACCTGGCTCGGCTACGACAACAACAACAGTCCCTGGGACAGTTACCTGCACGGCCATGAGGGCGGGGAGGAGATTCAGCATGCCCGGCTGCCCGGCTACGAAACCGATTGTCTGACCGACCTGGCGATCGAACGCATCCGGAAACGGACCGGCGGCGACAAGCCGCTTTTCCTGGTGGTCTCGGTTCAGCCGCCGCATGTGCCCAATCTCGCCCCGGCGCGAAACCGGCGCTATCAAGCGCAGCAGCTGGCGCTGCGGCCGAACATCCCGCAGACGTGCGAACGGGATGCCCGCTCGCTGCTGTCGGGGTACTATGCCCAGATCGAGAACATCGACGAGAACGTGGGCCGTCTCATGGACGCGCTGCGCGCGTGCGGCAGGATCGATGACACGCACGTGATGCTCTTCAGCGACCATGGCGATCAGATGGGCAGCCAGGGACGGTTTGGCAAGTGTGTCCCCTATCAGGAATCGGTCAGCATTCCGTTTGTGATCGGCGGCGGCGTGCCGAAGGTGAGCCAGGGCCGCCAGGCGGGCAACGCCCCGTGTCTGGTCAATCACGTGGATATCGCCCCGACCACGTTGGGGCTGTGTGGAATCGCGGTTCCCGGCTGGATGGAGGGCTTCGACTACTCCCATCGGCGCACCGGCCGGAACTTCGCGGAGCGCGTGGCCCTGGAGCCCGACAGCGCTTATCTGCAATTGATCCATCGCAGGGAATCCAGCTATGATTGGCGGTGCGTCATCACCCGCGACGCCTGGAAGTACGCCTGCGTCCCGAATGGCGAGTGGCTGATGTTCAATTTAAACGACGACCCCTATGAGCAGAACAACCTGGCGTTCAACACCCAGTACCGGCAGAAGCGCGACGAGATGAAGGCGTTGCTCCGGCAATGGATCGAGCGGACGGGCGACAGCTTCCCCCTGCCCGTGGAAACGGACAACGCGTTATGATGCGATAGCGGAGCGAACCGATGCGAGTCGGAATGAACCAATGAATATGAATAATAAACTGAACATCCTCTGGATCAGCCTCGAAGACACCAGCCCGCGCTACGGCTGCTATGGCGATCCCCTCGCCCGCACGCCCAACCTCGACCGCCTGGCCGCCTCGGGGCGGCGCTACACGCAGGGGTTCTGCACCGCACCCGTCTGCGCGCCCAGCCGCTTCTCGATCATCACCGGCCTCTATCCGATCTCCGCCGGGGCGCAGCACATGCGGACGACCCATAAGAACCGGCGCACCCCCGAAATGCCCACCCCCTATTCCGTGGTCATCCCCCACTATGCCCGGCTGCTCCCCGAGTATTTCCGGACGGCGGGATACTACTGCACCAACAACGAGAAGACCGACTACCAGTTCACTTCGCCGCTGACGGCCTGGGACGAATGCAGCCCGGCCGCGCACTGGCGCAACCGCCCCGATCCGGATCAGCCCTTCTTCGCGGTCTTCAATCCCATCATCACCCACGAGAGCGGGATGTGGCCGGAGAAGGCGCCGCCCCAGGCCATCACCGATCCCGACCAGGTGAAGCTTCCTCCCTACCTGCCCGACACGCCAGCTTGCCGCCGGGCGCTGGCGCAGCACTACGACAATCTGGCGATCGCCGACCAGCAGGTGGGCCAGCTGCTCGACCAACTCGAAGAGGATGGCCTGGCCGAGAGCACCCTGGTCGTCCATTGGTCCGATCATGGCGAAGGCCTTCCCCGGCACAAGCGCTGGCCCTACGATGCGGGCATCCGGATTCCCTTGATCGTCCGCTGGCCGGGGGTGACCCGCCCCGGCGAGGTCTGCGACGACCTGGTCAGCCTGATCGACCTGGCGCCGACGATGCTGGCGGCGGCCGGCCAGACGGTTCCCGGACACCTCCAGGGACAGGTCTTCGTCGGCCCTCGCGCCGATCCGCCGCGTGCCTGCGTCTTTGCCAGCCGGGACCGCTATGACGAACTCTACGACATGATCCGCGCCGCCCGCGACGACCGCTTCAAGTACATGCGGAACTTCTATGCCGACCGCCCCTATCTGCTCTGGAACCCGTATCGAAACCGGCATCCGATCATGCAGGAGATGTGGCGGCTGCACCTCGAAGGCAAGCTTGAAGGGCCGCAGGCTCTCATGTTCCAGAACACGCGTCCCGCGGAGGAGCTCTACGACATCCGGAACGACCCCTTCGAACTGAACAACCTCGCCGCCGATCCCGACTTCCAAGCGGACCTCTTGCGCTTGCGCAAGGCTTGCGAGGAGTGGCGTCGGACCGTGGGCGACCTGGGCGAGATCCCCGAGTCGGAGATGGTGGCGCGCTGGCACCCTGGTGGCGTGGTTCCCAAGACCGCCGCGCCCATCTTCATCCCCATCACACCCACGCAGCCGGGCCGGGATGCCGTCGATGGCCTCGTCGTGGTGGACGGGCCGTGTCTGATCCAGCTTCATTCCGCCACCCAGGGCGCTTCCATCGCCTGGACCACGGAGGAGGGGGCTGAGCCGAAGTGGAAGCTCTACACCCAGCCGATCCGGCTGGCTGCGGGGAGGCACACGTTACGGGCGGTCGCCGTCCGCGTGGGGTACGAGGACAGCGCCGAAGTCAGCCTGAACCTGACGCTCCGCTGAGCACCAGCCGGGGGGCGAGGCACACATGCCGGACCACTCCGTCTGGGCGGCGCAACTGGCGGTCGAGTTCGCGGACGACCTCGGCGGTCATCTCGCGGATCGGCTGTTCGATGTGGGCCACGGCATACAGCGACGCCCATGAATGGAAGTTGTCGCAGCAGCAGAGGGTGATGCCCGCCCGTGCGGCCCCGATGGTGTCGAGCGCCTCGAAAA
Organism: uncultured Lentisphaerales bacterium; assembly: GCA_964592855.1. Classification (GTDB taxonomy): domain Bacteria; phylum Verrucomicrobiota; class Kiritimatiellia; order RFP12; family JAAYLN01; genus JAAYLN01. Next base: position 22,480 of record CAZQKI010000033.1, read on the forward strand.
AGGGGGGGAGCAGGACCTCGCTGGTCATGAAGGCCCCCATCGGTATCGCTTCGCTCAGCGCTTGGACCAGCGCTTGCTTCTGGAGCGCGGGCTCGGGGGGGAGGACGACAACCCGGATTCCGGCGGCGCCGCCGGCTTGCAGGGCCTTCTGGCATCCCAGCGTGCGGTTGACCTGAGAACTCAATTGCGGCGAGCGGCGCACGATCCAGAACAAGCCGTTCCCGGGGCAGGTGCGGGCGAGGTAGGTGGCGGCCAGCTCGCCACATCGCGCATTGTCGGTGCTCACGCTGGGCACGTCGCCCTGGAGGTCGCAGTCGCACAGCACCAGGGGAACGCGGCGTCCGATCTCCTCGTAGAAGGCCAGGCCCTCGGCCGAATCGCAGGGAAAACAGGTCACCACGACCAGGCCCTGAATGCCGCCGTTCAGCAGTCCCCGCACCAGGCGCTGCTCCTCGCGCGGATCGCCGCGGGGGTCCTTCACGGTCACGTCGCACTCCGCCGTCACGTCGGTTCCCTGCAGTCCCTCCAGGATGCGCTGCGAGATGGGACTCTCGCGATTGCTGGCCACAAACCCGATGCGTTTGAGCCCTGCGCTCAGCGCCGGGGCGGTTTCAGACACGTAGGTCCCGCTCCCCGTGCGCCGTCGCACCCATCCATCGCGCGCCAGCTCCCGCAGCAGGTTGCCCACGAGCACCCGGCTGAAGCCGAACTGGAGTGCCAGTTCCCGCTCCGGAGGAATGCGCTCGCCGGGGCCGAACTCACCTTTGCGGATGCGTTCCACGAGCGCGGCCTTGGCCAGTGCCGTTCTGGATAGCCGAAGATTGGATGTTTTATGATTCATGCCATGCGGAGCGTGCGGGACCGCCGATTCATCGACGCGACCGAGAGTATAGGCCATGGCATGCAGACTGTAAACAGCTGGCATCCCCGGACGGCACGGGAGTTAGGAGTTAGGCGTTAGGAGTTAGGAGTTAGGAGAAGTGACCAGTAACCAGTAATCTGTGATCGGTCACCGACAACTGCTCTTCTAGAATTATTGACTACCGCTCGCGCCCGGATTGATGCGTCCGCAACAGCGCGGGACGTATCGGACCGTGCCGTTTGGAAGCCTGAAGGGCGCTATTAATCGTCACTTTTCGGTGGACGCTTACGGCGACGCTTACGGTCGACGACAAGACGCTTCTTCCTCGTAATCCGTAAGCGTCGCCGTACGCGTCATCCGGGTCCCACGGCCGATACCCGATCCGCTTCCCCGGCGACACGGGAAGCACTGGACCCCGCCGTCCCCGGCGGTAAGCGAATGAAGCCGTAGTGCCGGCCGGCGATTCACTGCCGATGCTTTGTCGCGAGCTTTGTCGGCGGGTTCATCCGTTTGCCGGAGTCCCGCCTTCTGGGCTTCTTGCACCGGTCTTCCCGCCATCCTTGCACACCTTCTTGTGCGCCTCCTCGAACACTCGACAAAGCTCAAGACAAAGTTTGCGACAAAGATAATTGGGATAAGCCAGGCGGCGAGGGCGCGGCTGCTCCGCAAGTCTCCTAAGCGATCCAACTGGCCGGCAAAGCCGGCCAGCGGCCGCACTGAACCCCGAACCAAGAACCAGGAACCAAGAACGAGGAACCTGAACCCTGTTGCCTGAACCCTCGGGGCGCGGCAACGAAGTTGACGCACACCCGCCTCCAACCGATTACCGGGAAATTACCGGGAAATGGGTTGCGGCCTGATATGGGTTCTGGTAATTTCGCGCAACCCAGCACGACGAGCGCGCCCGGGGGAGCGAGCGTGCCAATGGAGTCGCTAAAGCCGCTGCGGTTCTTCCGTGTCGGCGTAAGCCTGGCGGAGTGGAATTTCGAACAAACGCGCTATGAAACCGAATTCGGCAGCAGAATCAGAAGCGCCGTCGCCGGGAGTTCCCCGGCGGAGTCTGATCGGATTGCTGGGCATGCTGGTGCTTGTCGGCATGGGCGAGCACATGGCCGAGCGTTTCCTGCCGCTGTACCTGCAGCAGTTGGCTCAGGCCTCGACGGCCGTGATGGCCATCGGCCTGCTGGCCGGGATGGACGATCTGCTTTCGGCGCTCTACTCGTTTCCCGGCGGTTACCTGAGCGACCGCCTGGGAACCAAGCGGGCATTGCTGGTCTTCAACGCCCTGTCCATGGCGGGCTATCTGTGCGTCATCTTCATTCCGGCCTGGTGGGCCGTGCTCCTCGGTGCGGCCTTCTTCATTTCGTGGTCGGCCATTTCCCTGCCGGCCACGATGGAGCTGCTGTCCAAGGCGGTGCCGAAGCACCGCCGGACCCTGGGGGTATCGCTCCTGGCGCTGGTCAGGCGCGTGCCCAAGATGCTGGGGCCGGTCCTGGGCGGCGCCTGCATCGCCATCTGGGGCGTCGGCCCGGGCGTGCGCATGGCGTTCGTCTGCGCGCTGGCGCTGGCGCTGGCGGCCGCCGTGCTGCAGCAGGTGATGATCGCCGACGATTCGCAGGACCGGAAGGTGGCGGAAGCCAACCCGCTGCGGATCTGGCGGGAGATGCCCGGCAGCCTGCGCAACCTCCTCCTGTCCGACATCCTCATCCGTTTCTGCGAGCGGATCCCCGATGCCTTTGTCGTCATCTGGGCGACGCGCACCGTGCTGCACCCCGTCTCGGAGCTCACGTTCGGCTGGCTTTCCGCGATCGAGAACCTCACCGCGGTGCTCGTCTACCTGCCGGTCGCCTACATGGCCGACCGCTTCGGCAAGAAGCCCTTCGTGCTGATCACGTTCGCGTTCTTCACCTGCTTTCCCCTGGCGCTGCTGTACACGCAGTCCCTCGGGCCGCTCGTGGCCGTCTTCGTCTTGCGGGGGCTCAAGGAGTTCGGCGAACCGACCCGCAAGGCGCTGATCCTGGATCTCGCACCGGAGGGACGCAAGGCGGCGATGTTCGGCGTCTACTATCTCGTCCGCGATGTGCTTGTCGCCTTTGCCGCCTTTGGCGGAGCGCTGCTGTGGCGCGTGTCGCCGGAGTTGAACCTGAAGGTCGCCTTCAGCTTCGGGATTGCGGGAACCGTGTGGTTCGCCTGGAAAGGCCGCGACTGTACACTGCAATCAGGAGTGAGACCAGGATGACGCTGGCGGCGAGGGCCAGCGAGCGCTGCGTTTGCGCCGTCGTGACGGTATCGCCCATGAAGCAGGCGAGGGCGGCGCCGGGGATGAAGCCGATGGCCGAACCCACCAGATAAGCCGACGCCGATACGTTCGACAGGGCCAGCAGAAGCGTCGTGGCCAGGCCGGGTATCGGAAGCTGGCGGATCAGCACGGTTTGAAGGATGTCGGGAGATGCGGCGAGAACGACCTTGCCCCGCCATTTTGCGCTCATTCCTGCCAGGAAGTGCCTGCCGCCGCTGATGCGTAAAACGGCGAATGTCAAGCAGGCGCCGGCGAGGGACGACGGCCAGGAAATCAAGAAGCCCAGCGGGCCGCCGAAGACGATCCCGGCAAAAACGCTCGTCCAGAGCCGGGGGCATCCGAGGGCGCAGAGCACCGTGTTGGCGCCGAAAAACACCAGCGCGGCCTCCAGCAGGCCATGCCGCAGAATCCACGCCCGGGCCGCGTCGATATGTTGCAACGCGGTCTGGATGTGACCCAAGTTGTAGAGCACCACAACCACCGCACCGACAAAGAGCCCGGTGGCGATCCGGAGGATGAACGTCCGCGTTGGCTTCGGCCGGGGCGTTTCCGATGGTGTGTCTGGCGTCATGAGCCGTCCGATTCCGCTTCCGGTCCGGATGCCGTAGCGCCAAAGGCCGCCCAGACGTAGGTCTTGGAGCCCATGCGGAATTCACCCGTCTGGTCAATCAGCGGGAAGCGGCTTTTCAGATCGCCCGCATGCTTCTTGTGAAAGACGGCCAGTCCATGGCGCTGCGTCTGCATGGCGGCAGACATCTGTTCATCGTCGTCGCAGCGCATGCCCATCCGACCGGCATGCAGCGCCAGGCTTTCGCCGTACAGGTCATACAGCAGCAGGCGTCCCTCCGCCGGCACATATCGCGCCGCCAACGGCCGGATTTCATCGGGAACCTTCACGTCATTGAGCGACGGAAAAATAAAGGCCCCCACGCAAGCGAGAATCAGACACAGCGCGCCGGCGTAGCCTGCAAGCCATTGCGAGCGGCATGCGGACATGAAACGGAGGCCCGCCGCCGCCACGGCGAGCGTGACGAGAAACGGCCAGGCCGACAGGGGCATGATGACCCGGGATGCCGATTCGCTGATCCATGGCAAGCCGAGGCTTTCCTTGAACAGCAAGGCTAATGAGATGCCGGAGAAGAGAACGACGATCAGCGATAACAGGGACAGGGCGATGGCCCGGCAATACCGGGTCTTCTCGATTTCGCTCCACGCCGCGGCAATGCCAAGCGCCATTCCCGGCAGGGCCAGCAGAATGTAGATGTTGCGCTTGCTGACAGGAATCGAGAAGAAGACGATGACGACCAACACCCAGCCCGCCAGCCGCCGCAGCAGGGCCGGATCGCTCTTCCGGAGCACCATCCAGGCCGCCGGCAGGAACAGCGTCCAGGGCATGAATGCAAGCGGGGCATGGAAGACAAAATAGAAAATGGAATTGCGGTGCCCGAGTTCTCCGGCAGCTCTTGAAACATTCTGCGTGAAAAGCAGTTCGTGCAGATATTCGGCCGGGGCGCCGCTGTGCCAGCAGGCCGCAATCCATGCGACGGGGATGGCAACGGCGACGAGCAACCCGAGGCCCAGGCGGAGGAAACTGACGTGCGGGGAGGCTTTGTCGCAGAAGCGGAGCGTCAGGTACACGGCCAGCGGGACCAGCAGTCCCACCGGGCCTTTTGCAAGAACGGCAAGCCCCATCAGGACGAATGCCAGCCAGGGTGTTTTGCCGCTCGCGTCGCGGTCATTTTTCAGAAGGTTCTGGAGCGCCGCCAGTTCGAGCCCAATGAGCAGCCCGTCGATCTGCCCTCTGCCACAGGTGTCCCAGAACAGCCAGGCTGAGCTCAGCACGACAACCGCGCGTCTGGCGGTCTGGCGGTCGCGCCAGAGCATGCCGATGCCGTGGACGCTCCAGAGTGCAAGCAGCACGCCCAGCAGCGATGGCAGCCGGGAACCGAACGGCGCCGGGAAGACGGACTCGCCCAGATTGATCAGCCAGAACATCAGGGGCGGCTTGTGCGCATAGGGCAGTCCGTGTCTGTGGGGAACGAGCCATTCGCCCGCGTCGGCCATCTCCTGTGCGACATACACATAGCGGGGTTCGTCCGGTTCCCAGTAGCCGCGCAGGGCGTAGTTTCCGCCCCAGAGCAGCAGTACCCACAGCACAAGGAAAAGCAGCCGCCATTCCGGGCATGCCTCGCGAACGGTCCTATTGATGAAGCCCGGCATTTGCGTCTCCTTCAGAACACGGGATGTTGATTACGCGGAATGTCCGTGCACGCTTTTTCAGCCAGCGGACACCGAAGAGATCCCACGCCGTGCGCTTCAAGCGTCCGAGATTTGTATATTTGCTCTTTCCCGCAATCCGATGCCTGTGCTTGACGGGGATCTGCACGATAACCGCGCCGTGAAACGAGGCCAGCACCGGGAGGAAGCGGTGCATGCCATCCCAATACTGAAGCGGCTTCAGCAACCCGGCCTTGAACGCTTTCAGTGAACAACCCGTGTCGATGATTGTATCTTTCAGGATGGCTCTGCGGAGGTTGTTTGCGAATTTGCTGGCGAGACGCCTGGAAAAGGTGTCTTTGCGTTCCAAGCGGCAGCCGCAGCAGATGTCGGCTTTCTCGAGGGCCGTCACGCACCGCACGATATCGGCCGGGTCGTTCTGTCCATCGGCATCCATCAGCACGATGATGTCGCCGGTGGCAGCCCGAATGCCGGCCCAGAAGGCCGCGCTCTGCCCCGCGTTCGGATCGAGCCGCAACAGCCGCACAACGGGGTGCTTGGCCGCATAGGCCTTCAACAGCGCCGGCGTCTGATCCGTGGAGCCGTCATCCACCGCGATAATCTCCGATCTGCCCAGAGAAGCCAGGCTGGCGCACAGTTCATCCAGGACAGCCGTTATGCAGGATGCTTCATTGTAGATGGGTAGAATCACGCTGAGTGAACTGTCCGGTGGAACCATATTCGCCTGCTCCGTCATAATTTACTGAAAGTCTACATGCCGCATGCTGCCACGACATTGCCGCGACATTACGATTTGACAAATCATGCACGCAGTTTACCATCAATCACTTCCTCCATCCATGCATTTTGCTTGGCAGCCTTCGCAGTCAGAACGAGATGCTCAAGCCGCTCCAAATGATCGGATCACCCCCCAAGAGGCCTGCCGGAACTCCGGCGCGAGGCCCTGGCCTTTGAATGTGACCGCCTTGACGCGCGTTGCGGGCGCGACAGACCGTTTTTCGAGGGCGCACTCGAGCCCCTCCGCAAGCAGTTCCCGCAAGGTCACGCCCCGTTCACGGGATACTTGTTTCGATCGCAAAAATAGATCATCAGCAATATCTATGATCGTCTTCACATTGGACAAAATACCGCGAGGCCCTTGCGTTGCAACGACAGCCAGGCCGTTCCGGTAACGCTGGGCGCATGGCAGTTCTGTTGGTGTCTCAATACCAATCGTAATCGTAATCTTAATCTTAATCTTGCTCTTGTTTCTGATTCGTCAGTATTCGGAGCTCTGCTTCCAGATAAGATTACGATTATGAAGCTCAGGCATCATCGGAACTGCCATGCGCCCCGTAACGCTCTTGACCGAAACGGCCAGAGCCGAAACAGCGCCGAAACAGAGGTTGACTTGCATCTCCCCCTCCCCTAATAATCGCCCTGTCACGGAACCGCAGCGCTCAAGCCGTCCACGGCGGGCGGAGGATGGGGCCGCGCCAACCCGGAATGACACGAAATCTCAACACGCTCGAGGGGCAGCGCTTTATCGGCGGCGCCGACCGGCGCGACGAGGCCCGGACGGTGAAGCTGCTCGACCGCTGCGGGGCGATGAGCTAATGCGGGCGAAGCCCGCAACCCAATCGAACCGCAGATTTACGAATACTGAACCGCAGAATATCGAAGTCAATCGAGCGCCCCCAGGCGGGATCGCTTAAGCGGGTCGGGTAAGTGTTTCCGCAAAAGCGTGGCAATGAAGTGTACGGTTAAGTGTCAAGAGCCGCGCAGGGAGAACGGGGAGCACACCCTTAACCGCCACCCTTAAGCGGATACCCTTAGTCGACCCGCTTAACCGGTTCTCAGTGAGTGTGTCCCTATCCCTTCCCGCCCGCGGGGGTTGCGGACAGCATGGCCAGGGGCAGCGCCAGGCGGAAGGCGCACCCGCCC